>DASYAR010000145.1:0-5139 GCA_036501235.1 Planctomycetaceae bacterium
ACAAAACGCGCACCGCAAGCGGAGCGGCTAAACGAATGTCACATGATCTGAAGTGTCAGTCGGCGCTGCTCTTTCGTTTCGACTATTTCATCTCGTCGCCGGCGCAGACCCATGGCTTTAGGGTCGACTCGTAGCTCACGAGCTCTTCCGGGCGGAAGTAGACCTCGATTTCGCGCTTCGCCGCATCGACACTGTCGCTGCCGTGCATCAGATTCATTTGCCGGCTGACGCCGAAATCGCCGCGGATCGTACCGGGGGCGGCCTGTGCGCCGTTGGTCGGCCCCATCATCGTGCGAACGACCGTGACGGCCTGCGGTCCTTCTGCGACCAGGGCTACAACCGGCCCCGACGTGATGAATTCTTCAAGCAGCGGGTAGAAAGGCTTGCTGACGTGCTCGGCATAGTGCCGGGCCGACAGCTCTTTGCTGACCCGCAGCATCTTCAACCCCACGATTTTCAGCCCCTTGTTTTCCAGCCGCGACAGCAACGTCCCGGCAAGACGGCGTTGAACGGCATCGGGCTTGAACAAAATCAACGTGCGTTCCATGTCTACTGGTTTCCTTTGAATGCGCCTTGCAGGCGGGCGAGTTCGATTTTCGAAAGAGGTTTACCGTCAGGACCGGTCGTAGGGATGGGCGCGGCCGCGGCTGGAGCCGCCGCAGGCGGAGCGGCCGCGGGTTTCGGAGCAGCGGCTGGAGCCGGAGGCGGAGTGACGGCAGAAGCCGGAGCGGCCGGCACGCTGCCGCCGCTTCCGACTGCACCCTGCAATCGAGCCAATTCCAGTTTGGACAACGGCTTTCCTGATGCGCCCACTGCGGGTGCAGCCGGCGCCGGTTTCGGAGCCGCGGCGGACTTCGCGGCCGCGGCGGGCGCCGGTGGAGGAGCGGCAGCAGCCGCGGGAGCCGCAGCGACTGGCGCGGTTCCGCCACTTCCGACTGCGCCTTGCAATCGGGCCAACTCGAGCTTGGACAATGGTTTGCCCGATGCGCCGACGGTTGGTGCAGCCGGTGCCGGTTTCGGAGCCGGTGCTGCCGCTGATTGTGCGGCGGGGGCAGCCGGTGCCGCGGTTTTGGCTGCGCCGCCGGCGCCTTGCAATCGGGCCATTTCCAATTTCGAGAGCGGCTTGCCGGCGGCACCCACCGCGGGCGCTGCGGGCGTTGCAGCAGCGGAAGCAGCGGCGGGGGCCGCTCCCTTGGCAGCGCCACCTGCGCCTTGCAGGCGGGCCTGCTCGATTTTCGACAATGGCTTGCCCGCCGCGGCCGGCGCGGTGGCAGCTCCACCACCGGAACCCGCCGCCCCCTGAGCGCGGGCCATCTCGAGCGGGCTTTTTCCCGCCGGCTTTGCCCCGGCCGGTTTGGATGCAGGCGCCGCCGGGCTCGCCTTGGCTTCGGCTGCCGGCTTTTTCTCTGCTTCTCCGTGCTTGCCTGCTGTCCCCTTCTTGACCGGCGCGTCGACGACATGCAGATACGACGGCTCGATGTCGTACCAACTGATGTCGACCGGGTGCTCGAACTGCACGAGCGCCCGACCGCTCATGTTGACTGTTTTCACCTGTCCCGTCAGCCCTTTGAAGCGGCGCAGCTCGGGGACCGAGGCATCGACTTCGACATATTTATCCGTGTATTGCTTCTTCAGCGTCTCGACTTGGTTAAACGACATGCCGATTCCTCATGATCCCGTTTTGACACACAAACCTGCGGCATTCTGAACCATCGCCGGATTGAAATCAAGGCTGCCCGGACACAGTCATTCGTTGCCGCCAGCGAATGCTTCTGGTTTTTCCAGCGGAAACTGAGGCCCCAGCCTGGTTCGAAACCGACGTCTCGAAGCAGCCGACTGTCAGCCGGCGGTCGTGCGCTTCTCCGGCCAGCCGGCATTCGTTCGGCGGACTGCCCACGATTGGAACCGGAATGATTCTGATCGAGCAGCCGTCCACCGTGCCAATGATCGCTGTCCCGCCTTCCACCCTGGCATTTGGTAATGGACCGTCGCCTGCCAGGCGATACGTGCTGGCGGTGCACAGCGCAGGATCCGTGGCCGGTCCTCGGGCACAGAGATCGAAATCGAGCATTCGCTCAGCAGCATCAAGTCGCACGGCTGCCGAATAGACTCCCTTGCCTGATTGACCCATCAATTGGAATTCGAAGATTCCCTCAGCCGGCTGCTCGAATCGCAAATCCTGGAAGGCCGGTGAGCAGAGGACGGCGTCAGTGGGGCATCCTTCGTCCGAAATCAGCACAGGACGCCAGGAATCGTCATGCCGCACAGACACGGCGTGTTGCCAACGGTCGGCGACAAAACGCAGAGAGAATTCCAGGACGGCATCGCGCAGCAGGTATTGATCCGGCGACTTCTGCAACTCGATCATGCCGTCTCCACAGTCGTCGTTGTCGCAGCCAGCATCCCGCAGGCGCCGTGGATATCCTGGCCCCCGCTGTAGCGGCGCTGGATGGGCATCGACAATTCTTCTCGCAGATAGTCACGAAACAGATTGGCTTCTTCGGTCGAAGGCCGGCGGAACTCACCCGTGGGATCATTCACGTCGATCAGATTGAGCAAGATCGGCAAGCCGCGAGTCAATTCGGCCAAGTCCCTGGCGTCTTCCCGTCCCGTGTTGATTCCGGAAAGCACTGTCCAGGCGAAGGTAATCCGTTTCCCTGTCGCTGCATGATAGTCCCGCACCGCCGCCAGCAGTTCCGGCAATGGGTGAACGCGCTCGATCGGAAACAGCCTCTTTCGTTTCTCGGTATCGGCCGCTGTCAGTGACACGATGAGGCGATAGCGACGCTCCTCGGCAGTAAACCGTCGGATGCCCGGCACAACTCCCACAGTTGAGATCGTAATCGACTTGGAATTGATGGCCAGGCTGCTGGGCTCAGTGAAGATCTGAGCTGCTTTCATCACTCGGTCGTAGTTGAGCATCGGTTCCCCCATCCCCATGAACACGACGCCGCGCACCGGGTGCTGGGAATCGGCCTGAATCTGCGTCACCTGGTCGACGATTTCCCATGTTGCCAGATTTCGTTGAAAGCCCATCCGCCCCGTGGCGCAGAAAGCGCAATCGAGAGCGCAACCGACCTGCGAGCTGACGCAGATCACGTACTTCTGGTCGTCCGGCCGATGCAGCAGAGGAATGCGAACGGCCTCGAATCTTCCGGCGCCCTCTCCCTCGAACAGATATTTCGCGAATCCATCCTGCGGCGAAACGGCTCTGTCGATCAGCTTCAACCGGGGAATCGCGACCCGCTCGCGGACCTGCTGCAGCAGCCGACGCGACACATTCGGCAAATCGACCGGTATCTCGACGATTCCCTTGCGCACGGCCAGGCGTTGCAACTGTCGAACAAATCGCTCGGAGGGGGCCAAGTCGGCAAGTGCCAGCGACAACTCGGGGAGGGTCTGGTCTTTCAGCAGAATCATGACGCGATCGTATTCTTGCCAGCGATACGAATTATCGAAGGGGTCAATATGCAGTGTCGAAAAGCAGTCGCGGTGCTGCAAGTCTGCCGCGAAATTCTGGGAGAGAAGCGGCCGGACGCACGGCACTGTTTACAAGGCGACCTTGCCGCTCAAGCCGGCGGGGGTCGCCTGGCGAGCAACTCCACTTCACTCCCACCCGCCCCTCCGGTTACAATCACCGTCATGACGATTCAACAGACGAATCGCGAGGATCCTCGGTGATGGTCCGACGAGCTGCTGGGACACTTTCCGTGATCGCGGTGTGCGTATGTCTGGCCGCGACTTGTGCCGGCGAACCGGTCAGGCCCCTTCAATCCGGCCCCAGAGTCGGCGACAAAGTCTCCACGTTTTACGTGCGGGCCGTTACCGGGCCGCTCAAGAACAAATCGGTCTGCTATGTGTGCCGTAATGGAGACCGGCCCGTCGTCATGCTGTTCATTCGGCAGATCACGCCCGAGTTGAAAACTCTGTTGAAAGGGATCGACGCCGAAATTGACCGCAGCCGCGCTGCGGGCCTGCGCAGCTTCGGCGTGTTTCTGCCGGTCGATGGCAAAGAACTGCTGCCGCAGGTGCAGACGCTGGCGTTCGATGAGAAGGTCGACTTGCCGCTGACGATTGCCGCCGCGCCGTCGGACGGTTCGGCCGGCGGCACGATCCATGCCGACGCAGCCGTCACCGTCATTCTGTACCGCGACCTCACCGTGACCGCCAATTTCGCCTGCCGCGCGGTTGAGCTCGATCAATCACGAATCGACGCAATCCTCCAGGCGGTCAAGAACCTCACCGCCGAAGAATGAAAATGTAGCCATCTCGTTCCGTCGAGACGATTACTTTGCCGCTTCGAATTCGGCTCCTTCCCACACGATTCTCGTCTCGCCGGCGAGCGGAACGAGCCGCAGCTCGATCTGCATTTCGCGTCCGGCGAAGCCCGCCAGATCGATCGTGAGGGGTTGAATCTGCCCGTCGGACAGGACATCCGCCAAGGGCAACCTGGCAATCGGCCGCTGATTGACGAAGGCATCCAAGCGGCAGGCCCCCGCAGCGCGACTGGCCCGCCGCACCTGCACGTTCCAGCGTGCCGGCCCCGATTTGGGAACCATGATCGTGCGCTTGAGCGTGAGCGGGAATCCCGGCAGCACCCATTCGCGATGAAAAGACGGATACGGCCGTGTTGTCACGTCCCACTGCGTCGTCGGCTTCCAGTCGCGGCCCAGCGCGCCGTCGATCTTCCATCCGGCCAGCGACGGATACGATACGGGGATTGCCGCGGCGACATGGGCCGTCCAGGTTTCACGCTGCAGATCGATCCGTGGCTCGAGCCAGTTGCAGAAATCGCGAATGTCGAACCGATCGGTTCCGGAGGGCGCACCGTCGATCACCGCGTCGGACACCAATCGCAGTTTGGGAGTGCCGGCTCGGGTGGGGAAGTCGACGCTCACCGGGGGCGAGCTCTTGCTGTTTCCCAGCAAAATTTCAGTTTCGCGCAGCACCTGTCGTGGTTCGGCAGTCGCACCGCCGCTCGCCCACTCGATCCGTCCGCGGACGCAGCCCCCCTCTCCCGCTGCCCCATCGACACCGACTCCGGTCGTGAATCGGGCCGCGGCGGGCGTCAGCGGATACTCGAGCGCATGTCCACCCCACGTTCCGATTCCCCAGGCGAATTCACGGCCGCCGCTCACC
>DASYAR010000146.1:0-23890 GCA_036501235.1 Planctomycetaceae bacterium
AGCGCGACTTCACGACAAGGCCTCCCTGCCGGTCGAACCGTGCCGTGGCGCGCAACGTCGCCAAGATCGCCACCGGGCGCTCGCGGACGAGCTTGTTGAGCTGATGGATCAACTCGGCCAAGTCTTTCTTACCGCTGCAGAAATCGGAGAGGGGATCGATCACCACCAGGCGGATCGACAGGTCCCGGTCCAGCAACCGTTCCAGGGCCGGCAAATCGAGGGGCAACGAGACAGGGCGCTCGCGGAACCGGGCCCCTTCTTCGTCAACCGTCTCGAACTCGAGAAACTGCATGCAGCGTTCCGGATCGGCCCCCAGCGCTTCGAGCCGGGCGCCGACGATGCTGCACGCGTCGTCCTGCCGGCACAGAATCAGCCCTTTCGCCCCGTTCCGGCTGTGGGGAACGCCGTCGGGCCAGGGACGATCGTCGCACAGTCGTGAGACCAGATCGAGCGCCACGAACGACTTGCCCGCCCCGGCCGGCCCTTCCAGGAGAGTCACCCGCCCGAGCGGAATTTTTCCCGGCCAGAGCCAATCCAGCTGTGCCGACGCGCCGTCGATCAGCACGGCCCGATCGAAGCGGACGCCGTCGCGCGTGGCGATCTTGAAGGTCATCTCGCGGGAAGCAGGATCGCAGCTCCCGTCGAACGGACAGGCTTCGTCGTCTTCGAGAACATCGTATGTTGCCGTCTGCATATTGTTCGCTCCGTATTTCTTTGAATGGAATCTCTCCTCGATCCCAAGCTCCGCTTGGGATCGAGTTTTTGCACGAGATTGTGCGCGCAAAAAAAGCCCGTCGAGAAGTTGACGCGGCGTCACGCGGGAGCAGAGAGTGAAAAACTCCCCGCCGTGCATGGCGATGCGTCAACTCCTCGACGGGCTGCGTTATTTCGCGCGTGGCCGGAAGTGCCGAGGGATGGTCTTGCCGTTCGGAGTGCCCCGTGCAGTCCGCCGACAGACGCCGTTGATGCTTTCATTATTCGCACGAAATCCGGAATCCGTCAACAAGAATTCCGAACAGATTTCTATTTTCGAAAAAGACCCAGGCCAGCCGACATCATTTCGCCCTTTCAGCGCGATGGACACGTGGGTGGCGCCAAATTCCGAGGGCATTGCCCTGAGCTGGCATGTTGCCGCCTTTCAGGCGGACGGACGCCACAAACTGTGTGGCCTGAAAGGCCAGAACAATCCAGTCCAGGGGCAACGCCCTGGTCTACGCGTCATAAACGAACGCGAGCCCTGAAAGGGCGAAACAATCACTTGCGGTTGCAGGCCGGCGATTCCAAGCCCTCCGTCTTGCTTCGTGCTTTCATGAATCCCATTTCCCGGCCGTTTCTACATACATTTCATAGATCTCATTCATTTTCCGACATCGTTTCGGCGGCAGCTATCTATCTGATCGAGCAGTGCGCCAAGCGGATTGAGCCGGCTTCACGGACTCCCCTCCCACGGAATCTGGAGATCTGCCCGTGACAACGGCCGGCGGCTTGATTCGACCGGCAACTGCGGTGATGGGGCCGGCTGCTCGAATTCTTGTCCGGGCAATGCCATAGCGACAGGCGCCGCCGGGTTCGCGTCATGATGCTCGATCGCCGCCTGGCACTCGACGGGCTCTTCGTTCACGGTCTGCGCAATTTTTTCAGTCGAGGCCGGCCTCGCCACCTCCTGCTCATCCGGATTCTCGCCCGTCCGGTCACCCTGCGATTCACCCGATTGCCGCTCATCTTCACGACGAGGCCTCCTTGCCGGTCGAATCGTGCCGTGGCGCGCAAGGTCGCCACGATCGCCACTGGGCGCTCGCGGACGAGTTTCTTGAGTCGGTGGATCAACTCAGCCAGGTCTTTCTTGCCGCTGCAGAAATCAGAGAGGGATCCGGCACGGAATCAGCCTTTTCGCCCCGTTCCGGCTGTGGGGAACGCACTCGGGGCAGGGGTGATCGTCGCACAGTCGTGAGACCAGATCGAGGGCCAGGAATGACTTGCCCGCCCCGGCCGGCCCTTCCAGAAGAGTCGGCGCGCATGCCCGCGACGTCGTTTCTTTTTCAATCGCCAACTGCGCGAGGTCTTTCAATATCTCGTCTCACGGAGTGAGAACGACTACATTGGCCGATGATTGCATTAACGCAGTTCGTGCCGGTAGACTTATGCCTGTCGGGCCAGTCTCTAAAAGCCCCCGAATCAGCAAAGGTGTGTTCGTCATGGCAAGAATGAAGCGTGGTGAAAGGACTCAGGCGGTCCGTGATTACCTCCAGGAAAATCCACACGCCAGTCCCAAGGCGGTCGTCAAAGGCCTGCAGGAGAAGGGGATCAAGGTGAAGATCACTTTGGTCAACAGCGTCAAGTACAAGAAGCCCGCCAAAGGTCGCCAGCGACGTTCGCCGGCTGTGCAGTCTGCCGCACGTAAGGCGTCGACGAGGAGCTTGGGCTTCGAGCAACTGGTTGAAGTTAAAAAACTGGTGGATACGCTGGGTGGCGCCGATCAAGTTCGGCAGGCTCTCGACGCGCTCGCGCAACTGCAATAGCCTTCTCAATAGCGCTACTCTCCACGGACGGCGCTCTCGAAATCGGGCGTGGCATTTTTTTTTGAACATGCCGAGCGGCTCGACGAACTCGGTCCCAAGCTCCGCTGGGGAACGCAGCTCTCGAAGCTCTGCTTCGTGAATTGCTCTAAGAGCTTCTTCGTCGAGTGATTAATTGCCAACGCAGTCGACAACCACCACCCCCGCGAAATCACACGGTGAGCCCAACCCACTCTATATGTCAAAAGCACGCCGAATGAACGCATTCCGCAGTTGTCTCAAATCGTGCATGGCGCATCTCCATCGCATCGCGATCATTTTTGTGCTTTCCCTGCACACGCTTGCCATGCTGGCCCGTGCCGAACCAAGCGGCGATCCAACAAACCCGCCGATCACCGCCGAAATCGACACCACACTCGCCACGGGTAACCGCCAGATTCGTCAGTTCGCGTTCGACGGCGACGATGCCACATGGTTCGGCACATCGACGAATCCACGCAGTACCGATCATTTCACGTTGGTGTTCGAGAAACCGGTCGTCGCCGGCCTGGTGTCGGTCGTGACCGGGCGCGCCGACGACACCGACCGGCTCGAATCGGGCAGGCTCGAAATCTCGGCGGACGGAAAGACGTTCAAACAGCTCCTGCAGTTTTCCGATGGGCAGGCGCGCGGTGATGCAGGGGGTGCGCGCATCAAGGCGATTCGCATCCAGCCTGCCGTCGATCATGAACATCCGCTGGCAATTCGAGAGATCAAAATCGCCTGCGAGCCCGCGGTGGCAGTCTTCAAATACCCCGTCGAGTTCGAAGTCGACGTCAAGGACGCGCCCGAAATGCAGTCGTGGGCCGACAACGTGGCCCGAATCTGCGAGCGGGCCTACCCGATGATCAATGAAGAGCTCAAGAGCGAAGGGTTTAAGCCTTCGCATTTCGTCACGATGACGTTGAGCTCGCGTTACCGCGGCGTGGCGCAAGCCAGCGGCAACCGCATTACCGGCTCAGTCAAGTTTTTCACCGATCATCCCGATGACGTCGGGGCGATGGTTCACGAAACGGCCCACGTCGTGCAGCAGTACAGAGGCCGGGGCAATCCCGGCTGGCTTGTCGAAGGAGTCGCCGACTACGTGCGATTTTTCAAGTTCGAACCCGGCAATCTCGGTCGGATCGATGCCGAGCGCGCCCATTACAATAATAGTTATCGCGTCACGGCCGCATTTCTGGCCTATGTCGCCGGGCGGTACGACAAAGAGCTGGTGCTCAAACTCAATCGACTGATGCGGGATGGGAAATATCAAAATGAGGTGTTCACGGAGTTGACCGGCAAGAACCTCGATGACCTCGATCAGGAGTGGCGCGAGACGCTCAAAGCCGCCGCGGCGGCAGCCCCGCCGAAGCAATTGCCGCTCGCGGGTGAGACGTTTCGGGTCAAGGAGGCCCAGGCCTTTGTCATGCAGCCGGCAGAGAATCTACGACGGAAACCGCAGCCGTGGATCTGGTATGCACCGACCTTGCCCGGCCTTCCCGATGCGCATGAGAAGTGGATGCACGAAAAGTTCCTGGCGGCAGGAATTACCGTGGCAGGGATCGACGTCGGCGAATCTTATGGCGGTCCCGCAGGACGGACTTTGTATTCCGACTTCTACAACGAGATGACCGAACGGCGTGGATTCGCCGCCAGGCCCGTGCTGCTCGGCAGAAGTCGCGGCGGACTCATGATCTGCAACTGGGCCGTCGAGCATCCCGATCAAGTGGCAGCCATCGTCGGAATCTATCCCGTCTTCGACTTACGGACTTATCCGGGACTCGACAAGGCCGCTGCGGCTTACGGCATGGCGGCCAAAGAACTCGGGGAACGGTCGGCAGAGAATAATCCCATCGAGCGCGTCGGCTCCCTGGCCAAGGCGCGCGTGCCCACGTTTCTGATTCACGGCGACGTCGACAAGGTCGTTCCCCTCCACGAAAATTCGGCGGAGTTCGTGCGTCGTTACGAAATGGAGGGAGCAGGGGCCTCGGTGAAACTCGTCGTGGCGAAAGACCAGGGACACAATTACTGGGAGGGCTTCTTCCGTTGTCAGGAGTTGGTGGATTTCGCAATCGAACACGCGGCCGGCGACGCTTGGCCCAAGTTCCGCGGGCCGGATGGCCAGGGCCGCGCGACTTCCGGGCGCATCCCTGTCGCGTGGAGCGAATTCGAAAACGTCCTGTGGAAATTGCCGATCCCGGGGCGCGGCTGGTCTTCTCCGGTGATCTCCGGCGGCGTCTGCTGGTTGACGACGGCCGTGGTCAAAGACGCCACTCCCGCACGTAAAGAAGAGGTGTTGCGCAGTGAGCTCGCCTCCAATCCGCTGGCGAAGGAGATGGAGATCATCGATTCGGTGAGCCTGCGTGCCATTTCTATCGATCTGGAATCAGGCCGCATTCTGCAGAACGTGGAGTTGCTCACGCAACAGGATCCTGAGCCAATCCACTCGCTCAACAGCTATGCGTCTCCCACACCGGTTCTGCACGGCGGGCGGTTGTATTGCCATTTCGGAAATCTGGGGACGGCCCGCCTGAATACCAGGACGGCGGAAATCGCCTGGAAAACCCGATTGCCGCTCGAACACAGCGTGGGGCCGGGCAGTTCACCGGTCGTCTACGACAACCTCTTGATCATCCCCTGCGACGGAACCGACTCTCAATCAGTCGTCGCGCTGGACGTGGCGACGGGCAAGCCGGTCTGGCAGACGAAGCGTCCTCCGATGACGGGCGACGCGGGGGACATGCACAAAGCGTTCAGTTCGCCGCTCGTTTTCAATGACGGCCACCGTGATCAAGTCGTCATTCCCGGCGCCCAATGGGTCGTCTCGTACAATCCGCGCGACGGACAGCCGCTGTGGCAGGTCCGGCATGGCGAGGGCTTTTCGAACGCACCCTGCCCGATCTACGCGAATGGCATGGTCTACATTTGCACCGGGTACATGACGCCCGAGCTCGTGGCCATTCGGGTCGATGGAACCGGCGATGTCACGAATTCGCATGTCGCCTGGCGGATCAGCAAGCAGGTGCCCGCCATGTCGTCTCCCATCGTGGTCGATGGCCGCATCTACATGGCTTCCGATCAGGGAGTGGTCACCTGCGCCGACGCACAATCGGGCGAAGTGTTGTTCCGAGACCGCGCCGTCGGCAATCACTCGGCCTCGCCGCTGGCCGTTGACGGAAAGCTCCTGTTCTCCAGCCGTCAGGGAGACGTGACCGTCGCGCGGGCCAGCGATGCCTGGGAAGTGCTGTCGAAGAATCATCTGGACGGCCAGTTGATGGCCAGTCCCGCCGTCTGGCGCGACTCGCTGATCATCCGCTCCGATTCGCACCTGTACCGAATCGGCGAACAGTCTGTGGAACGGTAAAGTATCCTTTCGCGTCTGGTTCCTCACCAGAATTCCTGGGCAACTTTTGCTGAAAAAATGCCGGGGGCTGGGGCAGAACCCCAACTATGACCGGAAACCGACCCAGGAATTCCGGTGAGAAACCTCGTTTCTGTCGTGGTTCCGCTTCAGCGATTTAAATACGGGAGGGAACCACGAAAGAAGCGAAAGACCCGAAAACGGGATGACGAAAACATTCAACCTGCCCGGAAATGTCATTCGCGAACGATCGCGTCGCAAATGACAAGGCGATGATCCGACGACTTCGTTTTTCTGGCATAGACGCGGATCGGCCGGAGACGAGAATCTGTCCAGACTTGATCGACGCGAAAGAGTGGCCAGTCGTTGGTTCCCGTCGCACCCCAGCCCGTGCCATGCCTGACAAATGCATCCGCCAGCGTCGGCCGCAGTTCGTCGAGTGCCGTGTCCAATCCGGTGGCGTTGAAATCACCGCCGACTATCAAGGGCTGTGATGCCGCTAGTGACTCGATGTGATTCATGATCTGACGTAATTGCCGGCGATGTACGTTCCGCAAGTCCCGATGCTCCGACCAGAATCCGCCGTTCCAAAAATCGAGTCGGGACGGAGGCGGCGCAAGACGGAGACAAATGCATTGGACGCTGGGGCCGCCCTCCAAGAGGATCTTTCCGGAGACGAAGTGCGCACTTCGATCCGCGAATTGCTGTTGAATTACACCGCGCGCCAGGATCGCCGTGTCCCCACCACTGAGGAAGCGCCCTGTGTCGCCGTAGAGTTGCCGGGCTATGTCCGTCAGTACGGGTACGCCCGGCGCTTCCTGAAGCAAAACTATGTCGGGGTTCGTGCGTTGCAAGTCGGCGAGGCAGCTCGCATTGCTGTCGCAATTCAACGACACGATTCGCAAAGTCGTGCTTCTCAGAGCCGGCTTGGAATTAAATATCGCACCGACGGATCTCGCGGCCGACGAGAAATCCTCGGCCCAGCCGATTGCAAAAGCAATCCACAGCACGCTGATCGCGCAGGCCATCCGGCGGCCACGAATTCGCCAGGCGGGAATCGTCGCGGTCACGCCGGCCAGCGGCCAGCACCAAGCCGGAATGAGCGTCAGCGCTGCTAACGCATCCGGTCGCGAGAGACAGGCGGCCAAGGCTCCCGATCCGATCCCGATCGTGGCGGCGCCCGCGACGAACATTCGTTTGAAATCCGGCGTGCGGGCGGTCCAAAAATACGAGAGCCATATCGAGAAATGCGAGACCGCGCGATCGGTTCGAAGAGGCGTTGCGTCGAATTTCTCTGTTTTCTCTGTGCTTGCCATTCCCTCAGAATAACCCCGCCGAGCGCGAGGGAGAATGCCAAATCTCGGTCCATCACTTGGCGGGCTTCCGGTTCGTTTTCTTCGCGGCATCTTCTGTGCCGCCCGGCTCGTCTGCCTCCGGCTTGCGAATCGTCTCTTCAGCAGCCTTCGTCATTTCGCTCCCACAGCATCGTGGAGCGGCTGACTCCAATTCCGAATGTTCGACGCGGCCGCACGTGACGCAATGATAGATAATCGCCGTGTAAGTCTTCATGGGTCCCTCCGTTTCCTGCAATCCGTTCGGCAAATCAGGGCCATCACGGATCGCTTAAAAATTGTCGCGCGAGTCAATCCATGTGTCATCGACCCAACACGCCAGTGGATGGCCTTTGAATTGCTCTCCGTGGAGATAATCCATCACCTCATCGGCAATCCCGGGCGAGACGACCATCTCGCACCGAATCGCCGTGTTCCAGGGCATTAAATCCTCACTGAGTTGGTGTCGCCCGGCTCCCGAAACATGCGCTGAAGTGTGCCCGTGAACGCCAATTTTCGACAGCTCATCCAGAAGAACGCGTTCGAGACTTGACTCGGTCACGACCGTTACTCGCCGAGCTGGTACAAGTGTTGCCATGATGGTCCGTCCTCTCTTTTCTTGGCCAGGCCAGGGAAGGTTGGTGTGAATGGAGAAACCATCGATCGATGACAATGTGTCGTGTGAACCAATGTGTCGCCAGGAAAAGCCGTCCGACAGCCGATCTCCAGGCCTCGGGAAGCCACGGCCGACGGACGGCCTTTGTGGGCGAGCCGAAGCGATCGGCAATTCGAGTCTCGAACCGCGCTAAAGACGACTGCCGATAGTCGCCGGCGGCGGCGACAATCTCGGTGGCAGCCAAGAGTCCCGATTCGATCGCCGGACGGATTCCTTCACCGCTTTGCGGACCAGCCAGTCCCGCCGAGTCGCCGATCAAGAGGGCGCCGTCTGCGACGATCCGGCGCGGGCGCCCCGGGTAGAGCCGATAGGCATGACCTCGAAAGCGGGCCTGCACACCCGCGGGGATTCGCCCCTCGTCTTGCAATATTTTGCAAAAGGATACGACCTTTGCCGCGAGTTGAGAATCGCCCTCTCGACCCATGCCGATATTCAGAAAATTCTGTTTGCGGAAACACCAGCCGTATCCACGCAGGTCGTCGCAAAAGAAAAGTTCCGGAATCTCGCCGGCAACCCGGCATTGTGACGCCTCGTGCGGAGACATTTCGAATTCGATTTCCTGGGCCAGCACGACCGCCGATGCCTGGCCGTCGTCGGATGACAACCGCTTGGCCACTGGGCAGAAGTGACCACCCGCGCCCACGAGAAGCGGCGTGCGGATCGATCCATTGACGACCCATTGAGCGCCTTCCCGACGCAGATCGTCGAGCGGCTCCCCCAAGCGGAGACGTGCTGCCGAGCGCTGCAAGAGGTAGGAATCGAATTCACACCGCCGGATTCCATAGCTGACGACACGGTCGTAGGAAGTCTCGATTTGTCGGCGACCGAACAGTCCGGTGCGAAAACCGGTAATCGGCTGCAACGTGTGGCGACTCCGATAATCATTCAGATCCAGGGCCAGCTCATCCACGACGGCCGGCGTAATCCATCCCGCACAAACCTTATCGCGAGGAAACGCGGCTTTATCGAGAACAACCACGTCCAATCCAGCAGAGACCAGAGCGCGAGCGCAGCTCGACCCAGCCGGCCCTCCTCCGACGATCAAACAGTCGCAGTAATCCACGATGGCGACTCCTGCTGTTCAGACGGTCGCAGCTTTACGGTATAAGTCGTCGCGCGTCCAAGGAACCTTATTGTTCGATTCTCGGGCGAACACAACCTGGAACAATTGGAGCCCGCCCGTTTCGAATGTGGCGATCGAGCCGGCCAGATACATCCGCCACATTCGAACAAACTTGTCGTCAAACATCCGACTGACCTCGGGCGCCGCAGTTTCGAAGCGTTCCAGCCACTCTGTGAGCGTGCGTGC
Source organism: Planctomycetaceae bacterium (assembly GCA_036501235.1). Lineage (GTDB taxonomy): Bacteria > Planctomycetota > Planctomycetia > Planctomycetales > Planctomycetaceae > JACQFH01. The sequence continues at coordinate 9,215 of DASYAR010000146.1, forward strand.
GTAATGCAGGCGCAGGTTTTCCACGTCGAGGATCGAGAATCCGATCGGTTCGAATATTGACAGCATTTCTCGAAGCGACGGGGGGTAGGCTCCGGGAAAAATATGTTTGTCTGTCCAGGGATCAAGCGGACAAGGCCGATTTCGCCCGATCGAATGCAGCAAACCGCGCCCGGCGGGCGTCAACACCCGGTTGATGACTTTTCCCAGCTCTGGAAAACTCTCCAGTCCCACGTGCTCAAGCATGCCCACCGAGATGAAGGCGTCATAACGGCCAGTGACATTCCGGTAATCGTCCTCGATGAACTCCACTCGACCGGTCAGGCCTTGCTTCTCAGCCTGCTCGCGAGCGAAGGCGACCTGCTCACTCGAAAGATTGAAAGCCCGCACGGAGACTCCGTAGCGACTGGCCATATGCAAAGCCAGCCCGCCCCAGCCGCAACCCGCTTCAAAGACCCGCTCGCCCGGTCGCAATCGCAACTTGCGGCACACGTGCTCGAGTTTTGCGAACTGGGCCTGTTCGAGCGTCAGGTCCTGTGCTGAAAAATAAGCACACGTGTATTGCATTCGCGGATCGAGCCATAAACGATAGAAGGCATTTCCGATGTCGTAATGGTGATGGATACTGCCCCGACAGGCGGCGATCGAATGCGAGTGCCTGCGGAAGGGATGGTAGGCGAGCCACCCCGCGACTGAATTCAACGAGATGCGAGCGACCGCACGGTTGATTGTCGTCATCAGATCGACCAGCGACCCCTCGATGCGAATCGCACCGTCGCTGAAGCACTCCCCAAAGCCTACGTCAGGACTCGTTAACAGCCGCCACAAAGCGGCTCTCGAACGGATCACGATCGTTCCCGCAGCCTCGACACCGCTTGCTGAAATAGCCGAGCCATCCCAGAACTCCACATCGACCGGAGGATTGCCGCAGGCGGCTAAGAGCTTGCGAACCAACCAGCGTTCCCACGGCCAACATGTTCCGACGGGAATCGCGGAATCCGATTCTTGGCCAATTCGGCTCCAACTCGAATTACCGGTCGTCGCCAGCGGCTCCGGTTTCTCAAACGAGCGTCTATTCATCCGGTATCATTCCTGTCACAAGTTTCCGACTTTCGGGGACCTCACGACGTTTTTGATTTTGGTCGTTCACAAAGAACGACTGCACGGCGGCAAACTCCATGATTCATGTCCGCAGATGGCGTACAACTATTGATTTGGCAGCACTTTATATTCCAAAAAGCGACAAATGGTGATCGTGAGTCGCTTTAACGTCCAGATGCCGATGGTGTTGGTGATTTCGGGAAAATTCCTTGTGTTACGGGAGAGCAGGTCCACAGTCCGAAACGCGATCTCTCCAGCGGCTTCCGGGACCAGTCTTGATTCCGCTGTCCGGCCGCGGAGCAACCACATTGAACGCCTCATTGCCACCCGCGTGCTGGGCTGCTGATCCGGAACGCCGTCGGCGGAATGAAAGCTGCACGTTTCATGCAGTTGAATGCGGCAGTCTTGATGCCCGAGTGGCATGGAGAAGAATGATGGCAAACATCGCGCAGAAACTGATGGAATCGCACCTTATCCAGGGCCGATTGCAGGCGGGTGAAGAGATCGCACTTCGAATCGACCAAACCCTGACTCAGGACGCGACGGGCACCCTGGTGATGCTCGAACTCGAGGCGATGAAACTGGATCGTGTTCGCACCGAGCTTTCCGCTCAATACGTCGATCACAATCTGTTGCAGGAAGACTTCAAGAATGCCGACGATCATTTGTTTCTGCGGAGCGCCTGCCGTCGTTTCGGGTTGTGGTACAGCGCAGCAGGAAACGGGGTGAGTCACCCCGTCCATCAAGAGCGGTTTGGAAAACCTGGGCTGACATTGTTAGGGTCGGACAGCCACACACCTGCTGCCGGGGCGATTGGGATGCTCGCCATCGGCGCCGGTGGCCTGGAAGTGGCGCTCGCCATGGCAGGGCAACCGTTCTATGTGAAAACGCCGCAGGTCTGGGGGATACGACTCGTCGGCGAATTGCCGGATTGGGTGAGTGCCAAGGACGTGGTGCTGGAGATGCTGCGACGACACGACGTCGATGGCGGAGTGGGTTGCATCCTCGAATATTATGGATCAGGCCTGGCGTGCTTATCGGCCATGGATCGCCACGTGATTGCCAATATGGGCACCGAGCTCGGCGCCACGTCGACCGTGTTTCCGTCCGACGATGTTGTCCGAAAGTTTTTGAAATCGCACGGTCGTGAACAAGATTGGCAGGAGCTGTTGCCCGACTCATCTGCCGAGTACGATTTACATGAAGAAATCGACCTTTCCCGGCTGGAGCCGTTGATTGCGATGCCTTCCAGCCCTGGTAACGTCCGTCCTGTTCGCGAGGTCGCAGGGCAAGAGATTTATCAAGCCTACGTGGGCTCGTCGGCGAATCCGGGTTACCGCGATTTCGCGATTTCCGCCGAGATGGTCAAGGGGCGGAAGGTTCACGATGGCGTGTCGTTCGACGTCAATCCGACGTCGCGCGAGATGCTGGCGCAGCTTGTCCGGGACGGGCATTTACTGCCGTTGCTGCAGGCGGGCGCGCGCATTCATCAGGCCGGGTGCAATGGTTGCATTGGTATGGGGCAAGCACCGGCAACTGGCAAGCTCAGTCTGCGGACCGTTCCTCGCAACTTTCCGGGGCGGTCTGGCACGCGCGAGGACAAAGTCTGCCTCGTGAGTCCCGAAACGGCGACCGCCTCGGCTTTGAACGGCGTCATCACCGATCCACGCACGTTGGGCATTGCCTATCCGCGAATCCACGAGCCGGATCAATACCTCGACGTCGAGTCCGCTCGTGACCTGCTCATGCCCCCCCTATCGCCCGACGTCGCCCGCCGCGTGACGATCGAAAAGGGCCCCAATATTGCCTCGCTTCCTGAATTCGATCCTCTGCCCGACACGGTGGAGCTGCCTGTGCTGTTGAAGGTTCACGACAACATCTCGACGGACGAGATTCTCCCTGCGGGCGCTCGCGTCCTTCCGTTTCGCAGCAACATCCCGGAGATCAGCCGATTTGCATTCAATATGGTCGATCCGAGTTACCCGGAGCGGGCTGCGGCGATTCGAGACGCGGGTGGACATGTGCTGATCGCCGGAACCAACTACGGTCAGGGATCGAGCCGCGAACATGCGGCGCTCGCGCCACGCTACCTGGGGCTGCGTGCCGTCATTGCGCGCAGCTTCGCGCGGATTCATTGGCAGAACCTTGTCAATTTCGGCATTCTGCCGCTGACCTTCGTCGACCCGGGCGACTACGAATGGATTCAGCCGGAAGACCGCCTCAGCCTTGCTGACCTGACCGGCATGCATCCTGGAGAAGATATCGAAGTGCATAACGTCTCGCAAAATCGAACATTTCGCGCTCGACAATCCCTTTCCCCTCGACAGATCGAAGTCTTGCGAAGCGGAGGATTAATTAACTGGGCTCGCGCCGAAATCAGTCAGCCGGGTCGAAACCCTGTTTCCTGAATGCGCGCCGGCATGATGGCAGCGCGGCCAGGCTGGTCGAGATCCGTCCAGATCGAACGCGACGCATTTGGTTTCAACCATTTGAATACTTGTCCAAATCCAATAACCCTCGAATACTTCTTTGAAGAGTTTGCGAATTCGTGGATTCCATAATGAAAGCCAGTGAAATAAGGAAATGAGGGAGGCAGCCATGGCCTCAGCGTCGCGTCAATTGCCCAATGGACTGAAATCGGCCGGCGATCTGAAGATCGAAGTTGAGCAAGGGGTGGTGGCGCTGGAGCAATCTCGCACCCGGCTACGCGACCAGACGCGAATCCTGAAGTCGGTCTTCTCGAGCATGAATGAAGGCGTGGTCGTCGTCGATCGCTTGGGAAAACGGTTGTTGGCAAATCATGCGGCCGAGTTGATGGTCGGCCTCGATCAGCGGGATGTGGCTCCTGAAAAGTGGGCCGAGGTTTATGGGTTCTTTCTGTCCGACCAGTCGACTCTTTGTCCCGCCCATGAGTTCCCGCTCGTCCGCGTGATGCGCGGCCAGCGCGTCGATGATGCGGAATTCTTCATCCGTAATCCGCAAAGCGGCGAGGAGCGGTGGGTCAATTTCAATTCTCGGCCGCTGCTTGACGATCGGGGGACCGTGCTGGGAGGGATTGCCGTCATTCGTGATATTTCCGAGCACAAGCGGGCGCGGGAAATCGTGGCGGAACAACAACGCGAGCTCGAGCGCTCGAATCGCGACCTCGAACAGTTCGCTTACGCGGCCTCGCACGACCTCCAAGAGCCCCTCCGCGCCGTTTCCGGCTATTGCCAGCTCCTGCAGCGCCGTTACAAGGGACAGCTCGACGTCAATGCGCAGCGATACATCGCGGAAGCGGTCAACGGCGCTCGGCGGATGCAGGCCCTGATCGAGGGATTGCTGGCCTATTCTCGCGTGGCGCGCAGGGGAAACCCCATCGTACCGACCGATTCCCAGACGGCATTCGACCAGGCGCTCGTCAATCTCGAGGCGGCGATCGGCGAATGCGGCGCAGTGATCACGCATGATCGGCTCCCCCTGGTCGCCGCCGACTCGATGCAACTCATGCTGCTGTTCCAGAATCTGATCGGCAACGCGCTCAAATATCGCGGCGCCGATCCTCCTCGCATTCACGTGAAGGCCGAGGAGCGAGAAACCGACTGGCTGTTCTCGGTGCAGGACAACGGCATTGGAATCGATCCCCGGCACCACGAGAAAATCTTTTTGATCTTTCAGCGATTGCACACGCGCAATGAATATCCGGGGATGGGTATCGGGCTGGCGATCTGCCTGAAGATCGTCGAACGGCATGGGGGACATCTGTGGGTTGAATCCGAGCCAGGGCAGGGGAGCACGTTTTTCTTCAACCTGTTGCGGCCGCCGCAAGGAGAGCCTTGATGGGACCTGGCACTCAATTAGGCCGACCGATCGAGATTCTGCTCGTCGAAGACAGCCCCAGCGACGCGGCGCTGACGATCGAAGCACTGCACGAGGGGCATGTCTTGAATAATCTGAACGTCGTCCAGGACGGAGAGGCGGCCATGGAGTTTTTGCGCCGGGAGGGAAAGCATGGTTCGGCAGCCAGGCCGGATCTGATCCTGCTTGACCTGAATCTGCCCAAGAAAGATGGTCGCGAAGTGTTGGCGGAGATCAAAGCCGATGCAAGCCTCCGCTGTATTCCCGTCGTCGTCCTGACGACCTCGAAGGATGAAGCCGACGTGCTGGCGGCCTATGGGCGATTTGCGAATTGTTATCTTACCAAACCGGTCGACCTGGACGAATTCATCGAAATGGTGCGGTCGATCGACAGTTTTTGGCTCAACATTGTGACGCTACCGTCGAGGTGAAAGGGGAATCCATCATGAACAGGCGAATCTCAGCGATCAGTTTTGCATTCCTGGCGGCGACAATCGTCGGTATGGTCGGACCTGCCATTGTCTATGGGGCCGGACCGGCGGCCACGCCTCCACTCGGTATAAACTCTGCATTGAGCGCCAGGGAATTTTCGAACCGGGCAGAGACGGCGTTCAAGTCGGGTGACTATCAAGGAGCCGCTCACGCTTGGCTCCATTCGCTCGTTGATGACCCACGGAACGGTCGGTCGACCATGATGCTCGGACAATCGTTGTTCGCGATGGGCAATTTCGGCGAGGCTGCCGGCGCCACACAAGCGGCGATGCGCTTGCTCCCCAAGGATAAGTGGGGCGTTGCCGTCGCGAATTACAAAGAGTTGTACGGCAAGAACCTTCAGGACTACACCGATCAATTGCGGGCCCTCGAGAAAGGTGTGACAGACAATCCCAATAATCCGGCATTACGGTTTTTATTGGGATTCCAATACGCATACCTCGGGTTTCCGAAAGAGGCCGTCGACCAATTGAACCGGGGACTGGCAATCGAACCCCGCGATGCGATCTCCAAAGAATTGCGGGATGAAATGCAGGCCAAGCTGCTGAAACCGGAGGCGCCCAACGCCAAGTCGAGCCTGGGACGGACCAATGCCGAGACCTGGATCGAATCTCTGATTTCGAAGATCAAGCACATCCCGGCGTCAAAATGAAGGCCGTCGACCCGGCCGGTTTCGGATCGGTAATAGGCTGACTGCCGCATCGGCATTCTCCCGAATGTTGGACTCGTGGGGTCGCAAATAATTAGGTCAGTGCTCAAAGGCACGGACGGCGACACAAGGACGCCCGACAATAACAAATGAGGAGCTTATCATGCGAGCACGCGCATTCATTATGGCTTTGATTTTCCTGGCAGTCATCGGGTCGGGAGCGGTTGTTCGAGCCGATGGCATCGTCCGAGGGAAGGTCCAGTGGACTTCAGGCAACAATATCCTCGTTTTCCGGGACGACAGCGATGCCGAGAGGCGGATGTTGGTTGATCCAATGGCTCAGATCACGCACAACGGCCAACTGATTACTCTCGATCAACTCAAACTGGGTTGGACGATCTCGATTTATTACGTCGACGGACCCAATGGTCCTGTGGCCGTCACCATTCAAGCAGCGTCGCGATTCGGCTGGCACCCGCGACGGAATTCGCCGGTACAAGCCGCTGAAAACCCCACATCCTTCAGGCCAGGTATTCAAAGGTCAGCCGCGGCGTGAAGTCATGTGTGATCGTCGGCTCCGATAGCTGACGATCGGCTCGTACATGTCTTCGCTGAGCACAGTGGGTGAGCGCCAGACGAACTTTTGCTCGCGTGCCGGCCATCAGTGCGGTATGATCGCCGGCGTCCGCTGAAGTCCTAATTCGCCTGGCTCACGGCATGACGACGACCTTGGGAAACCAACTCCCTGATTCCGTGACGGATAAGCCGCCCCGTCCCCGCCGTTGGATTCCGTTGTCGATTCGCTTATTCGCAGCGCTTCTCGTCTTGCTCGGCATCAGCAGTATTTTGTGGGTCGCCATTCCAGCCTACAGGGAGCATCGGGCTATTCAGGAGGTCAGACGGCTCGGAGGCCATTACCAATCCGAGCAGACGGCGCCGAAGTGGCTGTGCAACCTGGTGGGCTACAATCGCTTGGGGGTGTTTGAAAAGGTGACGGCGATCTACCTGCGAAACGCTCCGGCTACCGACGATTCATTGAAGCACTTCGACTCGTTGGCGGGCCTGCGAGTCCTTGATCTGGACCGAACCCAGGTTACGGATGTCGGCCTAGTCCATTTGAAAGGACTGATGCGGCTCGAATACCTCGACCTTCACGGTACAGGCGTCACTGATACGGGGCTGGCCCAGTTAACTCGGCTAACCGAACTTCGAACGCTTTGTCTTTCAAATACCGGAGTGACCGATGTCGGGCTGGCTGAATTAACTCGATTCTCGAAACTCCAACGAGTCACGCTCGGCCCCGATGTCACGGATGCCGGCCTTGGGTACTTGAGCGGGCTGCGCCAGTTGCGAACGCTTTGGCTGGTACGAACAGAAGTCACTCTCGAGGGGATCAAAACTCTCAAGACCGCATTACCCGCATGTGCAATTAGCCATTGACGACCGTCCGTGAAGCAGCCAGCCCACTTTGTTAGCCAGGCTAGCGCCTCGGCCCGTCCTGGACCTGCAGCCTGTTCCCATTCGCTGGCAATGCGCTCCAGGATCGGGGAGAATGCCGGAACATATTCTCGAATAGCCGGTTCCCGGCTATGACCACACGGCATTTTTCGAAGGGCCACCCATGATCATTATCTACAATCTGTCAGGTCTCATTCTGGCAGGCGCCGGCATCGTCACCGGATTATTCGTGTTCATGTTGACCGGTTGGTTCAGTCCGGGGCTGCTGACGTTAGCAGTGATCTGGTTCGCCGGAGGACTCTGGTGGCGGAATCAAGAATTACCTCCGGGAGTGAAACGGCCGTTTCCCGCCCTGTTCTTTATCCCATTGCCGTTCCTGGCCGTTCCTGTGGCTTCTGTGGCGGTGCTGGGGTTCCTGTTAATCGAATGGGGTATGCATACGCAACCGCGAGACCCGCGGGCCGAGCGGTTCCGAGCCGATGAGCGGATGCTCGAGTCGGCAGCGGCCACTGGCGACGTCCAACTCGCGCAAAAAATCCTCACGGCGCTTCCGTCAATTCCCGTCCAGGGAAAATCTGCCGGGCCGAATCACGTTGCAACCCGAAACAATGGCGATGCCATCCTGGTGCTGGTGAAGGCCCCGGCGCTCAAGAGCTATTCAGACGATGTGCGAAGAACGCTGCTGCTGCAAATCGCGGACATCCTCCAGGCCGATGAACAATCAAAGGGGAAACGAATCTTCATCGGCATCAAGGGGCGGTTGACCTATGGCGCGGTCCAGACGCCGCCCAACGCCGTGGAGATCGGAAGCGTCGTCAACGAATCGAAGCTCTACGATTTCTATGATGACGCCGCCGTGCCGGGAAGCGTCGCTCTCGCCGGTAGTCCACCTGGGGGGAAAAAGGATTTTCCGATGGACATCCGCGTGCCGCGTAGCCCCTCGGACGGCAGCGTCGCTGACGCAGCTGTCGGCCCTGCAGGTCCCCTGGGCAAAGAATCAAACCGCCTGGAAAGGGAGCGTCCCAACGAAGATCAGCGCGCACACGATGCGCTCGAGGCAGTCGCATCATCGGAAAACAAAACGGCCCCCCGCGCGGAGGATGATGGGCCCGATGCCGCACGATTGCGGGAAGACAATGCGTCTCCCCGCGCGAAGACAGCGGCCGTGCCGGCTGAACAATCTGCGGACGACAAAGCAGCCGCCCGTGCGAAGAAAAAAGAGGACGCGCAGGCGGAAAGAGCACGTCAGGCGTCGAAACGAGAGGCGGAGAGAGCGGAGCGGAAACAGCGAAGCGATGAGCGGATGGCGGAGCTGAAGAAGCGAAGCGACGAGCGGTTGGCCGAACTGCAGAAACGGAGCGATGAGCAGTTGGCGACCTCGATGCTGGATGCGGCCGAGTCGCAGCGCAAAGTGGGTACGACCCGCGACTACCGTAAGAGGCTCAAGGAGATCGTCGACAAGTATCCGGAGACAGAAGCGGGAAAAAAGGCGAAAAAAAATCTGAAATGACAGCCAATTTGCGGTGGATTTCCCGCGCCCAGCCCAATGCTGGCAATGCCCCCCAGATTCGGGGAGAAAGCCCGAACAAGTTCTCGAGAGCCGGTTCCCGGCTACGACCACACGGCATTTTTCTAAGGGCCACCCAAGATCATTATCTACAATCTGTCAGGTCTCATTCTGGCAGGCGCCGGCATCGTCACTGGATTATTCGTGTGCATGCTGACCGGTTGGTTCAGTCCAGGGCTGCTGACGTTAGTCGTGATCTGGTTTGTCGGAGGGCTCTGGTTGCGGAGTCAAGAAGTTTCACCGCGAGTGGAACAGCCGTTTCCCGCCCTGTTCTTTATCCCGTTGCCGTTTCTGGCCATTCCTGTGGCAACCGCCGGGCGGCAAGCATGCCAAGAGCATTCACGACGAATTGAACCGATCCTTCGTCGATACAGGTGCCGACAACGGTTATGCCGATGAACAAAAGCCAGATCACCGACGCGATCAATCCAACCACCGGCGTCGAACTGGGACGTGTCAGATAGAAGAGGGCGATCCTCGCAAATACAAGAATTAAAAATAGAGACCTGTGATCAACAGGACAGGTTTATCCATCGAGAACTGCATCTCGATATCGCCAAAATCCTTGGCGGTTGGTCCGGTCACGTTCAGGCCCTCAGATTACCGCCGACCATTATTGGAAAGAATGCCAGTTGCTCTGGTTCAGGGATGAGATGATGCTCCGAGCTCGCGGGTCGTGAAAGGCTCGGCAACGTGTTGCTGTGGACATGTGTCTTGCCGGCAGGAAAGCGCGCTGGTTTCCGGCGTGGGCTTACGGTACGATCGGCACTCTGGTGAATTGTCTTTGTCTGGAGCCGAGACTTGACGGAGAATGTGATCGCGGGCCGGGCGCCGCCGCTACCGAGGTTTTCTCAGGCCCAGCAGAGGGCGTTCGAAGTCGAGCGGCAGTTTCGCGAGAGCGACGCGGGGGTGTTTTTCGTGCTGGCGCGGGTCGTTCGCCGCGTCGTGCAGAACCAGCTCGAGTTCGCCAGCCCGTGGGTCCCCCCACCGCATCGCAAGTCGTGCGTCGTCGAGCGCGAAAGGTTGCTGTGGCTCGTCGCCCGGGATGAGCTGGGGGTCGATGCGCACGTCATGCTGCCGCCGCGCGTCATTCTGATCGCGCGGCCGGACGAGGGGCGTCTCGAGCAGATGTCGCGCGACGATCTGTTGCGCTACTACTGGCGCATCCTGTATCACGCCCGCATCGACCTGGACCTGGAGACGACCGCCTCGGCGGAGCAGCTGCCACTGGCTGATTTGAGGCGGCGAATTGCCGAACTGGGCCAGACCCAGTTCGACGAGATTCGATCGGTGCTGCAATCGGAGCAGATGCTGCGAAAGCCCGACGATCTACGCCACGTGTACGCCGAATTCGTCGCCGTCTACCACGAGTTACGGGAATTCGCTCCGGATTTCTTGCCGCTGTACTTTCCCTCGCTGAAGGACGCCGCCGCCGTGTTGAAGATCATCGGCGGAGATTGCGATGCGGGGTCGCTGCTAAGGGCAACGCGGCCAGGCGATCTGGCGGCCGTGCGGCCGGTCGTCGCTTCTCAGGTATCCGCCGCGGTCGGCGAAGCACTCTGGCAATCAGGTCCGGTGCGTCTCAAGTCGCGTTCGCCGCGCAAATATGCGGCGCTCGTGCGTCGCGCCGACGGCCTGCGGGCCAGCGGCAACAATGTGCGAGCGGCGCTCGTGCGTCGCCGGGCGTTCGACAAAGCGCCCCTCGATCAAATGGCGGTGGCGCAGCGTGAGCTGATTCGCGAAGTCGAGTTCCTCGTGCTGCGGCTGCAGGCGGCACTGGAACTGACGGAAACCGACGCGCGTCCGTGGCTGGCGATGTGCGAGCGATTGTTGCCCGCGGCCAGGCACGGTTTCTGGAACGCCAACGCGCGGCTGCTCTACGACTTGCAGCAGGTGTGCCTGGATCACGAGCAAGAGATGTACCGGGTCGATCTTTTGGGTTGGGCGCTCAGTCGCGGCCGGCGGCCCCTCAAGCGGCCGCTCCCCAATCAGCGGGTGGTGCGGATGTCGAGGCACCTGAGGCGGGCGGCGCAGCGCATTCCGGCGGTGACGATTGACGATGCGGGACGGCGCGAACTGGGGGAGTTGCTGCACGCCGCCGCCGCCGCCGCCGAGCAGATTCTGCGTCGGCAATTCGAGCCGCTGGTGGCCGAGACATTGACGGCCGCCCGGTTTATCCCTGGCAGCGTGGTCGAACGAGTCGGCTCCCGCAAGCTGAACCAGGAGCTGCTGGACGGCGTCGTGGATCGGGGCTTCCTGACGCTGGGTGATTTGCGGGACGCCATCTCGCGCAATCAACTCAAGTCGCCCGATCTGGCCAGCGCTCGGGAATTTTCTGCGGGAGATCCGCTGCTGAGTGCCGACCGGTTGCTTTCCGCACAGTTGGACGGCGTCTATCAGCGAGGGCCGTTTTATCTGCGGTGGCTGCAGCGCGGCAGCTCGCTGGCGTTCGGCATTCCGTTCGGCCGCGTGATCACGAAGTATGTGGCGTTGCCCTTCGGCCTGTCGTTCCTGTTGCTGATGGCGGTCGAGGAAATCGCTCATCTGGTCTACCGGCCACCTCCGACGTCGGCTGGTGAAGCCGCGAGCATCGTTCTCGACACGGCGACCTCGAGTGCGGCGGTCGCCCCTCAGGACGCGGCGCATCAGTATCTCGTGTACAGCCACTGGCACATGTTCTGGCTGGGCTGCGTGATTTTCGCGCTGATTCACGTGCGGGTCTTCCGCGAGGCAGTCCTCCTGATTCTGCACAGCGGCCGGAAACTGGCCAGGGGGATTCTGATTGATCTCCCGCGGATGGTGGTGGCCTGGCCGCCGGTCGAGTGGTGCCTGCAAAGTTTCCCGATGCTGCTGCTGCGGCGATTCGTGCTGGGCCCGGCCCTGGTGACGGCGGTTTTCTGGGGGCTGCTCCCCGTGGTAGGGGTCTATGCGCCGCTCAATCGCTGGTGGGGACTGGCGATTTTCGCCGCGACCGCCTGCGTGCTCAACTCGCGATTCGGTCGCGACACGCAGGAATTGTCGCGCGAATTCCTGACGCGCACGGTCGATCGGATTCGCGTGCACCTCGTGGTGGGGCTGTTCACCTTCGTCATTGACGGCATTCGCTGGTTGATGGACGGCTTGGAGCGGCTGCTGTATGCCGTGGATGAATGGCTGCGCTTTCGCAGCGGTGAGTCGGGACTGACGCTGGCGATCAAGGCCGTGTTCGGTCTCGTGTGGAGCTTCGTTCACGGCGTGATCCGATTCTGCGTGACGCTCTTGATCGAGCCGCAGATCAATCCGATCAAGCACTTTCCGGTCGTCACCGTGTCGCACAAGCTGGTGATCGGCACGCTGGCCATTCCCCTGGCGACGCTGCTGGAGACCATTTACGACAAGCCGACGGCGCTGACGATCGCCGGGTTGATCCTGACCGGCATTCCGGGCGTGTTCGGATTTCTGGCGTGGGAGCTCAAAGAGAACTGGAAGCTGTATGCGGCGAACCGATCGCCGACATTGCAGCCGGTTCCCATTGGACGCCACGGTGAGACTCTGCGGCGGCTTTTGGCGCCGGGATTTCATTCCGGCACGATCCCCCGGCTGTTTAGCAAGCGCCGCCGCGCTGCGTGCCAGGCCGGCAGCGACAAGAACGTCGATCGCCAGGTTCGCTTTGCCGAGAAGCTGAACCACGAGGCCGAAAGGCTCAGGCATTTCATCGAGCGCGAGCTGCTGGGCCTGCTCGAAGAAAGCCGCACCTTTCGCCAGCGATCGCTGTCGGTGGAGCGGGTGGAGCTGGCGACAAACCGCGTGCAGATGCTGGTCTGTGAGCGGCGAAATGCGAACGAATCGGTCGTGATCGAGTTTTCCGAGCAGTCAGGCTGGATCGTCGCCGCGGTGGCCGACCAGGGCTGGCTGCGCGAAATGACGGAAGAAGACCGCAACGTGTTTCGCACAGCGCTGGCCGGACTGTATAAACGGGGAGCGGCAGGGCTGGTCCGCGAACAGATCGAAAGTCAACTGGTCGCGGCCCCACTGCCGACGGCCCAATCTGTGGATGGACCGGTCCAACCAGATTTCGAACAACCTGCGCCGCCGACGCACCCTTATGATATTTCCTCCGAGGGGCTCGTCGTGTGGCCGTATGGGCATTTCGAATCGGCAGTCAAGTATTCGCTGGAAGACGGCCCGCAGACTTCGCCTCGGCCACGCTCACTGGCCCGCGCGGCGGGCCTCGCGCCGCTCCCCCTGGCGGCGCTCGTGTTTCAGGAACACCCACTCGCCTGGGACGACTGGCGGACGTACTGGGAAACTGAACAGAACCTGGCTCCGACTCCGATCCGGCTGCTGCCGAGCGTGGAGTTGCTCAAGAAGGTGTGACCGACAGGCCGCGTCTTGAATTGTCGTGTAGGCGTTTTGCCTGTGCGGCGACTGTAGCAGGGCAAAAGTAAACTCTCAGCTGAGTGAGGCAGCACGGGTGTGGCAGGGTCAGAGCGAAAATCATGTTGGACAGGGAGCTCGCCGAAATTGTCCGATGTTTGTGGTGGGGTGGTTCACAGTCCACGCCGGCGATGGCCCTGACCGCGCGGCTGAAACGCTCACGTTTTACTCATTGTCCAGTTCGTCGGGGCCATCGCTGGGTTTTCGGCTCCGACGATTCGGTCACCACTCCTACGAATTGCTTGCCGCAATGCGAGATTCCTGTTCACGCTCTGACCGCGCCACACGCGTCGTGTTAAAGTCGATGATGGCTGACGATTCGGGAAAAAATCGACGAACATCGTGATCCGCGGGTCGTTTCCATACGTTTGTGTCGTCGAGATCACACAATGAAATCCCGACCGTCCGACGAGCCAGCGCCATGACGATCCTGCGTCCCCTGCCACGACTCGGAATTCGTCTGGTCGCATTTGCTGCATTGGCCGCATTCGCTTCGATCGGCGAAACCGGCTGGGGAGCGAAACTCGGGTTTTGCGCCGCGATGGCGTTCTTTCTCGGGAGCTATCGCGTCGCCCGGCTGAACGACGGGCGGTTCGAGCGGCGAATGGTGATCATGTTTGTTCCGCTCCGCACGAAAAAGTTTCAGCTCGACCGGTGCACGGACATCGAAACATTCTGGGAGGAAGGAATGGGCGTCGAATGGGCATGGATCACCGGCGGACCATTCTGGATTCTTTGGACGATCTTCGACTGGATCGTGCCGTGGCTGGGAGGCACTTACCGGTTGCGGCTGCGACGCGTCAAAGGGGGGCCGGCACTCGTCTGGCAGGGGCAGAGCGAGGCCAACTTTCAGGCCAATCTCGCGCTGCTTCAGAACAACACCGGTCTGCCGGTGCAGCGCGCCGGACGGTAGGGGCGATCGTGCGCCGGCTGCCGGGCTTGGGGTTGTTCAAGAGGGCCTGACCGACAGACCGCGTCATCATGTCAGACTTGCCAGGGTGTGGCAGGGTCAGAGCGGCTTGAAGTTACCGACATCTTTGTCGTTCGGCCCTGGCTCCTCGGAGGCAGAGCAGGAGCTTCGTCAGGCCATGCCAGATCGTAATCCACCCCGGCTCGCCGTCGCCTTTTCGCATCAGAAAACCTCCGAGTCCCGCGAGGT
>DASYAR010000147.1:0-9545 GCA_036501235.1 Planctomycetaceae bacterium
GGGGTGACGATCGTCGATCCTGCGCAGGTGATGATCGACTTGCGAGCGTGCATCGGAGCCGACACCATTATTGCCCCGTTCACGACGATCACCGGTCCGGCGCTCATTGGCGCCAACTGCCGCATCGGCCCTCATGCCGCAATCGGACCCAGCGCCGTCCTTTTGGACGGAACAGTCGTCGGTCCGTTTGAGGCCGTAGGTTAGATCTACAGCAACTCCTGAATCACTTTTCCCGGCTCGAGCGCCGCGATCGGCCGGCCGGCGTGATTGATGAAGTTGATCGTCGGATCGACCCCCAGCACGTGGAACATCGTGTGGTGGATATCGGCAGGCTTCAGCGGGTGATCCTTGGGAACTTCGCCGCGGCTATTGGTCGAGCCGACGATTCGGCCCCCTTGGACACCGCCGCCCCCTAACAGGCAGAACATGGCGTTCCCCCAGTGGTCGCGGCCCGGCGTTCCCATACTGAGAGGAGGACCGCCGTTGCCGCCGTTGTTCATCCGCGGCGTGCGGCTGAATTCGCCGCACAGCATAACCAGGACATTGTCGTAAAGTCCGCGCGTCGCCAGGTCGTCAAACAGGGCCGAGACGGCCTGGTCAACCATCGGCAGATAACGCTCCATGCCGGCCTTCAAATCCCAGTGATGGTCCCAGCCGCCGTAATGTACGGTGACGACCGTCGAGCCGGCCTCGACCAGCCGCCGGGCGAGCAGCGTGCTTTGTCCCCAGTTATGGCGGCCGTATTTGTCGCGCAGCCGCGGGTCTTCGGAATTGATATCGAACGCCTTGCGCGCCGCCGCGCCGGTGACCAGATCGAACGCTTGCTGATCGAAACGGTCGACGGCAGCCACCGTGCCGCGCGCATCAAGATCGCGCCGCAGCTTATCGAATGTTTTTGACAACCCTTGCCGGTCCTGGAGTCGGTTAATCGACAGGTCCGACGGCATCTGGATGTTATTCACCTGAAAGTTGGCGGCGTTCGGGTCTCCGTCGGTCTCGAACGGATTGTGCTGGATTCCGACGTAATTCGCCCCGAAGTATCCGGGACGCAGCCCGATGCTCGATGCGTACGGAACCGCGACGTGGGCCGGCATTCCCGGTTTGCGGGAACCCAGCATGGACGTGGCAATCGAACCGACGAACGGGTATTTGCCCACCGTGTCGGCCCCGCTGGCGCCGCCTCGCCCGGTGAGCATGTAGTGCCCGCCGGTGAAGTGATCGCCGTTGTCGTGGTGCAGCGAACGGACGATTGAAAACTTGTCGGCGGTCTTGGCCTGCAATGGGAACAGCTCGGTAATCTCGAAGCCGGAGACGTTCGTTCGGATCGGGTTCCAAATGCCACGGTATTCGGCCGGCGCCTCGGGCTTCATGTCATACATGTCGAGGTGGCCGGGGCCGCCATCCAGCCAGATCAGGATGACCGACGTATCCTTGCGCGCCGTGCCGAGCGTCGTCGAATCTTCTTTTGCTTTCAGGATTTGCGGGAGCCCGAGCGACCCCATTCCGGCCAGACCGATCTGGACGAAATTGCGGCGGCTGAGCCCGTCGCAGTATTTCCCGGTAGTTCCTGCCTGGATTCGAAACATCGCGTTCCTTATCGTTGATCCAACCGGCTATATGCAGATTTGTTTATATATTATTCGGCTGGCGGACATCGCGTCAATGTCGAATCGAAAGCCCGACACGTGATTGCGATCTCAGTCGCGGATTGAAACAATGATTTCGGTCCTTTGGAGAATCAGATGCCCCAGACGTATCGCGTTGGAATCATCGGCAGCACCGGACGCGGCGATTATGGCCATGGGATGGATGTCGCCTGGAAAGAAATCCCACAGGCGGAAATCGTCGGCCTGGCCGACGACAGCGAGCAAGGGCGTTCGGCTGCCGTCGCGCGAACCGGAGCCAAGACCGCGTATGCCGATTACCGCCAGATGATCGAAAAGGAGCGGCCGACAATCGTCTCCATTTGCCAGCGATGGATCGACCGGCACCACGAAATGATCATGGCGTGCGTCGAACGGGGCATTCATGTGTTTATGGAAAAGCCCTTTTGCCGCACGCTGCAGGAAGCCGACCAGATCGTCCGCACCTGCGAGATGACGCACGCGAAGCTGGCAATTGCCCATCAGACGCGCTACTGTCCCATCATTCCGGTAGTGAAACGCATGATCGCGGAGGGGCAACTCGGCACGATTCTCGAAATGCGCGCCCGCGGCAAAGAAGACCAGCGCGGTGGATCCGAAGACTTGTGGGTGCTGGGAAGTCATTTGATGAATTTGATGCAGGTCTTTGCGGGCGATCCCGTCTCGTGCTTCACTACCGTCACGAGCAAAGGCCGGCCGATCACGAAGCGAGACGTTATTGAGGGGAACGAAGGACTCGGCCCTTTGGCCGGCGATGCGGTGGAGGCGTCGTATCAATTTGCAGACGGCGTGACCGGGCACTTCAGCTCACGGCGCGCACAGGAAGGCAAGCCGTCGCGGTTCGGGCTGCAGATTTTCGGGTCCAAGGGAGTCGTCGAATACCTGACCGGGTATCTGCCGGCCGTCAATTTTCTGCCCGATCCAAGCTGGTCGCCGGGACGCAGCGGCGCCAAGTGGCAGACTGTCACGTCGGCAGGTGTCGGCAAGCCCGAACCGATCCAGGCGACAGGAATACCCGCCGGCAACGTGGCGGCGATCAAAGACCTGCTTGCGGCAATCGAACAAAATCGCCAACCGTTGTGCAGCGCCGAGTCGGGTCGCACGATCATCGAAATGATCATGGCGGCGTTCGAATCGCAGCGCCTCGGAAAGCCGGTGCGCTTTCCGCTCGACAATCGGCAGCATCCGTTGACGATGCTGTAATGCTCATGTTACGCGAACTGCTGGGCCGCAGTGACGGCCAGTTCGTCGCAGCGCTCGTTCTCGGCATGCCCGGAATGGCCGCGGACGACCGTGAAGCGGATCCGGTGTTTCGCCAGCAATTCGTCGAGCTTGCGCCAGTGCTCTTCGTTCTTGAGAGGCTTGAGCTGTTTCCCTTCGCGGCGGCGCCAGCCGTTGCCCTTCCAGCCAGGGAGCCATTCCTGACAGCCTTTCGCGACGTATTCACTGTCGGTGACCACCTCGACCTCGGAGGTGCGCTTCAGGGCCTCCAGCCCCGAAATCAGCGCCTGCAACTCCATCCGATTGTTCGTGGAATTGGATTCGCCTCCGCTGGCCTCGACCACCTTGCCGCTGGCGGGATGCTTGAGGATATAGGCCCAACCACCTGGTCCGGGATTCCCCGAGCAGGCGCCATCGGTAAAAAGCTGCACGAATGGCAGAGGTGCTGGCCCGACCTGATCGCTCATGTTTAACGTTCGCGAAACGTGATCCGACCGCGCTTGGGGTCGTAAGGCGAAACTTCGACGGTCACCTTGTCGCCCGGGACGATGCGGATGAAATTCTTGCGCATGCGTCCGGCGACGTGCGCCATCACTTCGTGGCCGCCGTCGAGCTGCACGATGAACTGCGTATTGGCCAGCGCCTTCATCACGACGCCGTCCATCGGAATGCCTTCTTCTTTCGCCATAACTCTCCTGAGCGCTGCAGAACGGGCCCGGCCTGATGCACCGGGAATCTGTGAAGTCATAGATTTTGCCAATTGGAGGCGGATTACTCAAGAGACCTGAAGAACTGATACCAGTGCGGGACAAGGTGGCGGTTGGTCGCTGCCCTTAATAGGCCGATGCTGCCGATTGTGGCGATTGCGCCGTGGAAAACGCGGCAGAGTTTCGCCAGGCGGGAGCCGTTCCCTGTGCGCCAATCCTTCGCCAGGCGCCATGACACGGCCGAAAGCGTGCCAATCGCTCGATTTTCTTTGCGACACTCCTGGACTCGCCCGCCGGACCCGGTTTTGCGTGCTAGATTTGCCTCGACTTTGACTTGGCCCAAAATCGACGCGGAAATCAGAATCATGGGTTTTCTGAAGCGGTTCTTCAAGAACGTCTTTCGAGACGGACATCCTCATACCACCACGAGCAGCTTCGAGAACCTTTCGGAAGACCAGCTCGAATCGCACATGAAGATCGCCCGTTACGGCGACTTCCTGCTGACCGAAGCAGTCCGCCCGTCGTTCGACTTGCAGGTCGTGCCCTCGGTCGGCTATCGCCACGACGTGTACCGCGACAAAGAGACCGGCGTCGACATTCCCGTCTTGATGGTTTCGGCCTCGCGGGAACAGTTGTTCGACCTGTTTCTCGACCTGCTCGATCCGCTGGGCACGGAAGTCGACGTGGTTCTGGAAACCAGCCACGACCGTGACAATCGCGGACATGACGACCTGTATCGAGAACATATCGACATGCCCGTCTTGAAGAGCACATTGTGCGACTTCGAGGAGCAGATTCTGGATGACGGGTGCATGGGAGTCGCCGTGCTCAATCCGGGCATTCCGCTGGAAGTGCAATTCGACGAACACAAGCTGCTGATTATGTACGGCCAGGACCTCTCGGAATTCGAGCGGGTCCTCGAACAGTGGGACATTCCCCGTTGTGAAGACATGCGATTCATCACTGAAGCGGAACACGTGCACTCCTCGAGCGACGAGATGGCCCGTTCTTTCCAGGAGCTTCGGTATCGTCTCGGCCTGGATGAAGGAGTTGGCCAGGACGAACGCGGCGGCGGTGACCAGTATTCATGGAGCGATGGTTGATCGAGCGATTGAAGAGGAGCGGCCATGAGAGTCGCAGTCGTGATGGTCGTCTGCAGTGCGGTCGTGCTCTGTGGATGTGCAGGTAACCGGGTCTTCCGGCCGGCAACGTCGGTCGATTCGTCGGGTGGCTCATCCGGCGCTGATTCGTCTTCCGGCCTGGGACTTCCGTCACCCAGCCTGAATGGCGGATCGAGCTCGTCATCGTCGTATGGGCCAGGCGGCGGTTCGTCTCCGACTCTAGGGCCTCTGCTCCCCGCAGCCAAAAAGGGTGACACGACAGGCGCCAAGTCTCGCGCCGCCCAGCTTCATGCCCCCGATCCCAAGGCGCTCGCGAACGCTGCACCTGCCGATCCAGAGGCCAAGCCGGTTTCCGGATTCGAACGCCCCATCATCGTCGACAGCCCGTCGTGGAGCGGTTATTACCGCAGCACCGAACGCCGGCCGATCGAGTCGACGATTCTTGGAAAGGGCCCGCAGCACATCGCCATCATGGCGAGCCTGCACGGCGACGAGCTGCAAAGTGTGTCGCTCGTCGAAGAATTGGCGCGATGTCTGCGCCAAAATCCTGATCTGCTTCGCCAGACCACATTGCTGTTGATCAAGACTCCCAACCCCGACGGCTCGTTCCATCAGTCGCCTTACAATCCGCGGGGAGTCGACCTGAATCACAATTTTCCGTCAGCGAATTGGAGTCTCCTCGAAAACCAGCGCGCCGGCGCCAGGGCCAGCAGCGAAGTCGAGACGAAGGCCGTCGTCCGGCTGCTGACCGATTTCAAACCGGGTTTACTTGTCCATGTTAAAGACAGCCGTGCAGCCGGATTCGTCAACTTCGAAGGAGCTGCGCAAGCCCAAGCCGAACAGATTGCCAGCCTGATTTCCTGCCAGGTGATGCAGGGCCGCGGAGAGCGCACGGTGGGATCGGTCGAGAATTATGCTCAGACTCGGCTGTCGTGCCCAAGCCTGACACTGCTGCTGCCGCGAGAAGCCAGCGATGAAGCGGCGTGGACTGTGAATCGTGACGCTTTGTTGTCGCTTCTCGATCCGGCGGCCGTCCGCAGCGACTCGAAAGAGCCCGTTCGTGGCGAGCAGACAAATTCGATCCGGGAGCAGCCCGATCCATTCGAGGAAGGGGCCGTTCGGAACTCGTCGCGCAACCCACGGCCGACGGTGCACAATACGTCGAAGACGGGCGACCGCTCGCGACTGCCAGAGTTCCCCGCGCCGATTCCAGAGCACGGTTACGTAGAGCTTTCCGCTCCCTAAATACACGTCGCCGGATTACCAGACAGTCTATTTGGTGAGAATCAGCTTTCCGTTGCGAGTGATCCGCAGCCGGTAGACGTCATTTGCGTGCTGGATCAGAATCTCGCGTCCCCCGCGCAGTAATTCTTCTGAGCGCAGCGTCACCGGCGGAGCCGCCGACGGTTCATCAGTCCGTTGAGATTCCGGCTTCAGAGACGGGGAATTGTCGGAATTCATAGGATCTACGGGTTCACTGTGAAACTTGCGCGAGCCGATTCTATTAATATTGAGATTCAATATCAATACAAATCGGCATTCTGACGCAAACGACGGCGAATACTCGAATCGCTCATACCGCAAGGAAACCGAAAAAAATCAAATAAGCGTGATGATGCTGTTGACGATCGGCCCATCGGACCGTAAGATCGCCAACACTGAGATTTAATCTCAGCTAGCGAGCCAGCTCGGCCTTCCAGGTCGATTGCCAGCCAGCCAGATATGTGAATCCTCCGCATGCGCCTGAAAACGCACGGCGGTGGGTTCCGGTCGGTTTCGGCAATCAGACACTTCTTTCCCTGGAGGATATTTCATGCTTCCCCGTCGTCGCGCGTTCACGCTCATCGAGTTGCTCGTCGTCATCGCCATCATTGCGGTCTTGGTTTCGTTGCTGTTGCCCGCTGTTCAGCAGGCTCGCGAGGCGGCCCGCCGTTCACAATGCAAGAACAACCTCAAGCAGATCGGGTTGGCCATCCACAATTACCTGGATGTGTACAACACGTTTCCGCAGGCTGATCCCGGTATGGGGATCAGCAAAGCGAGCACTTTCACTTCGATCTTGCCCTTTCTGGAGTTGGGCACTGCCTACAATCTCTATAACTTCGGGTTGGGCAATACCGATCCCTCGAACCTGCAGGTGGTCGCACAACAGGTCCCGGTTTATCTGTGTCCCACGGCCAGCATTCACCGCAGCGTTCCCGACATGACCACCGGCGATCCGTGCGGCGACAAAGGCCGCGCTCCCGGAACTTATGCCGTGTGCGTCGGCTCGATTCCCTACGATCAATACTGGTCGTATTACGGCCGGCCACAACCTTTGCTCAACGGGCCCATCGTGTATTCGGACTGCAATCCGGGGAGGGTCCGTATCGCAGACGTTACCGACGGCACAAGCAACACGCTCCTGATCGGCGAATCGAATTGGAGCATGTCGGGGTATACCACCACCAATACCGGCTGCAACGGAGGTGTCAAATGGGGCTACACCTACTGGTCCAACCCGTACCCGGCGTCGATCGGATTCAATACAAGCCCGCCGTTCAATCCGAAGACGTACTCCATGGTCAATGCCACGCTCGTTGATCAGACGTTGATGCGGTTTCGCAGTGATCACATCGGCGGCGTCCAATTCGTTCAGTGCGACGGCTCGGTGCGGTTCATTAGCGACAGCGTGAGCCAGATTTTGCTGGCGGGCCTGGGTTCCCGCAACGGTGGCGAGATTCTGTCGGACTATTGATATCGCGTCTTTTTCCAGGACGCGTGCAGATCCGTGTCTTGATGTAACGAAGAGGAGCACGTCCATGCACATTCAAGAAGTCGCCCGCCGCCGGGGCCGAATGCCATTGGCGCGGCGGCAGATTCTGGGTACAGGTCTGTCGTTGTTCTGCCTGGGGTGCGGCGGCGGGGACGATAGCCCGCCGCGCGCCGCGGTCAGTGGCAATGTCACGCTCGGGGGGCAGCCCCTGAGATCCGGGATCATCCGGTTCATCCCGATTGAAGGGACAAAAGGACCGGCCGTTCTGACTCAAATCACGAATGGTTACTACGTGACTTCCCGAATCGATGGTCCCGTTCTGGGGACGCATCGTGTCGAAATCGATGCTGATTTCGACGAGGATCCGGCCGAGGATGCCGACGATCCGGAAGAGGCTCGCACCGAGTATATTCAGCGGAACGGGCCGATTCCTACGATGCAGATTCCGGAGATCTATAATCGCAAATCGACCTTACGTGCCGAGATCGAAGACGACGACACATGCGATTTCGAATTGGTCGTCCAGGCCAATCGATAATCGCAATGCAGCGTAACTGCCGGCCGATTCCAACCGACAACTCTTCCACCCACCCGATTTTCAGAAAGACGATCCATGCTCAATCGACGATTGACATTCCTGGCTCTGATCGCCTTGTTGGCGATTCCCGCTGCCGCACAGGCGCATTTTCTCTGGATCGTGACCGAGTCCGACGGCAAGTCGCAAGTTGCCAAGGTTTATTTCAGCGAGTCGGCGACTCCCGACGATCCGAAGTTTCTGGATAAGGTGGCCAAGGCCCAGGCTTGGGCAATTGGCGATCGTCGCGGTCAGCCGACCGCGCTCAAACTCGAGAAGAAAGACGATGCCCTCGTCGCCGACCTGGGCACCGAACAGAAGCACGCGCCTGTCGTCGTGAAGCAGACGTACGGCGTTTTGACTCGAGGCGAGGAAAGTTTTCTTCTGAACTATTACGCAAAGGGATATCCGTTCGCGCTGCCCGGTTCCTGGCGGGCCATCGGCGACGCTGAGTTATTGCCGTTGGAAGTCGTGGCCAAGGTCGAACCTGCTGGTGTGGCGCTCAAGGTCTTATGGCAGGGAGAACCGCAGGCAGGAGCGACCGTGACCGTCGAAGGCCCGGGAATCTCGACGAAGCTCGAAGGCACGACCGATGAGAAAGGGGTGTTCCAAACCCGTCTTGCCGATGCCGGCTTGTATTCGATTCGCGCCAAGCATGTGGAAGCGCGAGCCGGCGAGCATGATGGAATGGCCTATCAGTCGGTCCGGCATTACACAACGCTGTCGCTGCCTTATTCCCCTGCAACACTGCGAACGGCGAGCCACAATCTGCCTGATTTGTCCAAGGGCATCACCAGCTTCGGCGGAGCGATCTACGGCGACTGGTTGTACGTGTACGGCGGACATTTCGGCCGTGCCCATGAATATTCGAGCGATGAACAATCGGGAGATTTCCTGCGGCTCAACTTGCGTGATCCGCAAGGCTGGGAAACGCTTCCCGGTGGTCCGAAGCTGACAGGCACCACACTGGTCGCCCACGGCGGCAAGGTGTACCGCTTGGGGGGATTCACGGCGAAGAATACCAGCGACCAGCCCGAAAGTTTGTGGTCTCAAAATGATTTCGCTAGATTCGATCCGGCGACGAAACAGTGGGAATCGCTGCCGTCCCTGCCGGACGGGCGCTCGTCGCACGACGCTGTCGTCCTCGGTAACACGCTATATGTCGTCGGCGGCTGGGAGATGAAAGACGCCGAAAAGAAATGGCACGATACGACACTGGCGTTCGACCTGTCGGCGTCTCCTGCGTCGTGGCGCTCAATTCCTCAGTCATTCCAGCGCCGAGCCTTGTCGGTGGCTGCTTTCAACAATCGTCTGTATGCCTTGGGGGGCATGCAGCCGAAAGGTGGGGCAACGACGGCAACTTCGGTCTATGATCCGGAGAAAAACGCCTGGTCCGACGGCCCCTCGCTGGTCGGCGCGGGACTCGAGGGTTTCGGCTCGTCTTCATTCGCCTGCGGTGGCAAGCTGTTTGTGACCACGATGTCAGGCGTCGTGCAGCAATTGGCGCCGTCAGGTGAAAACTGG
>DASYAR010000148.1:0-4180 GCA_036501235.1 Planctomycetaceae bacterium
GGAATCCTCTCAGCAGGAAGCCGCGGAGTAGACGGGACCCCATAGTGGAACTGAAAGACCTGATCGAGACACGCGGCGAATGGATGCGCGGGGAAGGCCCCGACGCCGACAACGTGATCTCCAGCCGTATCCGCCTGGCCCGCAACCTGGCGCAGTTCCCGTTTCTCAGCCGGGCGGATGACGGCGTCCGGGGTGAAATCGAACGCACGCTGCACCATCACGTCGTTGAATTGTCTCTCGGCGGGCAGCTCACTTATTTCGACATCAATCAGCTCGAAGGGGTCGATCGGCAGTTCCTCGTGGAACGCCAGCTCATCAGCCGCGAGCTGGCTGAAAGCCACGGTTCGCGGGGGGTGTGCTTCACCCCGCGAGAAAACGTGAGCCTGATGGTGAATGAAGAAGATCACCTGAGAATTCAAGTGCTGCACTGTGGCTTCGAGCTCGATGGCTGCTGGCGGGAAATCAGCCGCATCGACGATCTGCTCGAGGAACGCGTCACCTATGCATTCGACGAAGAGCTGGGATATCTGACGGCCTGCCCGACTAATGTGGGAACCGGCATCCGCGTGAGCGTGCTGATGCACCTGCCGGCCCTGGTCCTGACCAAGGAAATCCAGAAGGTCTTTCAAGCGCTGCAGAAAATCAGCCTGGCCGTGAGGGGGCTCTACGGCGAGGGGAGCCAGGCCATGGGCGATTTCTACCAGATTTCCAATCAGATCACGTTGGGCAACAGCGAAGAGCAGTTGTTGCGAAAGCTCAAGGACGTGGTGCCGAACATCATTTCCTATGAGCGCAAAGTACGGCAGGCCCTGATCAAAGACAGCCGCCAGGCGCTGCACGACAAGGTCTCGCGGGCCTACGGGACGTTGAAGTCGGCACAATCGATCAGCTCGGAAGAGACGATGCATCTCTTGTCGAGCGTACGGATGGGGGTCAACCTGGGGTTGATCGACGACCTGCCGATCCCCACGGTCAACGAGCTGTTCATGCACACGCAGCCTGCCCATTTGCAGAAACTGCGCAAGACGAACCTCGACTCGGCAGACCGCAATGCCGCTCGCGCCGCCTACCTGCGGCAGCGGCTGTCGGTGCCGCAGGACGGCGATCAGAACTAAGCTTTCCACTTGATATTGCAGCCGATGCTGGCCTTCTGCTCGGGCGCGACCGGCTTGCCCGCCAGTACGGCGTCGAGCGCCGCACGCAGGTCATTACCGGTCACAGGAACCCCATTACCCGGCCTGCTGTCGTCGAGCTGCCCGCGGTAGACGAGCTGCTTTTCGCGATCGAACAGAAAAAAATCGGGGGTGCAGGCCGCTTGATACGAGCGCGCGACAGCCTGCGATTCATCGTAAAGATAGGGGAACGCATATCCCGCCTCTTTGGCCTCAATCGCCATTTTCGCCGGGCTGTCGTCAGGGTGTGACTTAACGTCGTTGGAACTGATCGCGACAACGGCGACGCCCTTCGGCAAGTAATCCCGGCCCAACTGAGCCAGGCCCGTGCGGACATGTTTCACGAACGGACAGTGATTGCAGATGAACATCACCAACAGGGCCGGAGCGTTTTGAAAGTCGCCGATCGAAACGGTCTTTCCGTTCGTGTCAGGCAGAGAAAAAGCGGGGGCCCGCGTGCCTAAGGGGAGCATCGTCGAAGGTGTCAGCGACATGATAAAACCTCCATATTCAAGTCAACCTGGCGAGCGGGGGGGGGACGTCAGTCCCCTCGGTGCGTTCCAGGCGCAAACGCATCGCAAAGACGACAGGCCACGAAGTCGAAAGGTCGAAGAGTCGCCATGTTGAAGTTCAATTCTCACTTCTCGAATTTTTGCCGCACGGCCGCAATCACCTCCCGCGGCACGAACGATTCCAACGGATCGTGTCCGCTCTCGGAACCGACACCGAACATCGCCACCTGTTTGATCAGCGAGCTCGAAATGTGCGAGTACTTCTCGCTGGCCATCAAGAACACCGTTTCGATTTCCGGCGCCAGGGCCCGGTTGGCAAGCGTCATGCTGAACTCGGCTTCGATGTCCGACAGAGTCCGTAGGCCGCGCAGCATGACGGCCGCCTGACAGCGCCTGAGAAAATCGACCGCCAACCCTTCGAAGCTGAGCACCTCGACGTTGGGAAGCGGCTTGAGCGCCCCTTTCAGCAGATCGACCCGTTCCTGCGGCGTGAACAGGGGATGCTTCTCGGGATTGATGCCCACGCCGACGGTCAGTTTATCGAACATCCGCGCCCCGCGCGTGATAATGTCCTGATGCCCGAGCGACACCGGATCGAAGCTGCCGGCATAAACGGCGTGTCGGGGATTGAGCGAATTGGGCATGGGGAATCTCAAGCGCGAGCGAAAACGGCTACCATCGAGTCAACTTCGCGAGGCCCAATCGTAACGCGGAGCGGGGCGCGGCGACAACCGTCGGTGGGCTTAAACGATCACCGTCGTTCGACGATTCGATCAGACGAGCCGCGACAAAAGGACATCTTTGACGAATTGCTGCGCTACATGGATCGGCTCCATATCAATGTCGTAGACAGCTTTGCCTACAGTCATATCCATCCGCTTCCGCGTGAGACCTTTTCCAACGACAAGCAACTCTCGTAGCGTCAAAGGCGTCCCCGGAATCTCGTCCAGGCGCAGCGCATCTTCTTTATTTTGGTGTTTTGCATCGTACTCGCTGATGAGCAAACAAACACTCGGTCCAATGCCGCCAAGCACGTCGTCTTCAATTCCCCAAAAATGCTTGCCAAAAAAGAGGCTCTACCGGGTTTTAAGTGGGTGACGGCGCCATGTCGAGTTTGCCGCAGTGGAAGTAAATGGCTGTCGCGAAGTTCTGGAAGTTGCGAAACCCGCGGGCCGTGTACCGGACCCATTGGATCTTCGAGTTCAGACTTTCGCTCGTGGCGTTCGTGAGTCCGTACTTGAAATAAGTGAGCAGATTGGGCAACCGCGACTTCAGCATTTTGGCCTTCTCAATCATTGGCTTTAATCGGCTATGCGTCGCCCAGCGGTACCACCAATCGAAATACTGCTTCGCTTTGCGGGCACTGCGTTGGTTCCAAAACGTCATCCCGTGCTCTTTCAATGCCCAGGCCCGGGCCGTCTTGAGCTTGCTGTCTCTCAGGGTGCGGAACTCAGCCCAGGCGTCGCGCTTGAAATTGTTCGGATTACGCAGCCAGTCGTATTTCGTCCCGACGAGCCGGTCATCGTCATCCTGGCGAAGCTCCTTGTTCTCCGCACGCCGCACCCGATCGACCGCTTCTCCCAGATGTTTCGCCACGTGAAATTTGTCGAACACGATTTTCTTGTCCCCGTTGGGCAGATGTTCCTCGACCGAGTTGACATACGGCTGGTGCATATCCATCGCGACCAGATCGACGGCGGCCAATTGCTCCGGCGTCAACGTCGGCCAGAACGTGTCCAGGCTCGCCTGATCCCGTCCCTTCGCGACATGAACCACGCGGCTACGCCAAATGTCCACGACGATCGTGGCATACCGATGGCCGCGGCGAAAGGCTTTTTCATCGACTCCCAGGTGCGGCAGTTCGTCGGCCTTCCGGCGCGCCAGTCCCCGGCGTACGGCCCGTTCCATAATCCCATGAATCTCGTCCCAGCTCAGGTCCAGTTGACGCGCGACGGCCTGCTGGCTCGCCTCCTTCAGCCAATCAATCGCCAGCCGCTCAAACAGTGCCGTGAAATGGCTGCCCGGCTCTGCCCACGAGACGCTCACCACGCGCACGCCATGTTCCGGACATTCCGTCCGCGGCAAACAGGCATGCAACCGCGTCTGGTACTGGCAAGTATCCAGATGCCGCCATGTTCTGACACCCTGATGATCGTACAGCGGGCACTGGCGTCCACATTCCGCGCATTTCCAGGAGGCATCTTTCGAATGCGAGAGGTGAACGTGCACTTCGCCGCCCTCCAGTTGCAGTTCGACCCGCTCCACCGTCCACGGACTCACGATTCCCAGAATCTGTTCGTACAGTTGTCTGTCATGCACGATATCGGGCTCCTTTCCATGAAGCAGCCCTCAACCCTACAGACTTGCTCCGCCGAAATCACCCGAGTAACGTCACAACCGTTCGGGGAAACAAACCGGGGCGCTGCTGAAGAGCAACCCCGCAAGGGATACCCGAACCGACGGTGCGCCAAAGGCGCCGGACCTTGGGAGCCAATC
>DASYAR010000149.1:0-4602 GCA_036501235.1 Planctomycetaceae bacterium
CCTGGTTGCCGGTCCGCAGGCCGCCTCTGCCCTGGAAGATCTGCCCAATCCGAGGTTGTCAATCCCGCGATCGGCGACGACCGCCAATGGCGGTATCGAGAGGGAATGGGAATATCATAAGCCCGCAAACGCCGCGAAATTCCGGACGAAGTACACGCCGATTTCGATATTCGCCGGTGGTTCGGGCTATTGCACTCCGCCATCCAGTCCGGACTACTATGGGTACGACACCGGCGGTTGCCGTCGGTCGAATTGTTTCGCCGGAAGCAGAAGTTGCGGTTGCCGCTAAATAGGCGAATCAGGGCGTCCCGGTCGGCCGCTGCGGCGGGGGTGGGCGGCGCGCCGGCGGGCGGCGCGGCGGAGGGGCGGGCTTGGGAATGACCGGCTTCGGGGGCGCCACGGGGACGTTCTCGGTCGGCTTGGCCGACTCGGGCATCGTCTTCCTGAGCCGTTTAATCTTGGCCAGTTCGTCCGGGGCGAAATACAAGCGGCCCCGCTTCATGATCGCCCGGACTTTGCGCAAATCGACGAGCGTCTTGATTTCCTTTTCCGGCATTCCCAGTTCGATGGCGGCTTCCTGCAACGTCTTCATCGGCAACGGCATGAATTTCTCCCCGACAGATTCGCCCTGGGGGCGGTGAACCAAGAACGCGAATGCCTCCGGTCCCCGGCGACCGACCGCGCGACCAGAAATCAATCCCCTGAATCAAGAGTCTATCGCCCGATGTCCGGGTTGCAACTCTCGCGTTCCCGCACCCACGTTGACAGTCGCAGCTTGATCGGTCAGTTTGAACAATCGAAACGCGATCTCTCGTGCGCGATCTGGGAAGCGTTTGGGGAGCGTCGTCACGAGAACCGACTTGAGCGAGCCGATCAATGCCTGAAACGCCGGAGACCGTGCTCGTCACCGGGGCGTCGTCCGGGATCGGCAAGGTGCTGGCGGAGATCTTCGCGCAGGACGGTTCGCGCCTGGTGCTGGTAGCGCGCAGTGCCGACAAATTGGAAGAACTGGCCGGTCAGTTGCGGAAGCAATACGGGATCGCAACTTTGGTCGTCTCGCAAGATTTGTCCATTCCCGGCGCCGCCGACGCCGTCTTTCTCAAACTGGAACAGGCCGGCTGGAATCTGGACGTCCTCGTCAACAATGCCGGGTTCGGAGCGCATGGCGATTTTCAAGACGTCGCGCTCGACCGCCAACTGGCGATGATTCAATTGAACGTCTCGGCTCTGGTGCATCTGACGCATCGGGCGCTGCCGGGCATGATCGAGCGCCGCCGCGGCGCGATCCTGAACGTGGGATCGACGGCGGCGTTCCAACCCGGCCCTCACGCCGCGATCTACTTTGCCACGAAGGCGTTCGTGCTGTCGTTCTCGGAAGCGTTGTGGGCCGAAGCGCGGCCGCACAATATTGGCGTCACCTGTCTGTGTCCCGGCCCCACCCGTACGAATTTCGGCAGCGAGTACAACATGACCGAGTCGTCGGGGTTCCAATGGACGGGGATGGAAGTTGTCGATGTGGCCCGCGCCGGACATCGGGCGCTGCGACAGGGCCGGCGGACCGTGATCCCCGGATTCCTCAACAGGTTACTCGCATTCCTGACCCGCTTCGCCCCCCGCCGACTGCTCATTCGAGCCGCCGGGGCTTTTAATCGGAAGTAGTGGTCGTCAAAAAAAGCCGCCGCCCATGCCGCCCATCATTCCTCGGCCGGCTTTCGGTTTCGGCGGTTCGGGGGGGCGGGGCTGGGTGCGGGCGCGGTTGGCGGCGTCTTTGCGCCCGAGAGCGTCATAGGCTGCGGGGACAACCGTGTGCAGCTCATCCGGGTCGATGGTTTCACCCGCACGGAGGCGATCTTCCACGAACCAGATGAGTCGTTCGTGCTGCCTGGCGGCATGCAGGTGCGCAATGAACCATCCGTGCCGGTCCGTCGGCAACTGCCGCTCTTCGTAGAGCTTCCAGCAGATATCGGCGGCCGCGACGGCGTTGCCGCGCTGCACCTCGTTCTCGGCTTGGACAAACCACAGTGCGGCGGCGATCTGCGGATCCTTCGTCTCCTGCGCCAGGGGACCTGCGAGGTCACGCTCCTCGAGCTGGGTCATCTCGCGCAACACCTGTCCGACCTCCGATTGCCGCCATTTCGAATCGGCCGGCAAGAGCGACGCGGCCTCGATGAGCGTTCGCCAGCGGGCTAGACCATTTTCGAATTCGGCGCGGCGCGCCAGCAATGGCTGCCGCTTCATCCCGACGGCCTGTTTGTGCGCCAGAGCCGCAACAACGAGCTCACGGGCTTCCTGCTTGGCGCCGTCGCTCGAGAAGAGGTCGGCCATCGCGAGAACCTCTTCGGCCGAGATGTCGTCGCGGGCCAGCCGCTTGTGGGACAATTGAACGGCCGCCGGCAATTGCTTCGTTTCGAGCAGAAGCTGCACGTGCCAGCGCGCTCGCTCGGAGGAGTCGCCGGCCGGTCCTGCCGCCGCGATCGCCGATTGGATGTGCTGCAGCCCCGCTGCGGGCTTGCCGGCCCGGGCGGCCAAGCGGGCCAGATGGTCCCATTCAGCGGCGGTGCGTTGTCGTTCCGGAATGGCCAGCAGCACGGCGTACAGTTCACGGGCGCTCAGATGCAGAAAGGCGCCGTCGGCGACATTTCTGACGAGGTCGACGGCTCCGCTGTGCGCGACGTCGGTCAAGAGGGCTACGATCTGTTCCTCGTGGCGGGGTCGCTGTGCCAGGTTCCAGGCTTTCAGGAACGAGAGCAGCGGCTGTCGTGGCTGCAGCCTCAAGGCGGCGTCGAAAGCCCTGTCGACGGATTCCCAATTGCCGCCACGGATCGCCTGCAAGGCCTTCAAGAACGGCGGAGCATCGTCGCGCTCCTGTTCGCGCACGTCGAGGACGACGCAGTTTTCCCAGCCCTCGTTGAGCGGCGGAATCTCGGATTTCAGCTCCGCGTAACTGACCAGCTCCCAGCGCTCGATAGCCTGGCCTGTGCCGTCTTCGGCAATGACTTTGGCCCAGATCGGCTTGCCTTGGGCTCGTCGCAAATCCTCGAAACGCAGCCGCAGCACGGGTTTTCCTGCCAGACGCGATTCCCAGAGAGTCGGCAAACCGGTCTTGCGATCGACGGTAACGACAATTTCGTCTCCTGCGGCTCCGTCAGGCAGCGCGAGCTGCAATTGAACCATCTTTTGATTCTGCCCGATGATCTTGACAGAAAACATGCGGGCCAATTCGAGTCGCGTTCGGTGTGGCAACCACGGTAAACGACCGTCAATAATCCGCCGCAAAGCCGTCCCCCATGCACCGCGCTCCACCAGCGCGAGGCCAGGATACGCAACCGCGGCTTCTTCACCCTGGATACGAGACCGCCGCACGTCGAATTCGAATTCGTGCCGCCCAGGTGCGATCCGAATGGCGGTCGTTTCGAGCGGACGGCCTGTCAAACCGATCGTGCGCCACATTTGCTCTCCGGCAAGTGGCTCCGAGAGAAACGCCAGCGCCTTCAATTCTGCGGCGTCAGGCGCCGGCGCGGCCGATTCCGGAGAGACCATGGGAAGATCGGTCACTCCCAGGGCAATCGGGAACCACGGACCGGTCGCCAGACTGAACGCCTTCCAGGCCTGTCCGCGCCGCGCGAGATATCGCGCGCGCCGCAATGATGTCAATACCGCACGAATCTCTTCGTGAACGTCCTGAGTCTGATGGACGGCGAGGGCCAATTTAGGCGTCTGCATGGCGACAGAACCGGGTCCGGACAGTTCTTCCCACGAATCCGGCTGCACGACAATCTTCAGCAAGTCCACGAGCAGACCTGCGTCCAAGTTCGCCATGTTGCTTGTCCCGAGCAGGGGCAACCGAGCAGGAGCCACCCCCGCCTGCTCTCCGAACGCAGGAGGAAGCACTCGCATGCGCTCGAGCATTTCGCCAAGTTCCGCGTGAACGGCCTGGGTCTGGCGGACGGCAAATCCCAACGCTCCCGGGAAATAGACGATGCTGCCCGGGCCGCTCAAATCTTCCCAGGAATCGGGCTGGACGACGCATTTGATGAGGCCCATCATTTCTTCGGCATTAGTTCGTCCGATTGATTGACTCCGCTCTGCTATGGGAAGTTCGTCACGTCCGGCGAGAGCGACCCGCGCGACGTCATCGGCAAGATCGTCGGCCTCGGGACTCGCTTTTTTTCCTTTCACGGCTAAGTTCCCTGTGGGAGATACGTCGCCTGATTCGGATGATTCCGATAAACCCATCGTCGAATCTGGCGCTCCCTCCCCGGCAGGGCCTGGTGCGCCCCCCACACCCGGCATCATTCCGCCTCCCATCATTCCCCCTCCCATGCCGGCCGCGCCCATGAACCTCATTCCCATCCCCCCGATTCCTGCCTGTCCTCCGACGCGATCGATGAACGGCTTGCGAACCACCTGCGTCTTCTGCAGATCTAGAGGAAGGTCGAAAACAAGATCCTGCGCCGCGTGAATACGGACCTCGAGCTTGTCTGCCGCGGATGCACTGGTTGTGATCTTGATCGCCTCATTTTCGATGACGCAGGACAACTGCACAGGTTGCAAGATGGCTTCGAGAATCTGCCGCACGGGTACGTCTCGTAATTGGAGCGA
>DASYAR010000150.1:0-24536 GCA_036501235.1 Planctomycetaceae bacterium
AGCACGGCGATGATGGCGATCACCACGAGGAGCTCAATCAACGTGAACGCGCTGCGACGGCCAGGCCGCAGCCAAGAACGAATGGAAAATGACATCAAACACGCTCCCTTCGGAATGAGACGCAGGAACGGAAGTCAAGTGGCAGCTTGTAAATGTCTTGGAAAACGAATGACAAAAACAGGTGCCCATCGTCTCGAAGATTTTCGAGACAATGAGAGCAAGGGGCGAACCACAAAAATCAGATTCAGCGCGTCTGGCCCAGAAATGGGAATACTGGCCACTACACCCGAGATTCTGCGGTTTGTCAAGCTGGTTTACTGGATTTTGTTGTGATGCGGGCGCATGACGTGCTTTAGGTCGTTCCTGGGCCATTCCGGGAGCAGCAAGGCTTTGAAACGAGGGCCGCCGGATCGCGCTTGAACTCTGCCGTCGTGAAGACTAGAGTGGAATTTCCGCAGGACTGACCGAACCCCGGCCTGTTTTTCCCAAGAGCGTCGTCAGACGCGGTCGGCCTTCCACGAGGCTTGTTGTGCGCCCCTTCCGTTGTTCGAGGTCTCGGTGGATCGGAGGATGCGTCGCCTGTCTGACGATCGGCGGCATGGCGGCATGGCCTGTGGCCGACCGCGAATTCCGTATCAACCGGGCTCGCGCCGCGCTGCAATCACGGCACGGGGAGGAGGCCCTCGCGTGGCTGTCGCCACTGATCGCCTCCCACCCGAAGAGCGGGGAATTTCACTTTCAGTTGGCTCGTGCCTATCGCCGGATCGGTCGTCTTGGACAGGTCGAGCCGTGTTTGCTCCGGGCCAGGGAACTCGATTATCCGGTAGCGGCGTTGCAGCGCGAGCAGATCCTGGCGTTGGCCCAGGCCGGGCGGATGACGGACGCTGAACCGGCCCTGCGCGGTTTGCTGCTCAATCCGGGTGAAGACGGCGCCGATATTTGCGAGGCGTTTGCTTCCGGCTATTTTCTCAATTTTCAAATTATTCCGGGGCTGAAGATCCTCGAGGCTTGGGAAAAGGATTATCCCGGCGACGCCCAACCCCATGTCTTCCGCGGCAAATACTACGAGAACCTGTCCTCCTGGCAACTGGCCAGCGCCGAGTACCGTCGTGCGCTGGAATTATCGCCTGAATCGACCGCGACTCGCGTCCGACTGGCGCAGGTGCTTGTCGAACTGAACGAGTATGCCGCGGCCCACAAAGAATTCGATCGCTGCCTCGGCCAGAGTCCCGATGACGTCGAGGCGCTGGTAGGTCGGGCACGTTGCCTGCGCGTCGCCGGTCGAGACGACGCGGCGCGGCGCGACCTGCTGCATTCGTTGAAACTGGATCCTGGCTCGGCCGAGGCTTTGGGAGTGCTCGGAGAACTCGAGCTCCAGGCGGGAGACTCGTCCGCTGCCATCCAGCGACTGCGAGAATCGATTGCCCGGGATTCGACCAGCATCGAATTCCGCAACGCGCTGGCGGGAGCGCTGCAGAGCGCCGGTCAGACGCAAGCCGCACAGGAACAATTCAAATATGTGGATGCCGCCCGATCGGCAGAGCTGAAGATCCACGCGGCGATGCGCTTGCTGCTGAAGCACGACGACGATTTGAATTCCGATGAAGAATTGCGGATCCGGTTCGAGATTGGATCGCTGACGTTGCGATATGGCGACCCGGCCGACGGAGTCGCCTGGCTGGAAAGTGTCTTGCGGCTCGATCACGACTATGCCCCCGCGCATCAATTGCTGTTCGAACATTTTTCCAGCCTGGGGGACGATGCCCTCGCAGAACGTCACCGCATTCAGGCGCTGCGTCCCGAAGGCAAACCCCATGGCTCGTGACCTCGGAAACGATTGCCGACGGCGAAGCAGGCAAATCGCGGCTGCCGGCGCTCTGGCTTGCCTGTTGACGTCAGTGGGCTGTACTGCATCGTCAGACTCCGTGCCGTCAGATTCCGGGCCGTCAGACTCCGGGGCGCCGCCCGCTTCGCAGGTCGATTCTTCGCTGGCAGGCGGGGCGGGTTCCTCCCGTGAGGAAACCGCGGTGCATTTCGAAGACGTGGCTGGCGCTGCGGGGGTCGTCTTCACCTATCACAACGGCGAGGAAGCCGGGCAGTTTTCGATCCTGGAATCGCTGGGAGGGGGCGTCGCCGCCTGGGACTATGACGCCGACGGCGACCTGGACCTGTTTTTTCCGGGGGGCGGCAGATTGACGACCGATCGGGAAGTGCGCGGATTGCCGGGCGCCTTGTTCCGCAATCACGGCGCCTGGCAGTTTACGAACGAGACGCTGAGCGCCGGGGTGGGTGCGGCGCCGTATTACAGCCACGGCGCGACGGCGGGGGATTACGATGGTGACGGCTTTGCGGATTTAATGGTGACAGGTTACGGCGGCCTAGTGTTATGGCACAACGGCGGCGACGGAACGCTGACGGAGACCACCCTCGTCGCGGGACTCACGGATACGTTGTGGAGTACGAGCGCCGCCTGGGGAGACCTGAATAACGACGGCTCCCCCGATCTGTATGTCGCCCACTATGTCGACTGGTCGTTCGACCATCATCCCGTCTGCACGGCGCAGCAGGCAAGCCATCCCCGCGACATTTGTCCGCCCGGCAATCTGCTCGCCCTGCCGCACATTCTGTATTTCAGCAACGGCGACGGCACGTTTCGCGATGGATCACGGGAGGCGGGATTGCGGACCGACGGCAAAGGACTGGGGGTCGTCATCGCCGACCTCGATCTCGACGGCGCGCCGGATGTCTACGTTGCGAATGACGATACGGCCGGTAACTTCCTCTATAGGAATCTGGGCAACGGTCGGTTCGTAGAGGTGGGGCTGGTCAGCGGCACGAGCGTCGACAACCGCGGTCATCCCAACGGCAGCATGGGGGTCGACGTCGGCGATTATAACCTCGACGGATTGCCCGACATCTGGGTCTCCAATTTCGAACGTGAAACGACGGCTTTGTATCGCAACCAGGGGAAATGCGTGTTCCAGCACGTGAGCGAGCCGGCCGGGTTGGCCAGCGTCGGTGGCATGTACGTAGGTTGGGGGAGCGTGTTTTTCGACTTCGACTCCGATGGCGACGAAGATGCAATTGTCGCGACGGGTCATGTCATGCAATTTCCGAATTATTCGCCTGTTGAACAGACGCCCTTGCTCTTCGAAAATCAAAAGGGACGGCGTCTCGTCAATGTGTCGCCCGTGGCGGGAGCCTACTTCCAATCGTCCCATAAGGGCCGCGGAGTAAGCTGCGGCGACCTCGACGGCGACGGAGACGTGGACCTCGCGATTTCACAAGTAAACCAACAAATTGTCGTACTGTCGAACATCACGAGCGATTCACGGGCGCGGAACTGGCTTGGACTGCGACTGATCGGAACCACCAGCGCGCGCCAACCGGTGGGCGCAATCGTCCATCTGACGGCCGGCGGCGCCGTCCAGATGCGGCAGTTCAAAGGAGGCGGAAGCTATGCTTCATCCAGTGATCCTCGGCTGTTTTTCGGAATCGGTGGCAGCACGTTGATTGAACGCGTGGAGATCAATTGGCCCTCCGGCAGAACCTCAACGAGGAAAAATGTGAATGCGAACCGCTGGCTGACGATCATCGAAGGGGGCCCATCGGAATGATTCTTTTGTTGCCGCGGATCAACCATCGAACGTGTTGACTCTATGAGAACCCCGTCGCTTGGAATTTTTGCGCACTATTTGTGGTGGCCGCTGTTCTGTGCCGGCTGTACTGCATCGTCAGACTCCGTGCCGTCAGCCTCCGGGACGCCGCCCGTTTCGCAGGTCGATTC
Source organism: Planctomycetaceae bacterium (assembly GCA_036501235.1). Classification (GTDB taxonomy): domain Bacteria; phylum Planctomycetota; class Planctomycetia; order Planctomycetales; family Planctomycetaceae; genus JACQFH01. The sequence goes on from DASYAR010000150.1 coordinate 3,788, forward strand.
TTCGCTGGAAGGCGGGGCGGGTTCCTCCCGTGCGCGAACCGCGGTGCATTTCGAAGACGTGGCTGGCGCTGCGGGGGTCGTCTTCACCTATCACAACGGCGAGGAATCCGGGCAGTTTTCGATCCTGGAATCGCTGGGAGGGGGCATCGCCGCGTGGGATTATGACGCCGACGGCGACCTGGACCTGTTTTTTCCGGGGGGCGGCAGATTGACGACCGATCGGGAAGTGCACGGATTGCCGGGCGCCTTGTTCCGCAATCACGGCGCCTGGCAGTTTACGAACGAGACGCTGAGCGCCGGGGTGGGTGCGGCGCCGTATTACAGCCACGGCGCGACGGCAGGGGATTACGATGGTGACGGCTTTGCGGATTTACTGGTGACAGGTTACGGCGGCCTGGTGTTATGGCACAACGGCGGCGACGGAACGCTAACGGAGACCACCCTCGTCGCGGGGCTCACGGATACGTTGTGGAGTACGAGCGCCGCCTGGGGAGACCTGAATAACGACGGCTCCCCCGATCTGTACGTCGCCCACTACGTCGACTGGTCGTTCGACCATCACCTCGTGTGCACCGCGCAGCGTGCCGATCACCCGCGTGACTGGTGCCCGCCCATCAAATTTGGCCCTTTGCCGGATACGCTGTATTTCAGCAACGGCGACGGCACGTTTCGCGATGGATCACGGGAGGCGGGATTGCGGACCGACGGCAAAGGGCTGGGGGTCGTCATCGCCGACCTCGATCTCGACGGCGCGCCGGATCTTTACGTCGCCAACGACACGACGCCCAATTTTCTGTATCGAAACCGCGGGGCCGGCCGTCTCGAGGAAGTCGGGCTCGTCAGCGGGGTAAGCATCGACAACAACGGTCTGCCCAACGGCAGCATGGGCGTGGACGTCGGCGATTTCAACATGGATGGACTGCCGGACCTCTGGGTCTCGACATTCGAGCGAGAAACGTCTGCGCTCTATCGTAACGACGGCAACGGGCTATTTCGCCACGTCAGCGACAGCTCGGGGATCACCAGCGTCGGAGGCAATTTCGTGGGTTGGGGGACGGCATTTCTCGATATCGACAATGATGGAGATGAAGACGTCCTGGTTGCCAATGGGCATGTCTTTCGATACTCGGCGTATGCTCCCCTGCGGCAATTGCCGCTGGTTTTTGAAAATCTCGGCGGCAGGTTCGACCACGTCGAGGCCCCCTCCGGCGGCTACTTGACAACGCCGCATCTCGGACGAGGGATGGCCGTGGGCGATTTCGACGGCGACGGCGATCTCGACGTCGCGATTTCTCATCTGAACGAGCCCGTGGCGTTGCTCGAAAACCGCTCGGAAAGCGTCACGAAAAAAGCGCATTGGGTCGCATTTCGTTTGAATGGAACCCGAAGTGCGAGGCACCCCGTGGGAACGGTTGTTCGCGTCGAGACCGAGCAAGGCAGACAGGCGAGATTCGTCAAGGCGGGTGGCAGCTACGCCTCTTCGAACGGCAATCTGCTGCATTTCGGACTCGGCAACCACGCAGATGTTCGTCAGGTCGAAGTGACATGGCCCGATGGTGCGGTTCGGCGCATTCTCGATTGCCCGTCGGGTCAGGTGCACACGCTCATTGAATAGCCGACAATCGTCCTGGGGCCGCAGTCTAGCGAGGAGCCGGTTATTTGCTGGCGGCTTGGAACGTCGCGAGCTGCGCGCGGATTTCGGCGGCCAGTTGTTCGTCGCCCGACGGCGCTGCGTCCAGGGCCATGCGCGCCGCGCCTTCCGCTTCGTCGAATCGCCTGGCGTCGGCGCAGATTCCGGCGAGCGTGAGCAGAAAATGAGGATTCTTGCGCTGCGTCAGTCGAACCGCGCGCAGCGCCCATTGCAGAGCTTCTGCGGGCTTTTCCCACCGCAGCGCTTCTCCGAGTGCGTGACAGGCATCGGCGTACCGGGGATCGATTTTCAATGCCGTTCGGAACGCGTTCGCCGCGTCGTCAGCACGATCGAGTTGCTTCAATGCCAGACCATTCTGGAAATTCAGTTTGGCCCGGTAGGGATCAATTTCGAGGGCGCGTTCGTAGTGCGGCAGAGCGTCTTCCGGTTTGCCGTCAAGATAGGCAAGCCAGCCCAGCATCGTATGGCCATAAAGATCGTCGGGATCGCACTTGGCAACCGCCTCGAGATGCTCGACCGCTTTTTCTCGCTGTCCGACCAAGGCGTAAAGCGTGCCGAGTTTGCCGTGGGCGCGGGCCAGATCGGGTTTCACATTCAGGATTCCACGCAGGATGCCGATCGCCTCTTGAGTGCGTCCGTTTTGGCTGGCGAACGCCGCTTCGAACCAATCGGCATCCAGCTTGGCATGGATGTCGATAAGATTCTGCAATCGGTCGCGATTGGCCTGTGATGGTTCGAAACGCAACGCCTGGCGGCTGGCGTCGATGGCCGCCAGATAGCGAAAACTCTGTTGCAGCCGCCGTGCCTTGGACAGCCAGAATTCTGCCAGTGACGCCGCCAGCCGATCCGCCTCGCGCCGACTGGCGTCATCGGTTTGCGAACGGTGCCACTCCAGGAGAACTTCGTCCCGCGCTTCCGGATAGGCGGCGATGTGATGTTCGTAGCGCTGTGCCGGCGGGACGAAAGCATCGCTTTCGGTGCGGAAGTTGACCTGGATTTTGTTGCGGAGCGGCATGTGGCATCCGATGCAATCGTCCCGCACACCCGCCGGAAGCCGCTCTCGCTCGCCACAATCGGCGCTTGCGTGACATTTCCCGCAGGCGCGCCGGCCGGAATCGCCGCCGCCGGCCGCATCACTTGGCCGGTGCGGGTCGTGGCACGTCGTACAAACCAAACTCTCGCTGCGCTGATAACATTGGCTGTCGCGCAGATATTGAACCTGGTTGGCGACGTGATCGTCTTCCGGATTGCGCGTCGTGAGCACTTTGAAATACGCTTCCAATTCCTCGCCAGGACGATAACTGAAAGGGGGCGCTCGATGCGTGATCGAGTTGTCGTGACATTGAGCGCAGAGGTCCATTTTCCGCTTTCGGGGCAACCGCCCTGGATGCACGATGGCCGCGGCCCGACGCGCGTTAGGGTTGGCCGCGTGAAAGGCGACATGTTCGCTTCCCGGTCCGTGGCAGCGTTCGCAGGTGACGCCCAGGACGCAGCCGGCGCGACGGTACTCGTTGACGGTTCCGGGGACGTGTTGAAACCAGGTGTTGTGGCATTCCAGGCACTGCGGGGTCGTGGCGCGCGAGTAGTCTCCACTGGCATGAGGATCAAAAACGCTGGCCCCCCATTCTTTTCGAGAATTGAGCCAGACGACCGGCAATTCAAACAGCCGATCGTCGTGCCAGGTGAAGTAGACTTCATCGGTTGTGCCGCCGGCGCCATAGACCAGGTCGATTCGGGATGTCGTGCGCTCGGCGCCCTGAGGCGTGGTGTGAACGGTCGTCATCGTGAAATTGTCGCCAGAATGCTGCATTTCGAAATGCAGCTCAGGGTCTCGTGTGGCGTACGCCGCGCCGCGCCCGTCAAAGGCAGGAGCCAAGGGCCGGGCGCTGGGGAGGCAACAGGCCAGAAAATGACGAGATGCCTGAAATTCGGCCACGCGCTCGGCGTGACACGCAGAACACGCTTCCCAACCCAGATAGCCCGGCCGATCCGGGGGACCGTCGTCAAGTTCTACGGCGGCAATCAGCTCGGCAATGTGAGAATTCCGATTCGAATCAGAGACCGCCAGCGGTCGTGTCCCACGCCACCGCCAGCACGCGAACGAGCCGGCGACAATCGCAACAGCCACGACAATCGTGCATCGCAGTCGGGTCCGAGCGCCATCGCTGGGAAGCCGTGGCGATACTCCGTCGTGTCCGTCGCTGGGCAAGCGGGCTGGCATGGGTTGTCAACGAACTGCACTTCGGAAAGACGATGTGGGGTCTGGATTTGAACGGGGTCGGTGGCGCCTTCGATAACGCTGACGCCATTTTCGATGGCGCAAAGCAGACAGGATTTTCGGAACATTTCGCCAATTCTGCGCCCGGAAACATTCTAATTCGTGGCGGTATGGGATGGCCAGCGGTAAGACGGATTTGCCGATTTGGCTGACGTAATCGGAACTATCGCCTTCACGGCGCCCTTTCAGGAATCGAGGAGCCCTCCGATTCCATAAGGCGTCGCTGATGGATACATTAGAGTCACGGTGATCGCGCCTGATGTGGGCGGTGATTACCAAGCCTCTTTCGGAATGCGGCCTGGACATGAAGGTGAGCTTCAAAATCTGGAGTTGGCTGGCATCCTTGGGAATTGTCGTGGTGGCGTTCCCATTGCGAGCGGACGTGCAAGTCAGCCCGGCCCGCGTCGTGCTCACGCGGGCCGAAGATTGCCAACAACTTCTGGTCACCGAAAAGTCGGGCGAACGCGAGCGCGACCTGACACGCGACGCACGGTACATAGTTCGCGAACCGGCGATCATTCGAGTCGACGCGGATGGTCTTGTCCATCCGCTGGCGGACGGAGCGACGATGCTGTCTGTTATTGCGGATCAGAATGAAACGACGGTTTCCGTGACCGTTTCCGGCGTGGCAAATCCACCGCTCGTCTCATTTGAGCATGAAATCGTGCCCATTCTAACTAAGGCACGTTGCAACTCGGGCGGATGCCACGGAAAGGCCGAAGGACAGAACGGCTTCAAACTCAGTTTGCTGGGATTCGACGGAACTTTTGATTACGAGGCCCTCGTCACCCAGGGTAAGGGTCGGCGGATCATTCTCTCGGCGCCGCCGCAGAGCCTATTGCTGCAGAAAGCGATCGCAGTTGTCCCCCATGGAGGAGGGAAGAAGCTCGATCCAGACAGTCCTCAATACCTGCGGTTGCAGCGCTGGATCACGCAGGGGGCGCCCCGTTCGGTATCGGGAGAGCTGCCACTCCTAAGCATCGACGTCGAGCCGGCCACAATCGTGATGCGTCGTCACGAGCAGCGGCAATTGCGGGTGACCGCGAAAGACGACTCGGGCGTGCGCAGCGATGCGACAGTGGAAACTGATTTCCTCTCCAACGCACCTCATGTTGTGGAAGCCAACTCGCGGGGGATGTTGCAGGCTGCGGATATTCCTGGAGAAGCGGCGATTCTGGTGCGGTATCTGGGGCACGTGGCCGTGTGTCGCGTCATCGTTCCGCGCGACGGTCAGAGATTTTCGCGTCCGCCCGAAAGCAACTTCATCGACACGTTCGTGTGGGACAAGCTGGAGCGCCTGGGGATCGAACCTGGAGTGCCGATCGACGACGCTGGGTTTCTGCGACGGGTCTTTTTCGACGTGATCGGCACGCTTCCCACGGCTGCCGAGGCGCGACGGTTTCTCGCCGACCCGGCCCCCGATAAACGCAGCCGGCTGGTCGACGATCTGCTCGATCGACCGGAATATGCCGATTACTGGGCCATGAAATGGGCCGACCTTCTGCGGGCCGACAAAATCAAAGTGACTCCCCAGGGAACGGTCGGGCTCACCCGCTGGCTGCGCAAACAATTTTCAGAGAACCAGCCTTATGACGAAATGGTCCGAGAGATTCTTACGGCCCAGGGACCAGTGCAGAGCGAAAGCCCCGTCGCATTTTTCAAGGCTCTCGATCAACCTGAGCTGGCGAGTCGCTCGATCAGTCAGTTGCTGCTGGGAATCCGCATCGAGTGCGCCCAGTGCCATCACCATCCCAGCGATCGCTGGAGCCAGGAGGATTACGCCGGAATGGCCGGTTTCTTCACGGGGGTCGGCATCAAGAAACTGCCCGGCGGAACCGAGGCGATCGTCGCGCGACGTGGAACGTACGCCAAACATCCGCGGACGAGGGAACCCGTCATGACCCGGGCGCTCGGGGCGAAAGAGGCTGATTTTTCCGGAACAGCGGATCGCCGCCAGGTTCTAGCCGCTTGGATGACCGCGGGTGAGAACCCCTATTTTGCCCGGGCGATCGCCAACCGTCTCTGGGCTCATTACTTCGGGCGCGGGTTGGTCGAGCCGATCGACGACTTGCGGACGACGAATCCGCCGACAAACGAACCGTTGATGGATGCGCTCGCGACTCATCTGTGCCAGGTGAAGTTCGATCTTAAGGCATTCACCCGCACATTGCTGGCGTCGCGGGTGTATCAGCTCAGCGTGGTGACCAATGCCTCGAATCAGGACGATCGGCAGCATTTCTCACATGCGTTTCCCAAAGCCCTGCCCGCCGAAGTGCTGCTCGACGCCGTCAGCCAGGCGACGGGCGTCCCCGAGAAATTCAACGGTTGGCCGCTGGGGACGCGCAGCATCGCCGTGTGGGACAACCGCATGCCGTCGTACTTTTTCCGCATCTTCGGCCGCCCCGTGCGGGCGACCGTCTGCGAGTGCGAACGCAGCAACGAGCCGAGCATTTCGCAGGCCTTGCACCTGCTCAACTCACCGGAGATCAACTCCAAGATCGCCGGCCGGAACGGCACGGCCCGGCGTCTGGCCGAATCTCAATTGTCGAATGTCGAATTGACCGACGAGATTTTCCTGGGGACGCTCTCGCGATTTCCCACGCCGGAAGAGCGGGCGCTGCTGGAAGAAACTTTCGATTCTGGCGGCGCGACTCGCCGCCAGGCGGTTGAAGACGTGCTGTGGAGCGTCCTGAACACGAAAGAATTTTTGTATAATCATTAGGTGTTGTGCATTAGGCATTGGGAGTTGGGCGTAAGCAAAACGGGATATTCACATGGTGACGATTGGCATCGGCGAACGCAGCTCACGCTTGTGCAACGGGTTGTCGCGGCGGCATGTGTTGCGTTTGGGGGGGACGGGATTGCTATCGGCCCTGACACTGCCGAAACTGTTTGAATCGCCGGCTTCGGCGGCGTCGGATTCGACGGCCAAAGCCAGGGCCTGCATCTTCCTGTTTCTGGAAGGAGGGCCGCCGCACCAGGACATGTGGGATCCGAAGCCGGAGGCCCCCGCGGAGATTCGCGGTCCGTTTTCGCCCATCGCCACATCGGTCCCCGGAACCAGATTTTCGGAACATTGTCGGGAATGCGCGAAGATCGCGCACAAATTCTCCGTCGTGCGGAGCCACTCGCACGCAGACAACGGCCACATGACGGGCTATTACTATGTCATGACGGGGCGGCGCGCCCCGTTTGCCGATGGGGAACACCCCATCCCGACCAACGAGCACTTCCCCTCGTTGGGCTCGATCGTTTCCCGCGAAATGGGGGCCGCGGGAAAGTTGCCTCCTTACATCAACATGCCGCATCCGATGTCGGCGGGTGGCCCCGGTTTCTATGGGGCCGAATTCGCGCCGTTCGTGATCGAGGCCGATCCCAGTCAACCTGACTTCGAAGTCAAAGATTTAGGGCAGATCGCCGGGCTGACGGAATCGCGATCCGCGTTGCGGCGCAAGATGCTCTCCGGGCTCGAGCGGGAACGGCAGCGCAACGGCCGGGCCGCGACCATGTCGACCTACTATGGGAAGGCGTACGAATTGATCGGCTCTCCCGAGGCGCGCCGGGCGTTTCGCATTCAGGAAGAAAACTCTACGGTTCGCGAATCGTACGGGATGACGCAGGTCGGGCAATGCGCGCTCTTGGCGCGTCGGCTCGTCGAATCGGGGTGCCGGTTCGTCGGCGTCGATGTGCCGGGTTGGGACGTGCACTTCAATTGCTTTCCCAGCTTGAAGGAGGACCTGATCCCGCCTGCCGACCGCGCCTTCGCCGCCCTGGTGAACGACCTCGATCAGCGGGGACTATTGGAAAACACTCTCGTCATCATGATGGGGGAAATGGGGCGCACGCCGCGAATCAACGCCCAGGCAGGGCGCGATCATTGGTCGATGGCGCAGAGCATCCTGTTCGCGGGGGGAGGGATCAAACCAGGCCAAGTCATCGGCGAGACCGACAAACAGGCTGCCGCACCCACTCGAGATCCTGTCAGCGTCAACGATTTTCTGCATACGGTGCACACCTTGCTCGGGATCGATTCGGCCAAGGAATATTCGGATTCTCTCGGTCGCCCGGTGCCGCTGACGGACGGCGGCAAATTGATACCCGGTTTGATTGCGTAGCCGAGGCCGCATTGGTCTCCCTCCCATTCTCATGCCCGTGATGACACGTTCGGAATGTCTGCTTTCAAAATGTCGAATCGGGCAATGATCGCCGCTCTCGCCTTACTGGGCCTGATGGGGATCGTGGATCCAGCCTTCGGCCAGGTTGCTCCGGAAATCGGGTACGTTTATCCGTCCGGGGGCCGGGCAGGGACAACGGTGGACGTCAAGATCGGCGGGTACGATTGGACGACGGACACTCAATTATTCGTGCACGATCCACGGATCAAGCTCGAAATCCTCGGGCCGCCCGGCGAAGTGCTCGTGCCGCCTCCGCCGTACTGGTTCGGCGCCAAAGGGCGTGGGCCGGCTTGGCCATTGCCCCGAGAATTTCCGGCGCGCCTCACGATACCCGCCGACGTTCCACCGGGCCTCGTTCGATTTCAGGTGGCGAACGCGAATGGGGCATCATCTGTCGGACTTTTTCACGTGAGCGATCTGCCCGAGATCGCCGAAGACCCTTACCGCAAGACGCCGCAACGGCTCGCCGATCTGCCAGTGATCGTCAGTGGACAGATCGGTCTGATTGAAGAGGTCGATCAGTATGATTTTTTCGCGCCCCAGTCCGGGCCGATCACGATCGAGTTGATCGCGAGGCGAATGGGCTCGCCACTCCACGGATTGATTCAGGTGCGCGACGAAGAGCGACGGGCGATCGTCGATGTGGCGGATACGGAAGGAAACGATCTGACGGCCACCTTTACGGCTCGTGCCGGGGCGAAATATACGCTGAGCCTGCATGATCTCGATTTCGCCGGAGACAAGTCATACGTATACCGGCTGGCAATCGTTCCCGGGCCGCGCGTGGTGGCGGCCTATCCTGCCGCCGGCCGGCGCGGCAGCACGCAGCCGATCGACTTCATCGGCGTAGGGATTGCATCAGGAGCCGAGCGATTGGAAACGCTCACGCGCAACGTGACGATTCCGACCGCCGCCGGAATTGGCAAGTTCACCTACGTTCTCGATACGCCGGCCGGTCCCGCCAGACCGATCGAGCTGCTGATTTCCGATGTGCCTGAAACAACTGAAGCGCCTGGTGCGAGCAGAACAATCATTAGCCAGTTGCCGTGCGCCGTTACGGGGAGCATGGAATCGCGATTCGGCGCCGACCATTTTATTTTACCCCTTATTAAGGGAGCGCCGTGGCGGATCGAGGCCCAGGCACATGAGATCGGCTCGCCGCTCGACCCGGAGCTTGTTCTTCTCGGTCCTGATGGCAAAGAGATTGCCGCGAACGACGATCAGCCGGGCACGACCAGTGCCCAACTCTTCGTGACCGCGACGACAGACGGACCGCACACGCTCATCATCACGGACCGGAGCGGCAAGAGCGGGGCCCGCGACGCAAACTATCGTTTGGTGATCGAACGGCCGCAAGACAATTTTATGATCTCCGGGCCATCGCAGTTGGCTGCTCCGCTCGGCGGCAAATTCAAGCTCGCCCTGAAAGCGGTAAGAGGGGGGGAATGTAAGGGACCAATTCAGGTTTCGCTGACCGGTCTGCCGCCGGGAGTGTCCGCACCAGCCGAGACTATGATTCCCGAGGGCAAGGCCGAGATCGTTGTCGAACTGCCCTGCGCGGCCGACGCTCCCGCCGCGGCCTCGCTCGTGACGCTTTCCGCCACGGCCAGAATCGGCGATCAAATGGCGACCCGGACGGCAGCCCCTATCCTGCTGGCAACGACCATGAAACCTCGTATCAAGATTACCCCCGAAGGGCTCGACGATGTTCGAAAAGTTCATCGCGGCAGCACTTATCTGGCGCCGTTGCTGATCGAGCGGCTCGAGGGTTACGAGGGACCGATCACGCTCGAAATGACAGCCAGGCAACAGCGTCATCGGCAGGGACTCTCCAGCCGCGAATTCGTCGTCTCCCCTGCGCGAACGCGCGTCGAATACCCGATCTTCGTCCCGGAATGGATGGAGACCACGAAGACGAGTCGCATGATCTTGAACGGCGTCGTCAGAGTCTCCGATCCGATGGGAAACGTCCGCTCGCTGGTCCAGCGGATGGAGATGCGGATCGGCATTCTGCCGGAAGGAGCTCTCTTAAAAATTGCATCGCCGGTCGGAGAAATCTCTGTAAAGCCTGGCGAGGAAATCCGACTTCCGCTGATCGTTTCTCGCGCGCCCGAGTTGAACGAGGCAGTGATTGTCGAACTTCTCGCCGACGCGTCCCAGACCATGCTATTCTCGGCCGAGCCTGTCCGATTTTCCGTCAGCGATCGGGAGGGCACGTTGGCAGTACGGTTGGCGAACGACGCGCCGTGTCACGGCGACCTGTCGTTGACGGTTCGAGCCACGGCTCTGCAAAAGGGGAGCGGGCCGGTGGTTTCGGAAACAACCGTCGTCGTCACGGTGAAGTCGAAGCCATAGCGCGACGACTGCTTTCTATCGCGATCTTCTGGATCGGTTGTCCACGTCCCGCGCTTAGTAATGGCCTGGCGCTTAATGATGTGACGAAACAGAATCGTGGTACGCGGAATTCGGACACCCAGAATTCGCGATCAGCGTCGAGAACCGGCAGATGACCGGCAATTTCCTCGATCGATGGCGCCGGAGACCGCGAATTCATGGCCGGCACTGGTGAACGTCCGTAAATGTAAAAAATGGCATTTGCGTGTAAGACTGACCGACCTGGTCGGTACTTTCATTTGTCCGTTGCGACTGACTGCCGTACGGGGCGACAACAGGGTGCTCTCGAACACAAGGCACTTCCCATGAGCCTGCTGGAAGTTTCTCATCTGCGCAAGGCGTTCGGCAACAATGTTGCAATCGACGATTTGAGCTTTCGTGTCGAGGAGGGCGAAATCTTCGGGCTGGTCGGGCCCAACGGTGCTGGCAAGAGCACGACGATGATGATTCTGGCCGGCCTGCGTCAGGCCGATTCGGGGACTGTCAAAATTGCTGGCCAGGCAACGGTGCAGGCGCGTCACAACGTGCAGCGCATGCTGGGGCTCGTGCCCCAGGATCTGGCCGTTTACGGCGACCTGACAGCCCGTGAGAATCTGGTCTTTTTCGGAGAGATCTACGACGTTCCCTCCAAAGAAATTGAACAGCGGATTGAGCGCGTGCTGCGTCAGGTCGGCCTGGAACCACACGCCGACCAGTATGTACGAACCTTTTCGGGGGGCATGAAGCGCCGCCTGAACTTTGGGGTGGCCCTGATCCACGAGCCGCGCCTGCTGATTCTCGATGAGCCGACGGTTGGCGTCGACCCGCAATCGCGATCTCACATTCTGGACTGTGTCCGGCAATTGGCCACGGACGGTGTGGGCGTCATTTACGCCAGCCATTACATGGAAGAAGTCGAGGCGGTCTGCGAGCGAGTCGCCGTTCTGGATCACGGCAAGCTGCTCGCGCTGGGGACGCTCGAGGAACTGGTCGATACGTCGCAGGCCGACGTCGATGTGCGCGTCGCCGCGTCTCAGGCCGATTTGAAACATTCGCTGGCGGGACTGGCTAATGTCGTGGCGACGAATGGTCACGAATCGCTGGCCGTCATCAAACGCGAACGCAAAACGGCAACCGGATTGGGCACGCGGCGCATCGCGAAGGTCGTGGACGCCCTGGCGGCGGCCGACTTTGAAATTCTGTCGATCGAAACCGGCCAGCAGAACCTCGAAACCTTCTTCCTGGAACGCACCGGACGGACGCTACGAGATTGAAATCATGAAAGCCTGGAAGATCACGAAAAAAGATTTGCTGCTCCTCGTCCGCGACTGGCGGACATTGTTAGGCCTGGTGGCCCTGCCGCTGCTGTTCATCACGATCCTGGGGCTTTCCGCTGGACAGTTCTTTTCCGAGAAGGAGAAGGCCAAGAAAATGCGGGTGGGCGTGGTGAATGAAGACGGTTCGACGCTCGCCGACAACCTGATCACCGAGGTGCTCAAGCTCGACGCGCTCGCGGTCACGGAGCTGTCGAATCGTGAACAGGCGAAAGACATGCTGGCCGATGGAAAAATCGAAGTGCTGGCAATCATCGGCCCGCGTTACCATGAATTGGTGGAAAAACTCGATACGGGAGACCTGTTCTTTACCGATAGCGGCAGATTGTCCGGTCAACTGCGAAGCCTGGATATCGAAGTTCAATCCGGAGCGTTTCTGATCAGCGCGGCGGAAATTGTCGAGCAACTGGTGTTCGCATTTGCCGTGCGAACGATCGCCCCCGACGTGTTGCGGGCCCACGATCCCCAACTCGCGGTCAAGTTCTTTCTGAAGGCCAAGCGCCAGTCACACGAGCGTCAAGCAGGCGAAGCGCCAGCCGCCGTGTCAGTCGCCACCAAATCGCGAGGAGACATCATCTATGAGTATCTGGTTCCCTCGTACACGGTGATGTTCGTGTTCTTTATCGTGCAACTCATGGCCCGCAGCCTGATCGGCGAGCGCGACTCGGGCACGCTCAACCGGCTGCTCAGCGGTCCCGTCACGCGGACCGGGCTGATGGTGGGTAAAGCGGTTCCCTTTCTGCTGATCTCGATCGCTCAGACAATCGTCCTCTTTTTGGCCGGAAAGTTCCTGTTTCACATGTCGTGGGGAATGTACCCGTGGATGCTGCTCCCGGTGATCGCTGCGACGTCGCTGGCGGCGACAGCGCTGGGATTGATGGTTGCCACGGCGGTGCGGACCGACGCACAGGTCTCGGCATACGGAAATTTTCTGGTGCTGATCCTGGCTGCCGTCAGTGGCTGCTTGATGCCGCGCGCCTGGGAGCCCGAACTGATGCAGCAGGCAGGGCTGGTGGCTCCCCATGCCTGGGCGCTCATCGCTTACGATCACCTGCTGAGCCGCGAAGTTCCCAATTTGCACGTCGTCTGGAACTGCTGTCTGGCGCTGGTCGGCTTCGCCTTCTCTTTTTTCACAGTGGCCTGGTGGCGATTCCGCACGCTGAATTGATTTCGCGCTGCAAGCTCCGTTCGACGCAGTGCGAAAAGTAGCAGACGCACGCGGCTCCGATTGTCACTCCGCGCCGACGTGGGCGCCCTTTTCGGCGACCGAGCGCTTCATGAACAGCACCAAAGGGACGAGGGCCACTCCCAAAACTGCGCACAGCCAGAAGACGTCGAAGAAGGCGAGTGAACCGGCCTGCTGCTGGCGCAGGTTTTCGAGCAGTTGCACGGCCCGCTGTTGCGACCCGGCCGCGTCCCCGGTCTGCTGAAAGAAGGTGGCCTGGGCCCGTTCCAGAAAGGCCGTCACGGTCGGATTGAAGGGGTCGAGAGTTTCGCCGACACGCGACACGTGAAATTGCAGGCGACGTTGCTCGACGGTCTGGGCCATGGAGGTGCCGACGCTTCCCCCCTCGTTACGGAGCAGGGCGAACAGGCCGACCGCAGCCCCGCGCAGGTGTGCGGGGGTGTATTTGAAGGCCGCCACGCTGAGCGGAGCGAAAATCATCGACAGGCCGCAAATCATGACGACGCGCGGCCAGACAACTAGCGACGGGCTGATCTGCAGGTTCATCAGCGCCATCCAGTAGCACCCGGTCGCCATGCTGACAAGGCCCGCGGCGATCAGCCAGCGGGCGTCGACGCCCCGGCCGAGGAGCGTGCCGACCACCAGCATCACCAGGATGGAGAAAACGCCGGACGGAGACTGCACCAGTCCCGAGACGTACGCGTCGTACCCGAACAGTGACTGCAGCAGGCCCGGCAGGGAGGTGCTGGCGCCATAGAGCACTCCATAGGCACAGAAAATGATGACGCAGGAAGCCGCCAGGTTGCGCTCGCCCAGCGGCCGGAAGTCGACCACGGGGTTGTGGATCCGCGTTTCCCGGAAGATCAGGGCGACCAGCCCCACCACGAACAGCGTCACCAGAGTCTGGATACGCCAGAACGGATCGCCGAACCAGTCCCACTCTTGTCCCTTGCTGAGCGCGATTTCCCAGCAGGACATGACCAGGGCGAGCAGACCCAGGCCGATGTAGTCGAAGTTCAGCGGCTGGCGGCGCAGCTCCGCCCGCTCCTGCTTCAGGTAATCCGGATCATCGACCAGGAAGTAGCTCATGACCAGGGCCAGTCCGCCGACTGGAATGTTGATGTAGAAGATCCAGCGCCAGTCGTATTGGACGGTGAGGTAACCGCCCAGCGTCGGCCCGACGACCGGCGCCAAGAGGGCTGCGATGCCGAACATCGTCATGGCCGCGCCCTGCTTCTCGGGGGGAAAGGCATCGAGCAGCACCCCCTGGCTGGAGGGCTGCAATCCGCCCCCGGCCAGACCCTGGATCACTCGAAACAAGATAATCTGTTCCAGGCTGGTGGCCATGCCACACAGGCCCGAGGCGATGGTAAAGATGGCGATCGAAAGCAGGAAGTAATTGCGACGGCCCATGCGGGACGAGATCCAGCCGGAGATCGGCAGGATGGTCGCGTTGGCGGCCAGGTAGCTGGTCAGGACCCACTCGGAGTCCACGTTCGACGCCGACAGCCCGCCGGCAATGTATCGCAGCGCGACATTGGCGATGGTGGTGTCCAGCACCTCCATGAACGTGGGAATGACCACGGCGGCGGCGACAATCCAGGGATTGATCGCCACCCGACTCGCCACGCCCGGCGCGACAACCGTACTCGACATTGATCCGGCTCCTGCGAAGTCACCAGCCCCGCGTGAACGCCAACCACGATCGTTCTTGCAACGTCTCTCGCTAAGGTGCGCCGGCGCTACCCTTGGCGGGAATCGCCGTCTCCTCCTCCACAGCTTCCGAAGCCGGAGTCCGTAGAGGTAGCTCGGTCACAGGCTGCAACATGTCGCCTGCATGTGGGCCCTCGGGCTTGTCTTTGATGTACACGAAGGGCTCGACGGAGAGGCCGACGAACAGAGGGGCTTTGTCCGGGTCATAATTCGTCAGCTCGACGCGCACCGGAAGCCGCTGGACGATCTTGACGAAGTTGCCGGTGGCATTCTGCGGCGGCAGCAGCGAGAGGGTCTGGCCGGTCCCCATCGTGAAACCGGTGATGCGGCCTTCATACTCCCGCCGCTTGCCGTACATGTCCACCTCACAGCGGACGCGCTGGCCGATGCGCAGCTCCGCCAGTTGCGTCTCCTTGAAGTTGGCGTCGATCCAGATTTCCGTGAGCGAACGGACGGCCATCAGGTTTTGTCCCGCGGAGACGTTATTGCCGGGGTTGACATTGCGGCTCGTGACGACGCCGTCGATCTCGCTAAGGACGTCGCAGTAACGGAGGTTGAGCTCTGCCAGCTCCAGATCGTGCCGGACCTGAAGCAGCCGCGCCTCGGCCTGTTTGACGGCCGGGGATTCGGAAATGAGCCGTTCGAAAATACGATCGAGGTTCTTCTCGGGATCCTGATTGTAAAACTCTTCGATGGCCTGCTTGGGGGTCGCATCCCATGTCTTCGGAGTGAAACCAAGCTGGGCGACGCTGTTGTAAACCGCTCCCAGGGCCGCTCGTACCGACGAAAAATTCTGCTCCAGGTCCTTCGGCACGTCCAAAGGATCATTGTGATTGATGGGCAGTCCGAGGCTGGCGCGAGTCTGCTGAATGGTTTGCTCGGCGCTCGTGACGCGATTTTGAGCCACTTGCAGGGCGGCTTTAGCTTGGTCGAACTGCTGCTGACTCACGGCCCCCTTTCCAACCAGCGATTCGGCGCGCGCGTAGTCGCGCTCCGCCAGATCCCGGTTCGCGTCCTCGACTTTCAACTGGGCTTTATTGGACCTCAACAGCTCGATCTGATTTCGCACGTCTTCCATGGCGTGGTCGAGCTTGAAGCGGTTGCTGCGCGCCTGCGCAACCAGGCCACGCACCTGGGCCTGAGCGGCCGCGACGTCACTTTCTGCGGTGCCCACGGCGGCCTGCTTGATCGACACTTGCACGCGATGCGGTTCCTTGTCGAGTTGAACCAGCAATGCGCCACGCTTGACACGCACGTTGTCGTCGACCAGCACGCGGCTCACCTGACCGGCGACGCGGGGCGCAACGAACGTCACGTGGCCATTGACGTACGCATCGTCCGTGGAAACGGTGTTGAGCATCGTTTCGATCCAGGGGGTGAGATAATACCCCATCGCCGCCAGGGCCACGACGGCTGCTCCGAGCAGAATCCAGCGGCGACCGGCCCGCTGTCGGGGCGCGGCCACATCAGAATTGCCTGGTGTCGCAGCAGGAACCGGGCCATTCGCAGGGGCGGCCATGGGAGCGGGGCCTTGTCCCGCCGGGCTGGCCGGA
The DNA here is from genome assembly GCA_036501235.1 of Planctomycetaceae bacterium. GTDB lineage: Bacteria > Planctomycetota > Planctomycetia > Planctomycetales > Planctomycetaceae > JACQFH01. The sequence goes on from DASYAR010000150.1 coordinate 20,051, forward strand.
TTCGTCGCAACGCTTCCCGAATGCCCGGGGGATGCCGTCCCCACAGGACCCGGCTGTGAACCATCGGGTGATTGAGAACGACCTGTCTCGGTGTCTGCCATGTCGATGATTCCCCGTTGCCGCCTGGCAGCGCCTGGGAGTGCTCCGATCGATTCAAGCTGATTCTGGACTCGCCTTCAGGCTCCGAGGCGCAACTCCCGCAATCAGTTCCACATCAGGGGCCCTGATATCTCCGGGTCGGGCCTGAAAATTGAGCTTTGCAGCGCTGACGTTGAGTCTACGCATTGTCGCGTCCCTCTTCAATCCAGCGCCGCTTTGGCAGTGGGGGCCAGTTCAGATTCTTAACGCTGGCCGCGCTATCGGCCATCTGTGAATGTCGAGGGCCTGTCATGCGCTGCCGAGGTTATCCCAGACCAAATCCCCAATCAGCGACAATCGACTGTCATGCACCGCAATCACTTCACGGCACCGGGCCGGCGGACCTCTTTCTCATAGGCACAAATCTGCCGGTCCGCTTCAGTGGCGTCGATTCCGTAACGCTCGCTCAGCACTTCGGCCAATTTGCCGCGGCTTCCGGCAATCTGTTGTAAATCAGCCTCAGTCAGCCTGGGCCACCACGTGGCCAGAGTGGGAGCGCATTCATCCCAATCCGAATGCATTTCTGTCCAGTTCATCGCTTCGTTCCTTCCCGCAGAATTGTGTATGAGCGCGCGGCGATTATGTTGGCCACAACGTGCATTTGCCGTGCCCAGGACGTCAGCGGCTGGAATATCGCCGCGTCGGCTGAATCTCTGACGTGGACTGGCGATCGCCCCATTCGGCTTGGCATTTCCGCCACCGGCCGACATTCCGCGCCTGGCCGTCCGGCAACCAACCTGGAGCCTGAGTCTCCATCGGTGACGCATGAAAACCGCAGGCGATATTCAGCGGCCGAGAACGCGGATTTCCTGGGCATGCACATTGCGGGCAGACGGGTTGGAAACCCTGACCTACTGGATGCGGAATAAGCGCATCGATCGGGCATCGAATTGAACTTCGCCGGCGGTGGCACGGAGCTCGGCGACGAGAACGACTTCCTGCTCGTCCTCGGCGACTGAAAAACGAAACTCCAGCGGCCGCCAGTCGCCGGTGCCGTCCAGGCCGGTCTTGCGGACGCTGCCTGAGATCCGCAATCCGGCGCCCGTGCCTTTCTCATCCTTGATGGGCGCGACGTCGGTCGTGGCGGCGGAGGCAGCCACACGATACTCGCCTCGTGCCAACAGCACCGTGCGGCGCCAAGAGGCAATGCACTCCCCGCTGGGACCGCAACGGATCAGATACGTCGTGCGGCCCTCGGGCGATTCGATAACTTCGAGAATGGCGTCTTCACGCTCGCTGGTGGGCTGCCAGTCGGCCATTTCGATCCCTTCGTCGCCGGCGAATTCCAGCGGGCGCGGTGGAGGGGGATCGGGCTGCTCGCTTTGTTCCTTCAAATTCCCGGCCCGCGCGGCCAGCCGGTTTTTGAGCTCGCTGACCCGCTCGGCATAGCCGCCTGCCTGATCCGGGTCGATTTTTTCCAACACAGGCCGAATTCGTTGTTCGATCCGGTCGATTTGGCCGAGAAGTTTGTCGGGGGGATTGAAGAGCGGCAGCAATCGCCGGATCCGTTCGCGAAATGTGGCGCGCCATTCGGGATTCTGCATCACGGCCGACGCCACGATCGCGCCGGGACGTTCCAGGATCGAAGCGCCGGGATCGCCGAACATCTGGTCCATGCCGTGCGGGAGGAAAAACGCCTTGCGAGAGGCGGCATCGAAGTACAGCCGGTAGTTGTTTTTCTGCTGGCAATAGCCATCCCAGTGGCAGGTCATGAGCTCCATCGCCGCGAATGTGAGAAACGCATCGACGTCGAGCACTGCTGCGATTTTCAGCCAGCGCTGTTCAGGATCGCCCTCTCGACAGGCTTCCAGTAACGCATGCAGATCACCGTGATCGTCGGCTCCCTGGCCTGCATCGCGTTCCAGATCGGCGTCGATGTCCTGACAGAAGCCACCGTCGTAAAGGTTTCCGTTGTCAGTCGCAAAGTGCCGCCCGAGGAACTTTCGATCGAAACCCTCTTTCAGCACATATAGACCCAGGTCACGGCTATCGAGGAAGACGCGGGCATGCGCCACCCGCGGCGCGGCGACTCCGGCGGCGCGAAACAGGCCGGCGCACAGCCATTCGTGCAGGTACGTTTCGTCCTGGACCGAGTTATTGAGATGAAACTTGCCAAGGCCGTGAAACGACTGTTTCTTACGAAACTTGTCCATATTGAGCGTGAACGCCGGTTTGTCATCGAGCTCGCGAAAGCTGCCGGCAGCCCCTTTGAGCTTGACGGCCACGTCGGACCACGTTTCGCCGTCGTGCTCGAGCAGCCGGCAATGAACGTATTCCCGCGCATTGGCGGCCAGCTTCGTGCGCTCGGCGGGAGCGATTTCGAGCGTCAAAGTGGTGACGTCAGTGCGGTCAAAGACTTCGTCGGAGACATCAGGCCGCAACGGCTTGGCGTCAGTGCTGGAATTTGCGGTCGAATCAGCGGCTGTTGCGGCCGAGGCCGGCTCTCTCGGCTCTGCGGGCTTTCCGGGAGGATCGGAAGAACCGCAGCCCAGGGAGTGAAGCCCGGCAATCGCGGAAAAAACGAACAGATGCCAGATTCGGGAGATCGACATGCCGCGATTGTAGCTTCGGCCTCGCGGAGGGAACAGAAGACAGTGCTGATCGGCTGTGGTCCGTATTTGGCGATCCGCTCGACCGGCCCGTAGATCCCGTGGCATTGGACGCTCGATCTTCTATCCTCTATCTTCTATCCTCTAGAGTTTGATCGCCAATCCCCCGCCCGCCGGCGGTCGGATCAACCAAGATCAATGCAACCGAGCACCGCGCCGAGGATCTGATGAGCTCCGACAACATCGAACAACTCTCCATCAATACCATCCGCACGCTCTCGATGGACGCCGTCCAGCAGGCCAAGTCGGGGCACCCCGGTACGCCCATGGGGATGGCCCCGTTCGGGTATGTCCTGTGGCAGAAGGTGCTGCGCTACGATCCGGCCGATCCGATCTGGCCCAATCGCGACCGGTTCGTCCTCTCGGCCGGCCATGCGTCGATGCTGCTCTATTCGCTGCTGCATCTGACGGGGGTCAAGGCGGTCAGCGACAAGTACGAGACGACCGGCGGGCCGGCCGTGTCGCTGGATGAGATCAAGAAGTTCCGCCAGATCGACAGCAAAACACCCGGACATCCAGAATATCGGTGGACGTCGGGAGTCGAAACGACGACCGGCCCTCTCGGCCAGGGAGCGGGCAACAGCGTCGGCATGGCGATTGCCGGACGCTGGCTGACTCAGAATTACAACCGCCCCGGTTTCGAGCTGTTCAACTATCGCATCTATGCGATGTTGGGAGACGGCTGCATGATGGAAGGGGTCACCAGCGAGGCGGCCTCGCTGGCCGCCCATCTGAAACTCTCGAACCTGTGCTGGGTGTACGACAGCAACCGCATCACGATCGAAGGAGAGACGCACCTCGCCTTCAGCGAAGACGTGGCCGCGCGGTTCCAGGCCTATGGCTGGAACACGCTGCATGTGACCGATGCCAATGATGTGCCGGCGCTGGAAACGGCGCTGGCCGCGGCGGGCCGAGTCGACGATCGACCGACGCTGATTGTCGTCAACAGCCATATCGGTTATGGAGCGCCCAAGAAACAAGATACGAAAGAGGCGCACGGCGAGCCGCTAGGCGACGAAGAAATCCGCGGCGCCAAGAAAACCTACGGCTGGCCCGAGGATGCCAAATTCCTGGTGCCCGACGGCGTGTATCAGCATTTTCAACAGGGAATCGGCGCCCGTGGCAAGAAAGCCCATGACGCCTGGACGGCCCTATATAAAGACTACAAAGGCAAATTCCCGGAACTCGCCGATCAGATCGACCGCATGCAGAATCGCCGACTGCCCGACGGTTGGGACAAGAACCTGCCGACATTCCCGGCCGATGAGAAGGGAGTGGCGTCGCGCGATTCATCGGGCAAAGTGCTCAACGCGATGGCGCAAAGCGTTCCCTGGTTGATCGGCGGTTCGGCCGACCTGGCTCCTTCGACCAAGACGCTGCTGACGTTTCCCGAAGCGGGGACGCAAACCGCCGCGACGCCGGGGGGCCGAAACATGCACTTCGGAATTCGCGAGCACGCGATGGGGGCTGTACTGAACGGCATGTCGGTGAGCAAAGTTCGTCCCTACGGGTCGTCGTTTCTGGTCTTCAGCGACTATTGCCGGCCGGCCATTCGTCTGAGCGCCATCATGGAGCTGCCGACGATTTACATCTTTACGCACGACTCGATTGCAGTGGGAGAAGACGGTCCAACGCACGAGCCTGTCGAACACGTGATGTCGCTCCGTGCGATTCCCGGCTTGATCGTGCTGCGACCGGCCGACGCCAACGAGGTGGTCGAGGCGTGGCGATTCATTATG
>DASYAR010000151.1:0-1928 GCA_036501235.1 Planctomycetaceae bacterium
ACGGCAAATTGCACCATGAATGAAGCCATTGGACTCATTGAAACCAAGGGGCTCGTCGCCCAGATCGAAGCGGCCGACGCCATGCTCAAAGCGGCCAACATTTCACTCGTCGGCCAGATCCAGATCGGCGGCGCTTACATTACGACGGTCGTTCGCGGAGACGTCGGTTCGGTCCGCGCGGCAGTCGATGCCGGCGCTCAAGTCGCCAAGCAGGTGGGAGACCTGGTGAGCGCCCATGTCATCGCCCGTCCGGAAAAGGGCGTGCTCGAAGCTTTTTTCAAGAAGTAACCGCGGACGGTCGTCTCTCCGGGGCCGCTGCCTTGCAGCCGGCCTCCCACGACCGGCAGCGGTTTCCGCACGGATCGCAGAACATGAAAATCCTTGTCGCCAACCTGGGATCGACGAGCTTCAAGTATCGTCTGTTCGATCTTCCTGATGAGACGCAACTGGCCCGCGGCGGGATCGACCGCATCGGACAGCCGGCGAGCGCCTGCTTCGTCGAGATTGGCGGACATCGCGAAGAATCGACGCAGCCCGTCCCCGATCACGCCGCCGCGGTTCGCATCTGCCTCGAGCAGTTGATGCACCCGCAGTGGGGCTGCGTGAAATCGGTCGCTGAAGTATCGGCGATCGGGTTCAAGGCAGTCTTCGCCGGCAACCTTTCGGGAGTGCGAATCGTCGACGAACCGTTGCTCCAAAAAATGGAAGAGCTTTCCGACATCGCGCCGGCGCACAATCCGATGTATGCCAAAGCCATGCGGCAGTTGCGATCGGCCTTTCCGGAGATCCCGCTCGTTGCTGCATTGGAAACGGCCTTCCACGAGACGATTCCCGATGCCAATCGCTGTTATGCCGTGCCCTACGAATGGAAGACTGAGTACGAAATCTGCCGGTGGGGATTCCACGGCGCCAGCCATCGATTTCTGGCGACGCGGATGTCTCAGCTTCTCGGACGCGATGACCTGCGACTCGTCACCTGCCACCTGGGAGGCAGCAATTCACTGTGCGCCGTCAAGGAGGGCCGATCGCTGGCCAACAGCCTGGGAATGAGCCCGCAGTCCGGGCTGCCGCACAACAATCGCGTCGGCGACTTCGATCCCTTCGCGCTGCCCGTGTTGATGCGGGCGACCGGAAAGAGTCTCGACCAGCTATTGCAGGATTTGGCGAATAAAAGCGGTCTCTTGGGCTTGAGCGGGTTGAGCCAGGATGTGCGCGATCTCGAACAGGCTGCCGCACAAGGACACACGCGCGCGAAACTGGCCCTCGACGTCTTTATCTCGTCGATCCGCCAGTACTTAGGCGCGTATCTCGCGATTCTGGGAGGGGCCGACGCCGTCGTATTCAGCGGCGGCATTGGAGAGAACTGCAAGATCGTCCGCAGCGGCGTGTGTACGGGAATGGATTGGGCCGGCATGGTGATCGACGAATCGCTCAACGAATCGGCGCAGAGAGAGGCCCGCATTTCGTCGACCGCGAGCAAGACGCAGATCTGGGTCGTCCCGACGAATGAAGAAATCGTCGTCGCCCGCCAGGCAGTCGAGGCCGTGAAAGGAACCGTCTGATGTTTTTGGCACGAATCACAGGCAGCCTCGTTTCGACGCAGAAGGTCGCGTCGATGGTGGGGCAAAAGCTGCTCCTCGTAGAACCGTTGCGCGTCGACGAAAAAGATCAGAGCAGCCTGAAGCCGACGGGCCGATCGTTTGTCGTGGTCGATACGGTGGGCGCCGGCGAGGGCGAAGTCGTGCTGTGCGTCCAGGGTTCCAGCGCCCGATATACGCCCGAGACGAAAACATTGCCTGTCGACGCCGCCATCATCGGCATCGTCGATCAGGTGCAGGTGGGGTCGAAAACGGTATTTAACACGAACAAATAACACAGAAGCAAAGCGCGACGCAGAGCGTCGCCACGGGCGTTCCCACGCAGGGCGG
>DASYAR010000152.1:0-2032 GCA_036501235.1 Planctomycetaceae bacterium
GCCGGCTTGCGTATCGAGCGCTTCCTCAACGCTATCTGCAACACGCTGCGGAACTGGCCCAAGGCCCGGCTGGTACACCACCTCCACCGGATAAGTTCGCCCCGGTATGCGCAGAATCGGACAATCACCCAGAAACTTCGCAACCGGTTCAGCCGATAGCGTGGCCGACATCACAACGATAGACAGATTCGGACGAACCGTCGTTTGCACCTCGCGCAGCAACGCGATCGCGACATCTGTAAAAAGCGACCGCTCATGAAATTCATCCAGCACGACGCAACCGACGCCACTCAGAAACGGATCATCGAGCAATTGCCGCGTGAGGATTCCCTCGGTGACGACGCGCAGGCGCGTGCGCGGTCCAATCCGCCGGTCGAAGCGCACGTGATATCCGACCTGCTCGCCGAGCGACCAGCCTCGCTCCTCGGCGATCCGCGCCGCCACAGTTCGTGCAGCCACACGCCGGGGCTGCAATACAACAACCGCCGGATCGTCACGTGCCAGCCCCGCCTGTTCCACAATCGCCGCCGGCACTCGCGTCGTCTTCCCCGCCCCGGGCTCCGCCACCAGCACGAGGTTCTTCCCAATCCCCGTAGCGGCGACGATCTGCGGAATAAAGTCATCAATCGGAAGGCGAATCATTTAAGGGAATGGATGTACTCACTGGGCAGGCGGATGTCACGCGTGAGCGGCGGCTCTCCGCCGTCGTCAAAACTGTCACGCACCCCCCACTAATAGAAGTCACCACGACTTCCGCTCACACGGCCGGTTTAACCCGGTTTCGCAACGATCCAATGTGTCGATACGTGTTGATAAGCACGCCGGTCGGCGATGTCTTTGTGCTGACGAGAGCGAGTTCGCGCGGGTCGGCGGCATCCGAAAAGAAGCGTATGCCCCGACCCAGCAAGACCGGATAGACAATCAGCACGACCTCGTCGACGAGTCCCCGCTCAAGCAGCACAGACGTCAGCGTCGAACTTCCCCAGACGATCAGGTCGGGGCCATCCGTTGCCTTTATGCCGCGAACCCCTTCCAAGAAGTCTGCCCCCAAGTCCTGGACTGGACCCCATTTGAGGCTCTCGGGCCTGTGCGTCGCGATGAATTTCGTCGCGCCGTTTATGCCGTCCGCGAATGGACCGCCCTTCATCTTCGGCCAATGGTTCGCCCAGAGATCGTAGGTGCGGCGGCCGAGCAGCAGATCGAAGCCCTTGCCCTGTGCCTCGGCGAGAGCCTCTGCCCCGCCCGGACTTCGAAACGGTGCCGACCATTTGCCATCGGCGAATTCACTGGCTCTATCCGGTCCGCCCGCCTCGATCACGCCGTCCAGCGAAATATGTGCGAAAATCCTGATCTTTCTCATGTCGTGTCTCCTTTTTTCACTTATTCTGGAGCGATCCCTGCTCCACCCGTTAGGTCGAGGGCGGGCCGGTTGCCCTGCCTTCGCTATGTAGTCGAACAGGCAGGCGGGAATTCGACAATCGTCCAGAACAAATTTTGGTCGTCCCTGAGTTGAAGGAATTCGGATTGGTCTGTATCGGCTCGTTTGTTCAATTCGTTCGGGGTCTTGCGCCTGGAAACCATTCCGTGTGAACCTCGCCATTGCGTCCAAAGTACTGCACGCATTTCCCTGTGATTTGGACGAAATAACCGACGCATCCTGCGGCCAGCACTTGGCGCGTGAACTGCGGATACATGATCTCTCCGCGTTGGGCCTGGCGCACTGCCGTCTCAACTCCTGAAGCTAAAAACTCGTGCGCGATGGGTGTGTGCTCGTGTTCCATGGGCACGACCAATGAGCCGCCATCGGGCGAGTAATACGTGGTCTCACTTCGGGTATAGTCGGCATGATATCGCTCAATGCCCGCTTTCATCAGACGAGCGATTACCTCTCCGAAATGTAGCTTGCCCGATGCGGAGAGTTCGGCACATTCCGTCGCTACGTTCATTTGTTCGCTGTTCATGATTTCTCCTGTCTTCCTGTTAGCCTTTATTCCGTGTGAATGCCTTCGCGACCACGTGTTTGTAATGCCCT
>DASYAR010000153.1:0-25061 GCA_036501235.1 Planctomycetaceae bacterium
CCCGCGCCTTCGTCCCATTCAGCCGCACGGCCAGAAAATCAAAGATCATTTCGACCGTCATCACGTGCACAATGTCGGCATTTCTCCCCTGCGGCGTGGGAACTTTCGTAATGCCGTCGCGCAGCTCGCGCGCTCCGGCGAGATAGAAATTTCGCCACGAGGCCGCTTCGGCCTGATAGCCAAGCTGCTCCAGCGCGTCCGACTGCAATTCGCGGGCCTGGCGATTGTCGGGCTCGGCAAACACGACGTGATTCACGACTTGGGCCACCCAGCGGTACTCCCCTTTTTCGAAGGCGGCGCGGGCCTTTTCGAGCACGGCGGCGGAGCCACCCATGAATTCGACGTACTTCTTGCTCGATTGTTCGGGCGGGAGCGGGTCGAGATTGGCCGGGTTGCCGTCGAACCAGCCCAGATACTTCTGATACACCCCTTTGATGTTGTGGCTGAGCGTGCCGTAGTACCCGCGAATGTACCACTCGCGCGCCAGTTCGTCGGGCAGCGTGAGCTGCTCGGCGATCTCAGTGGGAGTGAGACCCTGATTGGCCAGCCGCAGCGTCTGATCGTGGATGTACTTGTACAGGTCGCGCTGCTTCTTGAGCATGTCGATGATTCGGGCGGAGGTCCAGCGAGGCCAATGGTGGCCGGCGAACATCACGTCGGTCTTGTCGCCGAACAGTTCGATCGTGTCGTTGAGAAACCCGCTCCAGGCTTTGCCGTCGCGAATCTCCGCTCCCCGCGGCGTGTACAGGTTGTGCATCGTGTGCAGGCAATTGTCGGCCATGCACAGCGCCTTGAATTGCGGAAAATAAAAATTCATCTCGGTCGGCGCTTCGGCCCCCTTCGTCAACTGGAAGACGATCTTGACGCCGTCGATCGTCAGTTCCTGTCCGGTGACGGTGACGTATTCCGTCGGCACGAGCGATGCGACATGCCCGGTGGAAATCCCCTTGCCGATCCCGTCGTCGACTTTACCCTTCGGAGACTGGGGCAAGACCGTGCCGTACAGGTATGTGGAGCGGCGCGTCATGGCATTTCCGGCCATCACGTTTTCGCTGGCGGCGTGCTCGCGAAAGCCTTCCGACGCGATCACGCGCACCTTGCCGGCGCGCACCTCGGCTTCCGTCGTGACCCCCAGCGAACCGCCGAAATGGTCGATGTGGCTGTGCGAATAGATCACGGCAACAACCGGCTTTTTGCCGACGTGCTCGTAGACGAGATCGAGGGCCGCTTTGGCCGTCTCCGATGAGACGAGCGGGTCGATGACGATGTAACCGGTGTCACCCACGACGAAGGCGATGTTCGACAGGTCGTAGCCGCGCACCTGGTACACGTGATCGGTGACTTTGAACAATCCGTGGATCATGTTAAGGCGGGCCTGGCGCCACAGGCTGGGATTGACAGTATCGGGAGCGGCGCCTTCATTGAGAAAGGAATAGCCCGAGAGGTCCCAGACGACTCGTCCCCTCGCATCTCGAATCGTGGCCGAACCTTCGGCGATCCTCCCACGGCGGGCATCGGCAAAGTCGTCTTCGTCGGCGAACGGCAACTCCTTGAGCAGCTTTTCGTGGGCCGCCTTCGTCGCAGCCGTCGCGTCTTTCGGCTCTACCGCCGAAATCCGTGCCGGAAGCAACGAACCGGCCAGCGCGACAGCGCAGAACACGAACTGCGGAACGAACCTGTGATACACCATGCCGTTTTCCCTCGTCCTTAATGTTTTTCCTTCAGGGCCAGCACAGCATCGAGCGGCGATCCCGTGCGCCGCCCCTCCACGGCTGCAAAGCCAACTCTTTTCAGTAGCGCTTCGTACTGCGGCAAGGTCCGTTCTTTTCCTTCAGTGCACGTCAGCATGTTCAAGTTCTGCATCTGCGCCCAGCTTGGTCCGCTCTGGTCGTCGAGCAATAGCTTTTCTGCAATCAACAATGCCCCGCCGGGAGGCAACGATTCGAAGATCCGCCCCAACAGCTTGAAAATCTTTTCTTCCGACCAGTCGTGCACGATCCTCCCCAGCGCGAACAGGTCTCCCTGGGGAAGAGGATCGACGAAGAAGTCCCCCGCGGCGACTATTACACGGTCGCCTATTTCGGAAGCCTCAGCCATTTCGCGAGCCAGGGGAACCGCCTCAGGCAGATCGAAGACTACCGCTTTCATATGTGGATAGCGCCGGCACGCGGCGAGCGCCAGATGCCCGGTCGCTCCGCCGAGATCGACGAACGTGTGAAAGCGAGCCAGGTCGAATGCGGAGACGACGTGCGGCGAGCTGATGATTCCGAATCCGTGCATGCCCATCAAGAATTCGCGTTTGGCCCGTTCATCGCGAAAGAAGTTCGAAAAGATCGGCCCGTCCCAGCCGTACACCTGTTTCCAACGGTGGGTGCCCTCGCGAACGGCGTCTTCGAGATGTTCCCACAGCTTCCACATCACCGTGTTACTGTAGTTCAGGTAGCCGGTCAGCCGGAGCGGGCTGGTTTCACAGAGATACGCCGTGGCGGAGGGGGTGTTTTCGTAGCATTTGCGGGAACGTACGTCAGTTGCACTCGACGTCGCCGGCGGACTTACGTCCGCCGCTCGCTGGAGCAGTTCGAGTCCAACGCAGGCGTCGAGCAGCCGCTCGAGAGCGTCGGCGTCGGCGTGCAATTCGGCTGCCAGGTCAGCCAGCGTCTTGGGGCCGGCGGCGAGCGAGTCGAACACGCCGAGCGAGACGGCCGCGAACATCGTTTTCGAGCGTCTGAAGGCCACGAGCAGGTCGAGAACCGGCGCGGGGTCCGGAGGCAGGGAATGATGCGACATAGGAAATTGGTACGTTGCTGTGCGGGAAACGTCGAGCGCCATGGGGCTCGGCTGCCCCGCGCCGCTCAACGAATTGAGAATATCATCAATCGATCATGTGTCATCGATTCTTCGGGATCGTTTCAGCATTGTTGATCGACTCGTTAGAATATCACGACTCGCGCAACAAAACGAAAGGTCGACCATGCCAATCACCTCCCGAATCCTGCGAATCTCAATCGCGGCGTTTGCTGCCTTGCTTGTGACGGCTGCCGATTTCGCCGCTTCTGCTGCAGAAGAACCGCTCGACCTGGGATCCGTTACCGAGCAGCACGCGATGATTCCGATGCGCGACGGCAAGAAGCTGTCTGCGTATCTGTATTTCCCGAAAGGTGAAGGCCCCTGGCCCATCCTCTATGAGCAGCGGTACGCCGATTTGCACGGGATTGGTTCACGCAAGGCCTTTGCAAAACTGGCGGAGACCGGCTACGTCGTCGTTGGCGAGAATTTTCGCGGGACGCATCTGTCGGAAGGAACGTGGGTGGGCTATCGCGCTCTGGGCTGGGGCGAGCTGCAAGACGGTTACGACACGGTCGAATGGCTCGCGAAACAGCCTTGGTCGACGGGAAAGATCGGCACATTTGGCAGTTCACAGGCGGGATTTGCTCAGAACTTTCTGGCCGTCACGCAGCCGCCGCACCTCGTCGCCCAGTACATGATTGACACGGGCCTGAGCCTCTTTCAAGAGGGCTATCGCATCGGCGGCACGACGCGCCCCGAGCGATTCAAAGGGATGGACGCCGTCTGCCGTGACCCTCAAGACAACCGGGCGCTGATGGCAGAATGGTTCGCCCATCCGGACTACGACGAGTACTGGGCCCAGGAAGATTGCTCGCGACACTTCGACAAGATGAACGTCCCCTGTTTCACGATCGGAAGCTGGTACGACTTCATGTGCCAGGGGTCGGTCGCCAGCTTCATCGGTCGACAGCATCGGGGCGGATCGAATTCGCGCGGCAAGCAGCAGCTTCTGATCGGGCCGTGGCTGCACGGAGGCTACGCGAACAAAAATGTGGATAAAGTCGGAGACATGACCTTTCCGGTCAACGCCAAGTTTGATGCCGAGCAGCATCTGCTGAAATGGTTCGATCATTACTTGAAGGGAATCGACAACGGCATCGAGCGCGACCCGACCGTGCGCTACTACGTGATGGGAGCCATGGGTGAAGACAAATCGCCCGGCAACGTGTGGCGAACGGCAGCGGATTGGCCACTGCGGACGACGGAAACGGCGCTCTATTTTCAAGAGGACGGCAAATTGACGCGGCGGGCGCCCGTGGTGGCCGAATCGTCGACCGAGATCCTGGCCGATCCGCTGCATCCGGAATCGATTCCAGGACGTGTGTTCCCTGGCGCTTCCGACGCTCGCAACTTCGAGATTCAGACACAGGTAAAATCGTTTACGACCGAACCCCTGGATAATGCGGTGGAATGGACGGGCCGCGTGCGCGCGGAACTGTATGTCTCGTCCTCGGCCCGGGACACCGATTTCATCGTGCGCGTGTGCGACGTCTATCCGGACAACCGATCGATTCTGATCGCCGACTACATCCTGCGGGCCCGCTACCGCGAGGGTTTCGCAAAAGAAATCTTGATGGAGGCCGGTAAAATTTACAAGATCGCTTTCGACGTTGGCTGGATGAGCCAGGTCTTTAGTCGCGACCACCAGATACGCGTCACCGTCGCCAGCACCGGCGCCCCGTTCTACGAACCGAATCCAAACACCGGAGAGCCTTTGACGATCGATTTTCCGGAGAAGACCGTCGTTGCCAAAAACCGCATCTATCATAATCGGAGCTACGCGTCACGGATCATCGCGCCTGTGGTCCCGTGATCGTTCCCGCACGAGAAAGAGGTTGCCCCATGCTTCGCACCGCCGTCGTTCCCAGTCTGGCATTTCTCTCGTTGTGGATGGCGGCGGCGCCCGATCCAGTCAATCCGGATCCAAATTCGCCGCGCCCGATCGAGGCCGTCGACTCGGTGTTCATCGAGGAGCTCACCTGGATGGAGATCCGCGATGCCATGAAAGAAGGCAAAACGACCGTCATCATTCCCACGGGCGGAGTCGAACAGAACGGGCCGTATCTGGCGACCGGCAAGCACAATTACATCCTGCGCGCCACGAGCGAAGCGATTGCCCGCAAGCTGAGGAACGCCCTCGTCGCCCCCATCGTGGCATTCGTGCCCGAAGGAAACATTGAGCCGGCCAGCTCGCACATGAAATATCCCGGCACGATCAGTCTCTCCGAAGAGACGTTTCGTCGCCTGCTCGTCGATATCTGCGCCAGTTTCCGCGCGCACGGCTTCACGAACGTCATCTTGATCGGCGATAGCGGCGGCAATCAGGAGGGAATGAAAAACGTCGCCACGGCCCTCAACGCCAGTTGGATCGGAGGCAAAACAAAAGTGCATTTCATTCCCGAATACTACGACTATGACGCCGTCGACAAATGGCTGGCAACGCAGGGCATCCAGCAGGATCCTGAAGGTTATCACGATGATTTCGCGATCACAGCCCAGATGATGGCCGTCGAGCCGGCGACCGTGCGGATGAAACAAAGGGTTGCCGCCGGAAATTTCCGCATCAACGGCGTTGATCTGGCGCCCGCCGCAAAGACGATCGAATGGGGTCGCAAGATCGTCGATTATCGGGCGACCCAGACGGTGGCCGCGATTCGCAAGTCGATGGGGAAATGAACGTGGCGAGGGGACCCCTACGGGGCGCGGCCCGTGGGCTGGGGGGTACTGCAAACGTCGATTTTTCTCGGTTTTCTTGCTTTTCTTTTTCATGCTGTTGTTGTCCGTCAATAACGTCGTCCGTCAATTCGACGTCGGGCCAGTGCTCGACGGGGTGACGTTCGAGGTCCGCGCCGGGGAAAAAATCGGTCTCGTCGGCCCCAACGGGGCGGGCAAAACGACGCTGATGAAGATCCTCACCGGTCTGGACGATCCCGACAAAGGGGAATGCGTCTACCACGCCTCGGCTCGGGCGACTCTGTTGGAACAGGCGGCAGAGTTTTCCGATCAGCGCACGTTGCTCGACGAGGCCAAAGACGGATTGGCCCCGCTGTATGCGCTGCAGCGCGAGGCCGAAGAGGTGGCCCTGCTGATTGCCGCCGAGAACGGCGCGCCCGCCCGCGAAAAGCTGCAACGACGGTACGACGCGCTGCAGCAGGATCTCCACCGCCACTCGGCCTACAATATCGACCACCGCGTTGACGAGGTGCTTCTCGGACTGGGTTTTACGCGCGACCAGTACGATCGACCGATCACTCAGTTCAGCGGGGGGCAGCAAAACCGCGTGCTGCTGGCGAGGCTCCTTTTGGCTGCCCCCGACCTGATGCTGCTCGACGAACCCACCAACCACCTCGACATCGCCGCGACGGAATGGCTGGAAGAATATCTCGGGCGTTGCGAGCAGGCGATGCTGGTCGTCAGCCACGATCGGTATTTCCTCGATAAAGTGACAACCCGCACTCTCGAGCTGCACGCGGGAACGGTGGCCGATTATCCTGGCAATTTCTCCACGTACTGGAAGCTCAAGGGCGAGCGGGCCGAGTTGCAATCCCGCACCTGGGAAAAACAGCAGGCGTTTATCGATAAGACCGAAGATTTCATCCGCCGCAATCACTATTCCAACAGCATCCAGGCGCACGATCGCGAAAAAAAGCTCGCGCGACTCGAGCGGATCGACCGGCCGCGCGAAATCGTGGCGCCGGCCATGGCATTCGGCAAGCCGAAGCGAACCGGCGACTGGGTCATCGAGGCCAATCATTTGACAAAAGGCTTCGATCACCCGCTGTTCGAAGACGTGTCGCTAAAAATCCTGCGTGGAGAGCGGGTCGGTATTTTCGGTCCCAATGGATGTGGCAAGACGACGCTGCTGAGGACGCTGCTGGGGGAATTGACTCCCGATTCCGGCACCGTGCGATACGGAACGAACGTCGAAATCGCCTATTATGATCAGCAACTCGCAGGGATTGCTGCGGAAGTCGGCGTGGTGGAAGCCGTCCGCCCGGAGAACAATCCGACGATGCTGCCCGCGGCGGTCCGCGACCTGGTCGCCAAATTCGGGTTGCGAGGCGAGATTGTCTTTCAGACTGTGGGGAGCTTAAGCGGCGGCGAGCGGAGTAAAGTGGCCCTGGCAAAAGTGGCCGCCCAAAATGCCAACGTGCTGATCCTCGACGAACCGACGAACCACCTCGATCTCTGGTCGCGAGCCGCGCTCGAAGAAGCGCTCCGCGAATTCGACGGGACACTGCTCTTCGTGAGCCACGATCGATATTTCATGGATCGTGTGGCGACGCACATCTTAGCATTCGAACCGGGCCGCTGGCGATTATATGCGGGGAATTATACGAATTACCTCGATTCGTTAAGGCGGGCTCGCGAAGAGGTAAGCACGACAGCAGCGCCAGCTGCGGCAGGCAAGTCAAGAAACGCGACGGACAGGGACGTGACCTCAGCGGCCCCAGCGCGGCGTAAGCGAAAATTCCCCTATCGCAAGGTGGACGATCTCGAAGCCGAGATCGCGGCTTCGGAGACGCGGCTCGCGGAGTTTCAAGAACAGCTCGGCAATCCGGACCTGTACCGCGACGGCCAGCGCGTCAAAGAAATCCGTGAAGCGTTCGACGCCGCGCAGTCCGACCTGGCTCGCCTCTATGAACATTGGGAGGAAGCCTCGGAGCTGAATTGATCGGCGTCTTTTTATCCTTTTTGCTCTTTGAAAGACCCTTCGCAATGTCCGGGACTAATCCCCGTCAGTCTGAACCGGCAGTGACTCACGTAGCCGCGGCGTGGCAGCCGTTGTTGGAAAGCCTGCGGCGCGAGCGCGACGTGATTGCGCTGGGTGGTGGGACAACAGCGATCGACAGGCAGCATGAAAAGAACCGGCTGACCGCCCGCGAGCGAATTGCCGCGCTGGTCGACCCGCCGTCCGAGTTTCACGAATTAGGGCGGTTCGCGGCGTGGAACATGTACACCGAGTGGGGTTCGGCGCCGTCGGCGAGCGTCGTCTGCGGCATCGGGCGCGTCGCCGGTCGATCATTCATGATCATCGCCAACGACGCCACCGTCAAAGCCGGCGCTTTTTTTCCGATGACGGTGAAGAAAGTCCTCCGCGCCCAGCGGATCGCGATGATCAACCGGCTGCCGCTATTGTACCTGGTCGACTCTTCGGGCGTGTTCCTGCCGCTGCAGGATGAAATCTTTCCCGACGAAGACGACTTCGGTCGCATCTTCCGCAACAATGCCGTGCTTTCGGCGCTGGGCGTGCCGCAAATCGCGGCCATCATGGGAAACTGCGTCGCCGGGGGGGGATATCTCCCTGTGCTGTGCGACAAACTGCTGATGACGGAAGGCTCGGGGCTGTATCTGGCCGGTCCGGCGCTGGTGAAGAGCTCGATCGGGCAGGACGTCTCCCATGAAGAGCTGGGCGGCGCTCACATGCATGCCGCCGTCAGCGGCACGATCGACTTCCATGAGCCGGATGATCCACGCTGTCTGGCCCGGCTGCGCGAATTGGCTGCGATGATACCGGAAGATTTACGCGCCCCGGTCTTTCGCCGCGATTCACCGGTCGAGCCGGCCCGTCCGGCCGATGACCTATACCGTCTGTTTCCCGTCGATGCTCAACAGCGCTATGAGGTTCGCGACATTATCGGCTGTCTCGTCGACGCCGGATCGTTTCAGGAATACAAGGCCGAGTACGGCAAGACGCTTGTGTGCGGCTACGCTCGAATCGGCGGCTGGCAGGTGGGAATCGTGGCCAACCAGCATCATCCCGAAAAGACCGACAAGACGGGACTGCAGTTCGGCGGCGTGATCTACCATGAAAGTGCCGACAAGGCGGCCCGTTTCATCATGGATTGCAATCAGACGTGGCTGCCGGTTGTTTTCTTGCAGGATGTGTTCGGTTTCATGGTCGGGCGCGATTCGGAGCAGGCCGGCATCATTCGGGCCGGCGCCAAACTCGTCAACGCGATCTCGAACAGCCGTGTCCCCAAACTGACGATCATCATGGGAGGCAGCTACGGCGCCGGAAATTACGCCCTGTGCGGGAAGGCGTTCGACCCCCGGTTCATTTTCGCATGGCCGACCGCACGCTACGCCGTGATGGGCGCCAACCAGGCGGCCGGCACGCTGCTCGAAATCCAGATCGCCGCCTTGAAACGGGCCGGCCAGATCCCCGAGGCCGACGAACTCGAGGAGTTGCGAAAGAAAACCGTAGCCTCATACGAGTTGCAAACCGACGTCCGCCACGCCGCCGGGCGCGGCTGGGTCGACGAAATCATCGAACCCGCCAGCACCCGCGCTACGCTGATCGCGGCCCTCGATATCGCCACGCGTCACGCCGAGAACGAGCCATTTCGCACCGGTGTGCTGCAGGTTTGAGCACGCGCTATCTGGCTGTCGTTTTACCGGCCGAACGCAGCGCCGTGAAATCGGACGGTACTTGCTCTTCGAAGACTTTGATCTCATGACCGAAGGTGAGGTCGCGCACGACCTGAATGCAACCGGAAGGCCAGGTGATTGTCGCATCAACCGGACCCGTCGATTGTTCGGGAATCGCCACGTGCAAGGCCCGATCGCTGGTGGAAAGATAGCTGCCGCCGCCAATGACGTGCCGCAGGAACCGTCTGCCCGACGTCTCCACAACCACGCGCGCGCCGATTGCCGAGCGGTTGCTCTGCTTTCCGATCAGGCGCAATCGAAGGATTCGCCCGCGGACCGGCGACTCGTTCAGCAGGACCGCGGCCGGTTCGTTGGTGTCCGTAAAGACAAGGTCAAGCCGGCCGTCGTCATTGAGATCGGCTTGCGCCAGCCCGCGGCCGACGTGTCCGCGGGCACAATACGTTCCCGCGGGGAACACGGCCCTTTCGAACAGCTGCCCCCGGCGATTGACGAGTAACAGAGGAGTCTGCCGCAACGGCGCGTTGAGCGGATGTTGAACGACATGGCCGTTCGCGACGGCGATGTCTTCGAAGCCATCCGCGTCGAAGTCTCCGCAGACGGTTCCGAAACCGACAAACAGCGTGCCCAAAGCGTTGATCCCGGTTTGCGAGCTCTGATACGCGAACTGTCCGTGCCCTTCATTGTGGTACAGAGCGAACATCTCGTCTTCGAAATTGGCAACCCACAGATCGGGAAGGCCGTCCTGGTCGTAGTCCAAAAGGCCAATCCCCATGCTGCCGTTCGAGATGCCGCGATCGTCGGTTGCCACGCCGGCCACCACTCCCCGCTCTTTCAACTTCCCTCCGCCGCTGTTCTCGTAGTAAAAATTGTCGGTCGTGTCGTTGGCAACGTAAATGTCGAGGTCCCCGTCGTGATCGAAATCGGCCAGCAGGACGCTCAGGCCCTTACCACCGGGAACCAAGCCGGCGTCGGCCGTGGCGTCGCGAAATGTTCCATCGCCATTCGCAAACCACATCTGGTCGTCGAGCGGCTGGAACTCCTTGGGGGGGCAAATGTCGAAACCAGCTCCACGCGATCGCCGGCAACGTGGGTTGTTGGCGAACGACCAGTTCACGTAATGAGCCACATACAGATCCAGGAACCCGTCTCCGTTAACGTCGCCCCAGCCGGCCGACGAAGACCATTCTCTATCAGTCAAACCGGCCCTCTCGGTCGCGTCGACGAATGTGCCGTCACCCGAATTCCACCACAGCCGCAGTGCGCCGTAGCCGGTGATCAGAACGTCGGAGAACCCATCTCCATCGTAATCGGCGATCGCGCACGCGTGCGCATAGGCTCCGGGAGAGGCGATCCCGGACGAGTCGGAACAATTGTCGTAGCGATCGGGGGCGATCCCGCGGAACAGGCGACTCGGCTTACCGACCGGTTGTGGCGCCGGCGAGTATTCTCCGCCTCCCACAAACCACAGATCCAGTTGGCCGTCGCCGTCGAAGTCGAATACGCCAGTGCCCGAGCCGAGCTGCTCGAGAATCGCATAGTGCCCGGCCTCTTCGCCGTTGACGGCCGTCGACTCCACGTGCCAATCGGCGGTGACGTCGCGAAATGCGATCCGAATGGGCTCCTGAATCGGCTCCGGTTCCCGATCCCGGGACGCAACGGCCTCCGTGTCGTTCGATTCGGTACAGCCGGTTACCAAGAACAGCAGGGAGGGGATGAGTAAGAGTCGAGCAACGGCGGCCATGTGGATCGGATTCCGCACCGGGAACCGTGTCGATCTGCGGACGCCGCGTCGTCGCCCGCGAGACCCGATGAGGGACAGCAGAGCGGGGAACATCCAGCCCGATTTCCCTTCAGCCTCGTTCCGCGCTTCGGCAGCCGCGGCGTGTTTTCTCGCGAGGGGCGCGGCGGTGGGGTCGTCGGCCGCTTTTGCGGCATAGAAGTCTGCCAGAAAATGATGCGTCGAGCGATGGTGTGGATCGGATGTCAGCGCGGCCTGCCACCACGTCAGAGCATCGCGCTCGGCCTTCCGCTCCCAAAGAATGCGACCGATTTCACAGCGGACTTCGGCATTCTGCGGTTCGCGGCGTGCCTGCTCGATCCAGGCGGCCAACTTCCCATCCTGTTCCTTGAGCTCCTGCATGAGCTGCATTTCGCGCTCGGCGGCTGCCATCTCTCCATTCCGTTGCAGCGCGGTCCCCAACTTGAAGCGCGCCGTCCAGAGGTAAGGGGCCCGATCGACCGCTTGCCTCAACCGCAGAACTGCCGCGGCATATTTTTTCTGCGCCATCTCGATCTCACCGGCTTCCACGAGCAAGAGCATCTCTGGCGGCTGAACGGCCTCCAACACCTGGGCATACGCTTCGGTCGGCCGTGCAGAACGGCGGTGCTCGGCTTGATCGATCCGGTCGTGCGCTTCGTCAAGTCGTCCCAGGATGCGATACGCCTCTGCCATTCGAATCAGCGGCGGTTGCGGCTCTTCGGCGACGGCGACGCACCGCCGGAAAGTCTCCACAGCCTGGGCTGGGCGCTGCAGCGCGACCTGCACGGTCCCCAGCTGGTACAGCGTTGCGGCATGATCGGGCCATAGCTTCAAAGCCGCCTCGTATTCTTTTTCAGCAACGCCGAACTGATTCTTGATGGCGGCGATGCGACCCCGGAAGAAATGCGGCAGGGGATCGTCTTGAAAATCGGACTGCCAGACATCCAGAATTCTATTGGCGTCCGCAAAACGCTGCTGCAACAGGCATCCATACACGTAGGCTTCGCAAAGCTCTGCGGCGTCGTCACCGGGATTGGCCAGCATTCGTCCAAATGTTCCGGTGAGATCCACCAGGTCGCCGGTCTGCACGCGGGCCATAAAGGCCTCGCGTTCGATGCGAATCCGTGGAATGCCCGCGCGCTCGGCCCGCATCAGGTGCTCGTATGATGCCGCCAGACGGTTGCGCTGGCGGTCAAGTCGTGCCCACAGCAGTTCGGTTTCAGGATGGCCGGGAAACAGCACGCTCGCGGCGACAAGCCATCGGTCGGCCCGATCCCACAACCAACCTTTGAGAGCGACTTGGGCTCGCGCGCGGCACGCACAGGCCCCACCCCACGCGCATGCGACGCACAACGACAGCACTATCGCCAGGGCAAGAAGCCGCCGGCAGCCGACGAATTTCAGCATCGTTCGCACGGATGGCACGAATCTCACCGGCCTCTCGGGCCAGGCGTCGAGGCACGACAGCTGGGACGCCATCCGCCCGGCGATTTCCTTGACCTCATCGGGTTTTTGCGTTCTGCAATACCTGCAAAAATTCCGCCGGGACCGACCAGATCATCAAAAGCGGCACGTACTTGCACGCGGCAGGCACGGCCGCAGGAATTCTCTGGCGTTAAGACAAACCAGCGATCAATACACTAAAAATCACCAACCGCGACCCCGTCGTTCCGAACGCAGATCGCCTGCCAGGTGTTGAAATCGACGTTCTGGCTCACGAAGCGAACAGCGCCGTCCGCCATCAGGCAATGGACACCGCCCGTATGGTTGCTGCGGGCCGTGGCAGCCGAGAAGGCGTCAAAAAAGCACGCCGTGCAATTCGTATGGTTCATCGGGTAGGGAGAATTCGGAGTCCAGATGGAACTGATGTTGGTCGAACCGTTTCCTGACGCCTGCCAGCGCTGCCCGGTCGTTCCATCGCTATCAACATTGGCAAAGCACCCCGTGTTGTTGAGCTGCGCGAGAGCATTGGCGCCAAGAGCATCCGTCGTCGCCCTGGAATTCCTGGAGGCCAGCCAGCCTGACGGCAAACTGACGCAATTGCACCTGGAACGGGCCAAAAAACCCTGGCCCGACGTCGTTTGCCCCCCAATGACTTGCTCCGACATCGAGACCGTGTTTGATGAACCGTCGGTGATGCTCGCAAAACTGACGTTGACGCGCCTGCAGAAGACGCCGTCTTCGTCAGCCAGGGTGATGTTGTATTTATTGCTTTGACCGGTATTGGAGCCAGTCATGCAAGCATAATTAATGAGGGAGCGTCCGAAGCCACCACTCGGGGTAAAGAAGACCGGATCCGATGGGCACCGGAACACGGGGACGACCGTGTTGGCCGCGGTTGAATTCGGAGCCGTCGAACTGTCTGTCACCTGGAAATTGAACTGGTTATAAAGCGGTGCTTGGTCCATCTGCGGCAATAACATCACCTGAGCGCTGTACCCACGCCAGTCGGTACAACCATCGCAGTATGCCCCCGTGCCCCCATTGGTAAGCGAAAACGGAAAGTAATAGGCTTGTGGGACGATCCTTGCCGAATCGTGATAATTCGCGATCGCCAATCCGAACTGCTTGAGGTTATTCTTGCAGGCCGAGCGCCGTGCCGCCTCGCGCGCCTGCTGGACGGCGGGTAGCAGCAATGCCACTAGGACGGCGATGATGGCGATCACGACCAAGAGTTCAATCAGTGTGAAACCCAGCTTCTTCTTTCGAAGTGTTGGAACGCCTGACATCAAGATCCTCCTATAAAAACTGGCCAAAAAAGGCGCAAATGGGACTGAAAAGCAGAACAAAAGAATCGCCGAGCGGCGGGTTCGTCCGGAACGCAACCTCAAAGAGGCCAAATGCCGGCACGCATTCCTCAATATTGAGTGCGACTGCGCGCAGTATCCGACGAACGGCCCAAAGTGTACTCAACTCGGTATTTAAGTTGGAGTGGATCGTGAAGTCAATAAGATTTTGCGCAAAATTGCCAGTTTCTCTATCCAGATTCTTTACCCATAACACGACCAGACGGCACTTCCATTACAGCAATTCAACGATCTCGCCCTAAACATTTGCCTGTCAATCTGTTCTGATTACAACGATTCCAACGCCATAATGACCGGCGAAACCCGGAGAAATGTCTCCTAATTCCGGCACGAACGGCAGATTTGTTAAATCTCGGACAGGCATCAAGCACGGCATTCCCTCGGTCCGATAAATCCAGATAAGAGGACCGGAAAATATGGTTTTCTCGCGGCAACCGCTACGATTGATTTGTCCGGGGGGGCAGAGTCATGCGCCGTTTATTGCTACCGTTCCTGCTCTTGGCATTCGCTTCCGGTTGCTGCTGCAATTCGGCATGCAAGCAGTGCAAGCCGCCCTTGAACTGTATGGGCTATGCCTATGACGGCTCATCGTCACCCTGCTATCATCCACCAGGACCATTCTGGTGTTGCCTGCCTGGTCCGTGTTCGACGTGCCGCGACCCTTATCTGCGCTGTTATGAGAAAGAGCATGCCGATTGGATCGGACGGCACGTGTGCGAACCGAATTACGCTCAGCAGGTTAACGCCGACGCGGACGAAGATGAATAGCTGGCGCGCCGGCCGGAGCCCACGCGGTGATGTCGACCGCCTGAAGGCGGAACTCCAGCGCGGAACTCGTTACGGGCCATCCTTGCCCGCTCCCGCGGCAATTCCCATAATGAGCCAGCGGCCGATGGGGCCGCGTTATTCGACTCAGCAGGGAGCCGCCAGGCAATGGATGCGTGCTATCGGATCGAAGAGACTCGAGAGATCATCTCGCCAGCCCTGATCGTGTTTCGCGAGTTGTTCGAAACCAACCTCGATTCCATGATTCGGATCGCCGGCTCCCCATCGCGACTGCGCCCGCATTGCAAAACGCACAAGATGCCGCAAGTGACGAGAATCGAGCTGGCCCGCGGCATTGCGAAGCACAAATGTGCAACATTCGCAGAGGCGGAAATGCTCGCCACGGCGGGCGCTCTCGACATTCTGCTGTCGTATAACGTCGTTGGCCCGAATATCACGCGAGCGGTGGAGTTCGTCAAGAAGTTCCCGCAGGTCTCGTTCCAAGTGCAGGCCGATCATCCCAAACCGATTGCGGCATTGGGACAGGCACTGTCGGCGGCGGGAAAAACGGTGGAAGTGTTGCTCGACGTGGATGTCGGCCAGCATCGCACTGGAATTCCGGCAGGACCGCAGGCCCAAGAACTGTATCAGGCGATCGCCAACACGCCCGGACTGCGGGCCGGCGGGCTCCACGTCTACGACGGTCACCAGCACCAGAAGTCGCGAGAAGAACGTGCGGCCGCTGTGAATTCCGAATGGGAGCGGGTGGCCGCCTTGCGGGACGAGATCCAGCGCTCCGGACTCAAGGTGCCCCGGATCGTCTGCGGAGGCACAGGGTCGTTTCCGATCTATGCCGAGAAACACGACCCGGCAATTGAGCTGAGCCCCGGAACGTGCATCTTCAATGACGCGGGTTACAGCGAGACGTTTACGGACCTGGTATTCAAGCCGGCGACGGCCATCTTGACGCGGGTCATAAGCCGGCCCACCGCCGACCGGATTACTCTGGACCTGGGATATAAAGCCGTGGCATCCGACCCGCCGGCCGGCAAGCGGCTGACCTTGCCCGATCTTCCGGATGCCGAGCAGGTCCTGCAAAATGAAGAGCACCTGGTGGTGCGCACGTCGCGTGCGGGCGAATTCCAGCCGGGGGACGAGCTGCTGGCGATTCCGCGGCACATCTGCCCGTCAGTCGCGCTGCACAAGCAGGTGTACGTCGTCTCGCAGGGCAAGTTGGTCGATCGCTGGGACGTCGTGGCCCGTGACCGCTGGCTGACGATTTGATTCGTTTTCACAACGACTTTCTTTAACGACAAACTGGATTACGAAGGAATTCTGCGCGCGATGACTGCGACCGGCCGGCATTCCACAGGAATCCCCGATCTCGACGAACTCCTCGGGGGTGGCCTGCTGCCCGGGACACTCACAGTCGTCGCGGGGGCCACCGGCATCGGCAAGACGCAACTGGGGCTGCATTTTGCCGACGCGGGAACGCGGCAAGAGTCGGAGCGGGGCATCATTTTTGACATGACGTCGCGCGGCGATTCGCAAAACCAGGACGCCTACGCCAAGCGCCTGTTCGACTGGATTGTGACTCAGCAATCGGGAATGGATCCGGTCGATCCGACGCAGGTCTGGCAGCGCCAACTAGCCCGCCGCGATTATCTGCACATTTTCGAACGTACGGGCCGCCGCGTCACCCGCCACGACCTCGAATATGACGACTGGAAAGCCTGGAAGCTGGAGTTGGTCAAGAAGCTGCAACTGGCGATCTGGTTTTTCTACGGCAACTTCGTGCATGGGGTGCGGCGGTGCGTTATCGACGGCGTCGAGCCGACCGACAAGCCGAGCGAATCGTTTCAGTTCGACCTGTTCGAATACATCTATCACCAGATCCTGCACAAAGATGCCGACTGGGTGGCCCGCGACCTGTTCCGCGAGCATTTTCGGGCACATGCGTCCGAGGTGGCCGCTCACCTGTATGATCACAAGCAAATCGGCTGCTTGTTGCTGTATACGACGCGAGAGGTGATGCTCGATGATTTGCTGGGGCGGCCGCTCGACAGCGGCGACGTGCTGTCGAACGCGAACACGATCATCCTGATGGGCAAGACCCGCGACGGTTCGAAGATGTGCCGGGCCCTGCATGTCGCCAAACACCGCGGCAGCGCGTGCGATGACGCGATCGTTCCGTTCCAGGTGACGGAATCCGGCCTGAGACTGAATCGATAAGTTCGAGTGCGACTGGAATGCCGTATGAGTCCTTGCGAATTCATCCGCCGTGGAATTCCGCTTGCCGCCGCGCTGGCCGGTCTCGCAGTACTTCAGCCGACTCGCGCGACGGCGCAGGCCCACGAATCGTACGCTCACGCCGTCGTCGCAGCAGACCATGTGGCGGCCAGCGAGGCGGGATTGGAGATTCTCAAGCAGGGGGGAAACGTCGTCGACGCAGCCGTGGCGACGGGATTTGCGCTGTCGGTCGTCCGCCCGGCCTCCAGCGGCATCGGCGGCGGCGGGTTCATGGTTATCTGGGATGCTCAGAGCCGGCGGGCGATCGCCCTCGACTACCGTGAGCGCGCGCCGGCCCAAGCCACGCGCGACATGTATCTCGATCCACGCGATCCGAAAAAAGTGCGGCACGACGCCAGCGAACATGGTGGCCTGGCCGTCGCCGTGCCGGGACACGTCGCCGGTTTGTGTTTCGCTTTGCGCGAATACGGGACTCTCGACCTGAAAAAGGTGCTGGCGCCGGCGATCCGCCTGTGCCGCGACGGAGTCCCCATCGACGGCCACGATCGATTCGTCCAAGGCGACGTGCTCCAGGACTTCGCCGCGCAACCCGCCTATCGTGACGAATTCACGGCATTACACCGGCTGTACGTCAACGGCGGCAAGCCGTGGAAAGAAGGAGATCGCTTCTTTTCTCCCCTGGGAAAAGTTCTGGAACGCATCGCTGAGCAAGGAGCCGATGGGTTTTACAAAGGCGAAGTCGGCCAGGCTCTCGTCGCCGAGACGCGGCGCTGTGGCGGGCTCATGACGTTGGATGACCTGGCAGCGATGAAACCGGTCGTTCGTGAGCCGTTGCAGGGCAAGATCGGAGAATACGCGATCCTCACGATGCCCCCGCCGTCGAGCGGTGGTGTGGCGCTGCTGGAAACGATCAATCTACTGTCGGCAGCGGCAGCTCGATTTCCGCAGGCGATGCTGGATAAGTTGGCCGCTGATTCGCCACTCTATTTGCACGTCCTGGCCGAATCGTTCAAGCACGCTTTTGCCGATCGGGCCGCATTTCTGGGGGATGGGGATTTCGTCAAGGTGCCCGTGGGGCGGCTGACAAGTCGCGACTACGCCGAACGGCTCGCCGGCCGGATCGACCTCGAACGCACGCAGACGCCGGAAACGTACGGCCGATTCACGACGCCCGACGACGGAGGGACCACGCACTTTTCAATTCTCGATACGGCCGGCAATGCCGTGGCGTGCACCGAGACGATCAACACGTATTTCGGCAGCTACGTCGTCGAGCCCCGGTTCGGCGTCGTTCTCAACAACGAGATGGACGACTTCACGTCGCTGCCGGGAACGCCGAACGCCTTCGGCCTGATCCAGAGCGAAGCCAATTCAATCGAACCGGGGAAGCGGCCCCTCTCAAGCATGACTCCCACGATCGCCGTGCGCGAGGGGAAGGCCGAGTTCGTCGTCGGAGCGTCGGGTGGCCCGCGGATCATCACGGCTACGGCCCAGGTGCTGTTCCAGATGATGCGTTTCGGTCAGCCGGCTGCCGCGGCAGTGAACGCCCCGCGGATCCATCATCAATGGTCGCCCGATGTGCTGGAAATCGAAACGTCGCAACTCCCGGCAGCGGAGCTGGAACGGCTGGGGCACAAGGTTCGGACCCGTAGCGATTCTGCCGTTGTACAGGCGGCCGCGCGGACGAAAGATGGCCAGGTGCAGGGTGCCAGCGACCGCCGCAAAGGAGGAACGGCGGTGGGGTATTAGTTCAAGCTCCGCTCAACAAACGGACTCGATGATACTCAGAGTAGCAGGCACACTGCGTGTGCCGTCGTATGTCGTTCGAAGCTCTACGCGAATTTGCATCCTGATTGCAGCACTTCGGATCTCCTCAGGCGACGTTTCGATTCTTGCCAGCCAACGGGAAGCAGAGCTTCCGAAATGGCGTTCCCAAGCGGAGCTTGGGAATGAGAAACTCGAAAAAAATGAAAAAAAAGGTACACGGAGTGTGCCTGCTACCCTGAGCGACGGGCCACCCCTTTAAGCGATCGTCTCACGGAGGGGGTGGACTGCATCACGGAAATACCACCTCGGCCTTGCTCCAATAGGCGAATTCGTTGGCCCAGTTGTTCGGGTGGTTGTGAACTTCCAGGATCACGTTGTGCCCTGCGAACCGCGACAGGTCGATCGTGAAATCGGCCCAGCCGTCTTTCGTCGTCTCGGCGGACACCAGGGAATCGTGAAGCCGCTCTCCGTTGGCCAGCACGACGAGTTGCCAGTCGCCCTGAGGATGATGTGCCACCGTCAGCCGCAATTCAGCGCATTTCCCGGCCGGAATCGTGACGGGAGCCCGCAGAATGCAGGGCTGGCCTTGCGCAGGAGGATGAGTGCGGACCACTTTCTGTTTCCCCTGATATGTCTTGAAGAGCCAGACTCCCTGCTCCGAAGCCAAGGCCGAAAACTGCGGGGCGACTTCGCCCAAAGCTTCGCCGAATCGAGCCGGGTCGATGGCGATCAAGTCGACGTTGGCCTTCACGTCGGGGGGCAAGCCGTTCAGGACATTCGGCGGAGGATTGTTCAATCGAGACGTCACCCGATCGATCTCGTGCGGAGCGCGGCCCAGATAGATGTGGTCGAACCAGGCAGATTCTCCATCGCCGCAGACGAAGCGCAGGCCCGTCATGTCGAATGCACCAAAGTCGGCCCCCAGGTCACGCGTCACGACTTCCCACTGATCCGGAGGATGATCGCGAAACTGGACTGACTTCCCATAATCCTTCTCCATTCCCCGGCCGACATGGTAACGCAGCGACTCCCGCGGATTCGTCTCGGCGGCCGGCGCGAATCCGCCGGCGCGAGCCAGATGCAGGCCGATCTGCTTGCCCCCGCGCTTCTTCCACGCAAATCGCAGGTAGCGGTACTCGCCAGGATTTGGCTCGCCGCGGATCGGCACGTTCAATCCAGCGATCGCCGGGTTGCCTCGCTCGTCGTTGGCGACGCGCAGGCTGGCCGACCCCGAGTATTTTTCGCGCGCGTCGAATATCGCCGTTCCGCTGCCTGTGGTGAGGTTTTTCATCAGCGCCAGGCTGTCTTCGAAGACTTCCAGCACGATGGGATCGCTCTGCACCAGACCGATGCCGCGCCATTCGATTCGCGAAGTCGGAGCTTGCGCGAACTGGACGAGTCCGACTTCGATTGTCTGGCCACGAAAACGCTCGACTGGGATCAGCAGCGGATCGGGGTCGACCGCGGACGAGTGAACGGGCACGTCGAATTCGGCGGCAGCCCGGCCCGCCAGCCGAACTTGAATCCGCGACGGCGCGGTGTCTTTGTCGAGCCGACTGACCACCAGCGCGAGAAATCGGTCGGGCTCCCGGATCTCGAGCTTTCGCGAGATTGCCACGAAACTTTCGCGGGGCGCCACTTCGACGCGCAAGCGCGTACCGGGCGCGGGGCGCGGGCTCCAGGCGTCGGAAACAATGCACGGTTTCGAGCCCGGATTCGCGACGACCCAGCCCGACCAGCCCCACACCGAGGAATCCACACGCCGTTCGATTTCTGCGCGGAGCGGCTCCAGATCGAGCTCGAGGATAGGCTGCAACCAGACGAACGAATCGCGAATCTCAAAGGGATCGGCGCCGGCGGGGCGATCATCTTGCGCCGGGTCGACCAACAGCGTGAGCTGCTTTGCTCCGGGAATGCCGAGCGAGCCGCTGTCGTACGATTTTTCGGATCCGATCACGTGCCCGCTGCGATGAATGACCAGCCCTGCCGGCGGACCGGCGATGATCGATGCACGCACGCAGCCGCCGGCGCCGACGCCCGCATCCAGTCCGTACTGCGTGCGAAACGTGCGAATGCAAATCGGGAGATCGTAGGTGAGCGCACTATAGGCGTGCACCCCCAGTCCCCAACCCCAGGCTTGATCGGCGCACCGCAACGGGACCGCGTGAATGTTGCGATCGAGTTGCCACGTCCAACCCGCCGACAGGCTCGATCGGATCACGGACCGTAACGGCTCGATCGCCGACAAGGGAACCTCGTGTGGCGCGAAAAATCGACGCGTGCGAATCGTCCGATGCTTCAACCACAATGTTTCGACGCTCCACGCGGGCTGTACTCCCTGAAACCAGTGATCCGGATTTCCGCCATCCCCCCGAAAAGTCGGAAAGAGGCGCTTCAGCGAAGTCGTGACCCGCAGTCCTTCGCCCGTTTCAGCCTGCATCAGCCAGCCTGACAGATCGGGGGCCAGTGCCGCAAGTTGATGGAACCAGGCATCCCAGGGATCGAGTCGCGGAAGATGAAGCTCGGCGATTTGTCCGAATGGAACTTCACGCGTCTCCTGGTCGATCAGAAGGCGGACGGCGGTTTTCAGCCACCTCACGCTGCGGAATTCGATCTGGCGGCCGTCGAGATAAAAGAGCGTGCCCGGTCGGTAGCGGCTGTCGTCTCGCTTGTGCCAGACAACGCGTCGCAACCAGCGGGCCATCACGGGGATTCCCTCGACTCGGCGAGTTTCGGGCCAATCGACCCCAGCGGCGGGAACGACGATGACGCATGGGGGCGTCTTGCGAAAAAGCGAGCCGCTGCCGCTATGGAATTCCGTAACCCGGCCGGGCAGGCGGTCGCCGCCGAAGAATTCGACGCATGCCGGCGGATCAGCCGCGGGAGCAATGGACGTATCTTCGATCCACTGGATGCGGTCGTCCGGAGCGAACAGCTTGACACTGTCGAGTTGCGGCTCGGCCTGGCTCTCGTGCCAATTACGGATCTCGGCGCCGGTCATCCGCTTACCGCTGGCGAACTGTGCGGCAAAGCGCGTCGATTGGGCAGACACCGCTGCCGGCTGCAACAATATCGCCGCTGCCAGCAACAGGTTCGCAGCGTGGAACCGAAAGATCATGTGATTTAGATTCGTCAATGTCACGACGGGGGCATCGGAACCGACACAGCGGCCGCCGACCAACATACATCCTAGCCGATCGAACCCACATTCAACAAACGTCCGCCCCTCCTGAACGCCGCGCGCCTCAATCGTTGTGGGTTGGCGACAAGACGCGCAGCCGCTGGACCCCTGTCAACGGACGCTGCACTTCGATCGGATCGGAGTGAAACCGCCAGGCGTTCACGTGCTGTACGGCAAAAAGATCAAAGACGAACCAGGCGAGCAGACCATCCTGTTGAAACGGGATCAGTGCCTGGCCTTGAGTCGGATCAAGGCAGGCGATGTCCAAAGAGATCAGCTCCTGCAAGATCTCTTCGAATTCCGCCTCAGCGCGATTTGCGTCAAGATTGGCCTCTTCTCGTCGGATCAATGCCGCTCGGTTCAGCCGACCCGAAGCGCCGCCCAAGCGCCGGAGAGTTTCACGTACCTGCCCCCATTTCAACCAGGCGTCGCGAAGCGATTTGAGGACTGCGCACAAATAAGGAATTGCATCGACCGCTTCCCCGTAAGTCCAGAGACGAAGTCTGTACGTCGGCGTTTCAGGTTGATCGTCATCGAGCATGATTGCCTCTCCACAGAAATGCCGGATCCGCGAATCGTTAATACGACCATACATCAGGTGTGAACGCCGCTCGCTGTTCAAGGATTCCTGGACACGGACGCTGAAAATAGCTCGTCGATCTGGGAACAGAGGCCGTTCCTGAACTGTCAATCAGGCAATGACCGTGCCAATCCGGGCGCGCCGCGATCCGTTCGTCAGAAAGACTTGAGTCACAATTGTTTATGTTGTAGTGGCTCGTTCATCCTACTTCCGCTCGATGCCATCGATGATGGTTTGAGCCGAACCGATGGACCCGAAGCAGTGGTTGGAATGCGATCAGGAGGGCCGCAAAGCCGAGCGCCGATCGATCAGTTTTTCGAACGTCGCTTGAAGACTGCCGCCACAAATGGTCCATCGACTCCCGTGTCCGACCACTCGTGATTGACGACCTCGTACTGTTCATCCAAAAATCTGCGTATCCTCCCGCCGAATTCCGGGTCTCCGAAATTGCCGCGGCCATGAATCGTCAGGTCCATGGTCAGGATTACGGCATAGTCGGGCGCCGCGCCAATGACGGCATCGGCGACGCGATCTTCGCCGCCATGCACGTCGGATTCCCAGGGGCTGAACATGATGTAAGGCGTGGGATTGCGGGCTCGCAGCAGGTAGTTCAGCATGACGCCATTGGGAAAGACGATCAGCGTGTCGTCAGGGCCGAGGCGTTCTCGCAAAAAAGCCAGGGTATTCACCGTCGGCACGGTTCGCCCATCCTGCAACGGATCGGCATAGAACCCATCGCTCTCCGCGCCGACGATGGCGGTCTTTCTCTCGTCAATCAGAACCCAATTGAAAACGAGCGACAGAGCGCATGCCGTCATCAGGCCGACCGTGACGGCCTGGTAGCACCACCCGGTCCGTTTGTACTTTTTCAGCCAGGTCGGAATCGTGTGCTGTAAGACGTGAATCAGGACGAGAGTTCCCGGCGCAGCCAGCACACATCCATAGTGACTCCACCGCACGTGCAACAAGATCTTGAGCAACAAGCTGGCGCCGAAAATTGCCGTCAGAAAAAGGACGCTGGCTGGTCTGTCTCCGTCGATTTCGCGAAAGGCGCGGCGCAATGACAGCAGGATCACTGGAACCAGCAGCAGCGGCAAGCACGCCGGCGCGGTCTGCCACTCATTCGGCAGTATGACAAGCGAACTGCTGTAGAAGGCGACGACCCCGATCACGACGCCCCAAACCTTGGCGCGTTTCACGCGGCCGAAAATTATTTCCACCACATAGCCAGTGACGACGACCGCCAGTACGACGACTGTCACGAATGACATGTTAATCAGGTTTTCAGCAACACGATTGGAACCTGACACATTCCGATAGAACCCGGACCCGGCCGATAAGTCGGGCGCGAGCGCCAATCGATACTGCACGAAAATCTGCCCCAGCGACGCAGACCACCCCAGCGGGCCCGCCAATGAGGCAACGGCAATTCCCAGGGGAACGACGGCGGAAGCTGCCACAATCCCCGACCAACGAGCCATGTCGCCGATCGATATCAGCAGGCGCAGCCCGGCAGATTGCGACATGGGCGTGTTCTCGTGGCGAGCCCTGGCGGTCGTTTGGCAGGCAAATAGCGGCAGCGCCGCGGCAATCGTCAGAAATGCCGCCAGAACCATCTCGATTTTGGCCAGCGCCAGCAGACCGAGACAAATCCCGGCCGCCACAAGCCAGCGAGCCCGTTTGGTACGGCCGAAACGGGCCACACACAGCAGGTTGACGAGCCCCAGCGCAAGTCCGTGCGTGACGTCGTGCCGATAAGGGCAGACGTAATTGTAGTTGCCAATCAGGTTGTACTGACTGAACGCGAACACAGCCAAGAAAAACAGCCCGACAAACGTCGCCGACCAGCGCGTGCCACACTGTCGGAACAGCACGTACAACATCGCCATGATCGCCGTGAGCACTGCCAGGTTGGAAACGATCAGCGTCGACAGCGAAACGCCGAACAGCCGGAATAGCAGTGAGTTGGCGTACTGGGACAGCGGCCCAGTGACCCAGGCGATGTCGCGATACAGCACCTCTCCGGTCGACAACCGCCACGGGACGTACAGTTCCTGGCCGAAATCGACGAGAATGTCGGGCCAGGTGCGCCAGCTCAAGCAAGCGAACAGTGCGAATGCGGCCGCCAGCAACGCGGCGCAAGGCAACTCCCGAAATATCGCCGCACGGAGTGACGGCTGCTGATTTGAAGTTGGTTCCGACATCCGGTGATTCGCGTGCGTCGTCTATGGTTGCATGTTCTTCGTCGGCCTTTGATGATTTCAGTCATTCGCCGGATTTCGACCTCCGTGGCGGTTTCTCGGCGTAAAACTCGACCGTGCCTCCGCGCCGAAAGAGCGCCTCGGCCAGCATTGCGGCGGATGCCAACGGCAAGAGCGCCACGGCGCCTGCCAGCGAGAGGAGGGCCTGGATCGGATATTTCGACCACGGACGTTCGGTGTCGCGCGCGTTCGGCTGCCTGAGCATGTCGTATAGCAGATTCGATTTCAGCCCCGCGCAATTCAACAAACCCTGAATCCAACCGTAAATGTTCTGCTCGGCAGAAAAATGATTGACCTCGACAATCCGGAGACCCCGCTCCGACAAAGTCTTAATCAGCCAACTGGCTGAGCAGTGCACATAATGCCGGGGCAGATCGAGGTGAAACCAGTCATAACGGCACACGCGAGCCTGCCAGCTTTCGAGGTTCGGCACCGCGATGACGAGGATTCC
>DASYAR010000154.1:0-2847 GCA_036501235.1 Planctomycetaceae bacterium
GCCGGCAAGGCCAGCACCAATAGCCCCGCCAGCGACAGGCCGAACCAGGATCGCTTTAGAAAACGAATCATCGCACCTTATCCCAAATGTAGGGTGGGTCGAACCGCGCAGCGGCGAGACCCACCGACGAGACTCAATCCGGCCAAAAAAACTCGCGAGCCGTCTGGCTATCAGGGTCGAACCACTCTTCGGCGGATTCGTGGTAAACTGGATCGCCATCCTTGTTGATCGCCACCAGGATTAGTTTGCCAACTGGTGCGCCGTGCGAGTATCGCAGGCGGCCTTTTCGATCGACTTTTATCTTCCCGTGGTCAAGAAGCTTTTGAAACGCTGGCCACAGGTGAAGGTTGTCGCCGTCGAGAGCGATCACTTTGGGTCGTTGATCTGTTTTCACGACCTTTTCTCCTGTAGCGCCCAACTCAGAACGCCATAATCACCAAACGCGGACCTCAGCGCACCAACCCGCGTTGCCGAAGGTACGTCAGCACCAGCGTCTCGAACGGCACCTGCGTGCTCGTGAACAGGCAGGCGACGCCGCGGCGGGTGCAGAATTCATAAAGCTGCGCCCGATAGGCGGCGAGATTGTCCTTGTATCGTTTCAGGAGCGCCCGGCTGACCGTGATTTCGGCGACATCCTGGTCCTCGACATCCACGAGCTTGAGGTCGCCGGCGACTTCGGGATCGATTTCCTCCGGCGATAGCACCTGCACAACGTACACGTCCATTTGCCGGGCAACGAGATAGCGAAGCGCTTCCTCGTAGCCGCCTTTGTCCATGAAATCGCCGATCACGACCACGACGCCTTTGCCCGATGCGCGGAGGCTGAAGCTCCGCATTGCCTTGGTCAAATCGCTCGAACCGGCCGGCTGGACTCCGTTCAGGAATTCGATGAGCCGCCAGAGGCTCTTGCGGCCTCGTAGTGCCGGCGTCGTTTGCGTCAATTCATCATTAAACGCCTCGACCACGACGCGATCTTGATTGACCAAGCCAATGAACCCGAGCGCCGCGACGAATTGCTTCGCGAACCGCAGCTTGGTCGGACTGCCGAAGTCCATCGACAGGCTGCTGTCGATCAACAGGTAGACGTGCAGATCTTCTTCTTCGAGGAACAGCCGAATGAATAACCGGTCCAGGCGTGCGAACAGGTTCCAATCGAGATGCCGCAAATCATCGCCGACGACGTAGTTCTTGTAATCGGCGAATTCCACCGACTGGCCTTTGCGCTTCGACAGCCGCTCGCCTTTCATCCGGCCGACAAAGATCTTTCGCGAGACGAGCTCGAGTTGTTCGAGCCGGGCCAGGAACTTGGGTTCGAGCAAAGGGCTGTCAAGCGTTTCGGGCATTTGGCGTGTCCTATCGATCGATTCACTTATTGGCAGTCCGCTCGATTCCGCCGACCCTTAGCCCCTCACCGCCGCTCGGTAAATCGGATTGAATCTTCGGGACCTGGCCCATGTGGGATGGACTTTTTCTTTGTCCCTTTAAGATAACGACGAATCGACTCTGCAAAAACGACCACGGCGACAGATCCCCAAAGGGCAAGTGTCAGAGATAGGGTTCCTTCGATGGCCTCAATGACCATCACTCCCAAGACGGCCAGCAGAATGGCCCAGAGTTTCACCATCGCCCAAGTGTGAAGGGCTTCGCCAGCGGCCCCGCGCCTCGAAATCCGCACCAAGGATTGACCTTCATGTTGTTGGAGGTCTCGCGTAGGGGTTTCGTCCAGTTCGGTTCGGCACTCCGGGCAAAACGCATCCGTGGGCCGTGGAAGTGCAACCCCGCAATGCGGACAGCTTCGCTCGGTCATGGCCAACCTCTGCCCCGCCGCTTATCGCCACCTATGGCGTTCAGGCTCTTTCCGGTGATATCCTCGGCGACCTCAACTCAGCGCACAACAGGACCCTCGGGCGCCTTCTCCTTAACGTCGTTCAAGATCGAAGCCAGGACCTGATCGGACGGAATGTTTTCCGCCTGCGCCTCGAAGTTCATCAGAACTCGATGGCGCAGCGCCGGCAAATAAACCGATCGGATGTCCTCGAAGCTGACGTTGAATCGTCCCTGGAGCAACGCCCGGACCTTGGCCGCCAGGACCACGGCTTGCGCGCCGCGCGGGCTGGCCCCGAAGCGGAAAAACCGGTTGGTGTCCGCGGTTGCGAATTCGCCTTGCGGGTGCGTCGCCATCACCAGCCGAATGGCGTAATCCTGCACCGGCGGGGCGACCAACACTTCCCGGACCAACGCCTGCCAGGTCTGAATTTCCTCGCCCGTCATCACGCGCTCGGCTTGCGGCCATTCGTTCCGCGTGGTCCGGTCGAGGATCGTCGCCATTTCCTCGCGGCCTGAATAGGTGACGATCAGCTTGAAGAAAAATCGGTCCAGTTGGGCTTCCGGCAGCGGATAGGTGCCCTCCTGCTCGATCGGGTTCTGCGTGGCCATGACGAAGAACGGCTCCTGGAGCCGGTGGATCGTCCCGCCCACCGTGACCGAATGCTCCTGCATCGCCTCGAGCAAGGCCGACTGCGTCTTGGGGGTCGCCCGGTTGATCTCGTCCGCCAGTACGATCTGCGAGAAGATCGGCCCGCGCTGGAAATTGAAGAACCGCTTGCCGTCGGGGCCTTCCATCACCACGTTCGTCCCGATGATGTCGGCCGGCATCAGGTCGGGCGTGAACTGGATGCGGTTGAAGTCCAGCTCGACCGCATCGGCAAGGGTGCGCACCAGCAGCGTCTTGCCCAGGCCGGGCACGCCCTCCAGCAGGGCATGGCCCCCCACGAACAGGCAGGTCAGCACCCCGTGCAGGATCTCGTCGTGGCCGACGATCACCTTGGAGATCTCGGCTTTCACGCG
>DASYAR010000155.1:0-33117 GCA_036501235.1 Planctomycetaceae bacterium
CCGCTTTTGGCCAGCGAAGACAGCAGGGAGTAATCGCCGGCATCGCCGACGAGCACGCCGCCCACGAGTTTGGAGCCGTCGGGGCTGAACAGCAGTTTCTTGTAAACCCCTTCGAACGGATCGTCGTACAGCAATGGCCGCGCCCGCTCGGGGGGAGCTTCGTAATCCCCGAAGCTGGCGACGTCGACTCCCATCAGCTTGAGCTTGGTGGACAGGTCGGCGCCGGTGAATTGCCTGTTTCCGCCGCACAGGTTCGTCGCCAGAATGTCGGCCATGTCGTAACCGGGCGCGACCAGGCCATACACCATGGTGCCGTGCAGCGCCACTTCTCCGATGGCGAACACGCGTTTGTCGCTGGTCTGCAACAGATCGTCGACGACCACACCCCCACGCTCTCCGACCTTCAGCCCACTCTGGCGGGCCAGGTCGTCTCGCGGGCGGATTCCGGCGGAAACCAGAATCATCCCCACGTCCAGTTCGCTGCCGTCGGTAAACACCATCTTCTCGACTTCGCGCTCGCCGAGGATCTCTTTGGTCGATTTCCCGAGGTGAACTTTGACTCCCAGCGATTCGATTTTCCGCACGAGCAGCCGTGAGCCGGCGTCATCCACCTGGCGGGGCATGAGTCGCGGAGCGAATTCGATGACGTGCGTTTCCAGCCCCAAGTCGAGCGTCGCTTTGGCGGCTTCGAGACCCAAGAGGCCCCCGCCGATGACGGCCGCCCGCTTGACCTTTTGCGCGTACGCCAGAATGCGCTCCAGGTCGTCGATCGTGCGATACAGGAAGACGCCCAGCTTATCGATGCCCGGTACGGGGGGCACGAAGGGGAACGACCCCGTGGCAAGCACAACATAGTCGTAGCCGATTTGCCGCCCCTTGCCTGACGTCACGACTCGGCGTTCGCGATCTATGACGCTGGCCCGGTCGCCGATGTACAGCTCAATCCCCTGCTCGCGATACCAATCGACATTGGCGAGCATCAGCGCTTTGGCATTGCGGCTGGCGAAGAACGAAGTCAATCCGACCCGGTCGTAGGCGGCGCGCGGCTCTTCACAAAAAGTGACGATCCGATATTGCCGATCGCCATCGCGTTCGATCAGCCGTTCGCAGAACTTGTGACCCACCATGCCGTTGCCAATGACAACGACGGTCTTTTGTCCAGTTTCGGTTTGTGGAATCATCGTACTCCAGCGGGGCAAGATGCCCGCTTATCCGCCGCGAAGGTTCGCGCTGGCGAACACAACGAGCGACATTCGTCGCGACAGACGAGCCGTGGTCGGAGGGCCAGTTCCCTCATTGACACTTGTTTGAAGCACGTCATGTGCCGCCCGGCGGAATCTTTGGCGCAAGGCATCAAAACAGGCTCGAAAACGCGTGTTTTGGACCCAAATTATGATGTTTGGGTCACTGCGGACGGTCGCGTGCCGCGGGCCTTCGCGAGGTTTGGAATTCGGATTTCTGCCCAGTTTGTAGGCTTGCCAAGCCGATTCTCGCGGCATTCGCGCGCTGCAGTCCGATCTATCCCCGTTCGACGCCGCGATCTACAATTTGGGCATCATTGTTCCGGGTCATGGAGAACAGGGAGGTGATCCATGTGTCGTGTGCGTATGGGCCGTTCGGTCAGGGCCATCGATGGCGTTCGGCGTGAGCCGCCCCAAAATACACATCGTATGAGGCTGACTCGCTCGACGTCCAACTTGGTTCGCGCTCTGACTCTGCCACAGCCGCCGACTACACCGCGACCATCTCAGCCGTCGCCTGCTGGAGATCGAGGGCCTCTTCGGCCACTGCGCGTTCCAGATCGTCGGTGCGATCGGCCTCTCCGTCGAAGCCTAGCTTATTCAGGCCGTCGAACGCGGCGACCTTATAGCACTCGGCCATTGTCGGATAATTGAACACGGTGTCGCGGAAATAATCGATCGTGCCATCGAACGCCATCACCGACTGGCCGATGTGAATGATCTCGGTCGCCGTTTCGCCCACACAATGCACCCCCAGCAGCTTGCGGCTGGCCCGGTGGAACAGGATCTTGAGCATGCCCAGCTTGTCTCCCAGGATCTGCCCGCGCGCGATTTCGCGGAATCTGGCGATGCCGACTTCGTACGGCACCCGTTCCTTCGTGAGCTGCTCCTCACTTTTGCCGACCATCGAAATCTCGGGGATCGTGTACAGCCCGTACGGCATATGCTGGCAGCCCTGAAACGGACGGCCAAAGGCATGGCACACGGCACGGCGGCCCTGCTCCATCGATACGCTGGCCAACGCGGGGAAACCGACGACGTCCCCAGACCCATAGATGTGCGGCACCCAGGTGCGATGGTTTTCGTCACACCACAGTCGGCCGCGATCGTCGGGTTCGAGGCCTGCGGCTTTCAGATTGAGACTGTCGGTATCGCCGACGCGGCCGGCGGTAAACAGCACGCTGTCGCCGATCAGGCGCTTACCGCTTTCGAGCTGCACGGCAACGCGTTCCCCCGCAAGATGTTCGACTCCGATCACATCCTCTCCCAGCCGAAACACCATCCCCAGCGACCGTCCGTGGAACAGCAACGTATCAACGATTTCGCGATCGCAAAATTCCAGCATCCGTTCGCGACCGTCGACGACCGTGACACGCACTCCCAGCGTCGCGAACATGATGGCATATTCCAGTCCGATCACGCCGCCACCCACGACGATCAGCGACCGCGGAATCGAATCCAGGTGCAGGATCTCATCGGAATCGAACACCCGCTTGCCGTCGAAAGGGATCTTGGACGGACGCGCAGGCCGCGTGCCGCACGCCACCAGAAAGTGATCTGCCGCCAGGTTGGTCAATCCCTCGTCGGCTTGCACAGTCAATTCATGCGGACCGATGAAACGAGCCTCGCCTCGGAAGAAATCGATGCCGTTCCGATCGAGTTGATCGTGAATGACGTCCATTTCGTGCTCGACGACATACGCGATCTGTCGCTTGAGGTCCTGCATCGTGATCTTGCGTTTTTCGCGATAGCGCTCGCAAAACACGTCGCGCTGGCGGAAACCGGTCAGATGCAGAATCGCCTCACGCATCGTCTTGGAAGGGATCGTCCCGGAATGCAGGCAGACGCCCCCCGGCCCGAGCTTGCTGCGCTCGATGATGGCTACACGCTTATTCAGCTTCGCGGCCGCGATCGCCCCTTTTTGACCCGCGGGGCCGCTGCCAATCACCACCAGATCGTAACGCATGACAGATTTCCTTGTCGCAAAGACAGGCCAATCCGTTGGCGTTCGAGCATCCTCTTTACACAATCGAGATCTGTCAGGGTCGGGCAGCACACAAAGAATTGCCCGATCAGGCATTCTGGGGAAACCGCGGCGGACTTAGCCGAATCTAGCGGTTATTCCACGCGGGAACGCCAATTACAGTCTTCCCAGTTCACCACAAGCCCCAAGAGAGCGACCCGCGATGTTAAGCAGTGGCAGGGATTCCGAACGCAGTCAACCACAAGGCCCCACGGCCTGCATTGAATAGAAAACGCCGAGACTTTGGGTAGGTTCGGTGAAATTGCCGGAAACGATCAAACTCCCCGTGATCCGACGAGCGGAATGTGCGTTGTCACCGGGGGAGGCATTTAGAGGCGACGGCGAATCACTCTGACAATTTGGAGAGACCAACATGCCCCGCGAAATTTTCATCGATGACCGGGAATACAAAAAGCAGTTCGGTCCGATTCTGGCCGGGGGCGCGGCTCTCGCGGTTTTTCTCCTGGGAATTCTGTGGATCTGTTACTCGCAATTCGTGGTAGAAGTGCCGGCGTATCACGTCGGCATTCTCGTCAGTAAGACGGGCAAAGACCTCTCGAACTGCGACGTCGTCGCGCCCGATGCCAACTACAAAGGAGTGCAGAAGGACGTGCTCGACGTCGGCCGGTATTTCTTCAAATACGATCCCTACAATTGGGCCTGGGAAATCAAACCTCAGAGAGTCATCGCCGATGGTTCGATCGGCGTGAAGATCAGGCTCTTCGGCGACGACTTGCCATATGGCGAATTTCTGGCCCACCAGGAGAACGAAAAGGGGATCGTTCCGGGGGTGCTGCTCCCCGGCCGCTATCCGATCAATCCGTATCTGTACGACGTCGAAGAACACACTCCGCAAATTGTGCCGGCCGGGTACAAAGGGGTCGTCGTCAATCGCGCGGGAAAAATTCCGTCGCGCCCCGAAGATTACTGGGACGACTCGGACAAGACGCACCAGAAACTGCTCGTCAAAGCCGGTTTTCGGGGTGTCGAGAATGAGACTCTCAATCCGGGGACGTACAATTTCAACCCGTACGAAAGGCAGGTCAAGCTGGTCGATTGCCGCAATCAGCGGTTCAACCTCTCGGAGAGCCGCGACTTGGGATTTCCGTCGAAGGACGGGTTCTGGGTGAGCCTCGACAGCATTGTCGAATTTCGGGTGAATCCCGAATTGGCCGCCAAAGTCTTCGTGCTCTACAACGAAGAGGCGAACGGTGACCGCATCGACGAAGAAATCGTCCGCAAGGTGATCCTGCCGGTGGCCCGCTCCTTCTGCCGCGTGCAGGGTTCCAAGAACACCGGAAAGGATTTCATCGAGGGGACGTCGCGCACCCACTTTCAGGACGAATACCAGCGGACGATGAGCTCGCGGTGCGATCCGCTGGGGATCGAGATCATCCAGGCGTTGATTACGAAGATCAATCCCCCCGAACAAATCGCCAAGCCGGTGCGTAGCCGCGAAATCGCCAAGCAACAGGAAGAACAATACCAGCAGGAGATTTTGCAGCAAAAGTCAGAAGAGAAGCTGGCGATCGAAAAAGAGCTGGTCAAGCAAAAGCAGGAATTGGTGAAGGCCGAGCAGGAAGTCATCCGTGTGACGACCACGGCCCTCCGCGAACAGGAGGTCGCACTCACGAAAGCCCGCGAGAAACTCGCCGTTTCGGAATACCGGCTCGCCGCGACCAAAGATGAAGCTGCCGCGGTCAAATCGAAAGGCCAGGGCGCCGCGCAAGTCGTCGAGTTCAAAAACAGAGCCGAAGCGGCAGGCTGGGAACGCTCGGTCGCCGCCTTCGACGGTTCAGGCGACCTGTTTGCCCAATACGTGCTGTTCGAGAAAATCGCCTCGGCCTATCGCAATATCATGATCAACACGGCCGACAGCCCGATCATGAAAATCTTCGAATCGTTCAACAATCCTGGCCCGAGACCGGCCTCGAAAACTCGAACGAGCCAAACGACCGGCTCGTCCGCGGTTTCGAGCGGCAGCTCGGAATAAAGGAGCACCACCATGTCGCAAGCTGCCAATGTTCGCATGCCTTATAAGGGACTTGTCGTACTGGTTTTGGCCGCCGCCGTCGGCTGGGAAGCCTTCGAATGGACGGTCAATCGGATCTCGGTTCCCGTCGGATCGAGCCTGCTCTTGCAATATAAGGGACCGTTGCTGTTCGGCACTCGCAATAAGCCCCAGGATGGGCAACTCGCCAGCCTGGAGCGCGGCGAGATCGGCGTGATCGAGCAGATGCCCGGTCCCGGACGCCATTTCTATTGCCCGATCTGGTGGGAATGCCAGATCGTCAAGGATCAAGTCGTGGCGCCGGGCGAAGTCGCCGTCGTCACAAGCCTCGTCGGAAAAGACCTCCACCAGCGCTCCGCCGCGGAAGCCGAACCGGGTGGGCGCGGCGCCAGCGACCAGTTTCTCGTGGACGGCGATCTCGGCAAAACCGATTTCAAAGGGGTGCTGCGCAAGGTCTATGGACCGGGGCGGTACCGCGTCAATCCGTATGCGTACAAGTTCAAGACCATCGGAACCGACATCGAGCAGAGCGGCACTCAGACGAAGTACTCGGGTTGGGTCGAGATCAAAACCGGATTCGTCGGGGTCGTCACCAACCAGACCGACAATCCTCTCACCGGCGCCAAAGCGGGCATCCAGCCGTACGTGTTGCCGCCGGGACTCTACCCGATGAATCCGCGGGAACAGAAAGTCGACATCGTGGAAATCGGGTATCGGGAAAAGACGATCGTGAGCCCTGTCAAGCAGGACGCCCAGGGAAATCCCGAGCTCGACGCCAGCGGCGAGCCGACCATGGCCTCGACCGGCGGCGGGATCGTCTTCCCCTCGAGAGATGGCTTTACGATCCACATGGATTTTACGGCCATCTGGGGCATCATGCCCGACGAGGCGCCGCACGTCGTCGAGTTCAGCGGCAATCTCGAAGCGGTCGAAACTCGGGTCGTCGTCCCGTTGATCGAAAGCATCTGTCGCAATGAAGGATCGAAACTCGGCGCGGTCGACCTGCTCGTCGGCGACACGCGCGAGCAGTTCCAGGACGTCACCACCCAGCAGTTCGAGCAGAAGCTGCTGGAAACCGGCGTCGTTCTGCAATACGGACTGGTGCGCCACATTTATATCCCGCAAGAAGTACGGTTGCCGATCCAGAAGAAATACGTCGCCGACGAACTCAAGCTGACTCGCGATCAGGAGCAGCTCACGGCCAGGACGGAAGCCAAATTGCGAGAAGCCGAAAAAATGGTCGAGCTCGAATCGGAGCGCATTCGCGTCGAAACCGAAAAGCTGGTGGCCGAAAAGAAGGCGGAGGGAGACAAGACAGCCGCCGAGGCCGGAGCCGAAACGCTCAAGCTCGTCGCCGCGATCGCCAAGGAGACGGCCGAGCTCGACCGCGAAGCGACGGTGACGCTGGGCGAAGCCGAAGC
The DNA here is from genome assembly GCA_036501235.1 of Planctomycetaceae bacterium. Lineage (GTDB taxonomy): Bacteria > Planctomycetota > Planctomycetia > Planctomycetales > Planctomycetaceae > JACQFH01. Next base: position 6,697 of record DASYAR010000155.1, read on the forward strand.
CGATGCGAAAAAGTTGATGGAAGAGGCGCGGGCGGGACGGTTCAAGCTGGCCGTCGCCGCGTTCAAGTCGGGATCGGCGTTCAATCAATGGGTGTTTGCATCCGGCTTGCCGGACGACATCCAACTGCAAATGCTGTATGCCGGCGAGGGAACATTCTGGACCGACCTCAAAGGATTTACCGACGTGATGCTGGCCAAGCAGGCGCAAGAATCACGCTCGACGAGTAAGGCGACGACTGCCGCGAGCAAGAAATAGAAGCGTGACGCGTCATGAACCCGTTTAGCGCCACGGCGCAGCCGCGCACCATTTGCTACTGCCTCGCGTTATTCGCATTCGTCAAGTGAAACAACGCCCCGAGCCGGCAGCAACGACTTCAGCGGGCAATCATCGCAGTGGGGCTGCGCTTTGCAAAAGTCTCGAGCCACGCCTGAATTCCAGCGAGAAAGTTGCCCCAGATCAAACGCTGTTTCCTTTGCGACTGTCGTGAAAAACGACTGCCAGTCGTCGTACTCGGACGAGATTTCCATCCAACCGTGTCGCGCGGCTATTCGCATGCTGCCGCGATCGAGCGGATAGACGGTGCATCCGCCGACGAACAGCAAAATCCGATCTGCCAGCTCCCAATTGACGCCGGGGATGGCCCTGAGATCATCCTGCCACGAATCCACGGACCGAGTCGTGAACGCGCCAGTTGCATTGGACACATCACCGATTCGCCGTTGCCACCATTCGGCCAGCGCGTGCAGTAAATGGGCCTTCGCTGCCGGTTGATCAACGGCCTCCAGAACTTCGGCCAGGCCGGCCACGCTGTGCAAGCACGTTTCGTCGGGATTTCTTAATGGAGTCTCCGAGATCCACGACCAGTCGCGGGGCTTCCGCGGCGATCGTCCCACCTCCAGCACGACGCGCACCAATGTCTTCCAGTCCTCCACCGGCCCCGGTTTCGCGGGGAGACCGTAGAACTGGGCCAAGAGGCGTGCCGCGCTCGGGAGAATGCCTTCGGAAATCGGTCGGCTCCTGACGGAAGACATGAAAGGCTTGCAATGATCCCCGTTTACTGTATTCTGGAACAACACTTCTCGACAATCGTCCGGTTCCGTCTGGCGTCTTGGATTTTCTGGGCCGTAAATTCATGCGTCGTCGCTCGCGCAAGTTATTCGCCGCATTGGCGGCCTGTGGGGCTTTTGGGCTGATTCTCTGCTTCGACCGCTGGCAGAGCGACGCCCTCTCTCCCGATCAGGTTCTCGCGGCCGACGGCGTCTTCCGATGGTATCGCGGCAACCTCCATACTCACACTCTGTGGAGCGACGGGGACGATTATCCGGAAATGGTTGCCCTGTGGTACAAAGAACACGGCTACGACTTCCTGTCGTTCAGCGACCATAACACGCTTCTGCGCAAGGAGCGCTGGATCAATGTCATCGAAAACAAGGGGGGACAGAAGGCGTTCGATAAATTGAGTTCCCGATTTCCGCAAAATTGGGTCGAAACACGGACTAATCAAGTCGGGGTCCAGGAAATCCGTCTGAAAATGTTCGACGAGATCGCCGCGAAAGTCGCGACCGATGGAAAGTTTCTGCTGATTCAAGGAGAGGAAATCAGCGACGAGTACAATAATATTCCCATCCATATGAACGCGACCAACGTCCAGGAAACGATTCCCCCGATGAGGGGCGACAGTTTTTACGAAGTCATGCAGCGGAACACCGACGCCCTCGTCGCGCAGCGCGACCGCACGGGGCGGCCGATGATTATCCATCTCAATCACCCGAACTTTTTCTACGCCATCACCGCCGAAGACCTGGCCCGGGTCCGCGGCGAAAATCTGTTCGAGGTCTATAACGGCCATCCGCTGGTCTATAACGACGGGGATGAAACGCATGCCTCCGCCGAGCGCATCTGGGACATCATTCTGACGCAGCGCATCGCGGTTTTTCACATGCCCCTGATGTTCGGCCTGGCCACCGACGACGCACACAACTACCACAACATTCCCAGTCGCGACAGCGAACCCGGCCGCGGTTGGATCGAAGTGCTGTCGCGCGAGCTTACTCCCGAGGCGATCGTCAAATCGATCGAACGCGGTCTGTTTTACGCATCGACCGGCGTCAAGCTCGATCGCTATCTTTCCAATTTCCACGCCGTCGACGTGGTCGTCCATCCTGAGGAAGGAGTCGATTACACAATCGACTTCATCGGCACTCGCACCGGTTATGACAAGCAGATTGAGCCGGTCCTGGACGGCGACGGCAAGCCGATCCGCACGACGCAAGAATACAGCAACGACGTCGGACGCGTCATGAGGACCGTCACCGGCCGCCACGGCCACTACACCTTCGCCCCGAACGATCTGTATGTTCGCGCGCGAATCACGTCGTCTAAACGGCATCCGAACCCGTCGGTGCCCGGCGAATACCAGCATGCCTGGTGCCAGCCCGTGCGCGGACCGGCAGGCAGACATCACCCTTGACGTCTGTCAGCTCGTCGTTTCTCCCGCCGCGACAATCCTCGACGTGCGCGTCTCGATCTTCTATCCTCTGACTTCTACGCCTTATCACGCTCATCCTCTGCCGAAAAATGATGTCCCCGCGATGAAGTTCTGGGAATTCTGGATCGACGTCGGCGGCACCTTCACCGACTGCATTGCCCGCTCGCCCGACGACCGGCTCGTCGAGTGCAAGGTGTTGAGCTCAGCCGTCACCCGTCGGCGTGTGGGTGAAGTTCTCAGTCCGGTTCGCTTTTGCGACGAAACGCCGGGGCGCGATCCGGGCCATTTCTGGGTCGGCTACGAATTGCGATTCCTCGACGACAAGGGGCGGCCATTTTTCAACAGCCGCGTGACGGCGTTCGACGCGCAGACCGGTAGTTTGACGACCGCCGCGCTCTTGCCAGAAACCGTCGCGCCGGGCGCCGGTTTCGAGCTGACGTCCGGCGAAGAATCGCCGATTCTGGCGATTCGCACGATCCTGGGTTTGCGCCTCGACGAGCCGATTCCGCCCGTCTCAGTGCGGCTGGGGACGACCCGCGGGACGAACGCCCTGCTGACGCGGCGCGGCGCCCGGACGGCATTCATCACCACGCGCGGATTCGCAGACGTGCTGTTGATCGCCAATCAGGACCGCCCGCGCCTGTTCGATCTGGCCATTAAAAAGCCCGAGCCGTTGTTCGAGCGCGTCGTGGAAATCGACGAACGGCTCGAGGCTCACGGAACCGTCTTGCGGGCGCCCGATGAAGAGGCCGTCCGGGCGCAACTGGTCGAACTGCACGGCACGGGCGTCGAATCAGTCGCCATTTGCCTCATGCATTCGTTCGCCAACCCGGCGCATGAACGATTAGTCGAGCAGTGGGCGCGAGAGGCCGGTTTCGCCGAGGTCAGCGTTTCGAGCCGTCTGGCCTCGCTAATCAAGATCGTTTCGCGCGGCGATACGACCGTTGTCGACGCCTATCTGAATCCGATTCTCAGGCGTTACGTCGATACATTGCGCCAAACGCTCGGCGACAGCCGACTGCGCCTGATGACGTCGGCCGGCGGACTCGTCGACGCCGACCGATTCGTGGGAAAAGACAGCATCCTTTCCGGACCGGCCGGAGGAGTGATCGGGTATTCTCGTATCGCGGAGCGTGCCGGCTTCTCCCGCTCGATCGGTTTCGACATGGGAGGCACCAGCACCGACGTCTCGCGTTTCGACGGTCGCTATGAGTTGGAATTCGAGACCAAGAAAGCCGGAGTCCGCGTCGTCGCGCCGATGCTGTCGATCGAGACGGTTGCGGCCGGCGGGGGGAGCTTGTGCTCGTTCGACGGCGTCAAGCTGGTCGTTGGCCCGGAAAGCGCCGGCGCCAATCCCGGTCCCGCCTGTTACGGACGCGGCGGTCCGCTCACAGTGACCGACGTCAATTTGTTCCTCGGGAGGATCGTCGCGGGCCGTTTCCCGATTCCCCTCGATCGAGCCGCAGTCGAAAGGCGTCTGGAGCAAGTCTGCCTGGAAATTGCAGCCAGTTCCGGCGGGAAGACATATACACCGTTGGAATTGGCCGAAGGCTTCGTGCAAATCGCCAACGCGAATATGGTGCGCGCGATCCGCAAGATCTCCGTCGCCCGTGGCTATGATCCGCGAGATTACGTACTGATCACATTCGGCGGCGCGGGGGGCCAGCACGCGTGTGCCATGGCCCGTGAACTGGGAATGCGACAGGTCTTGTCACATCCCTGGTCAGGCCTGTTGAGCGCGTACGGAATCGGTCTTGCCGACATTCGCCGGTTCGGCGAGCAAGCCGTCTTGAAACCCTGGTCCGCCGGAAACGTCGCGTCGCTCGAACCGGTGTTCGCACAGCTCGAAGCGCGGGCGCGGGACGAAGTCATTGCCGAGGGACTTCTGCCCGAATCCATTTCGCCTCCCAACCGATCTCTCGATCTCAGGTACCAAGGGGTCGAAGCCACGATCAACGTCTCCTGCCCGGCAGACCGCGATTACGCCGCGCGTTATCAGGATTTGCACCGGCAGCTCTATGGCTACAAGCATTCCGGGCGGTCGATCGAAATTGTCGCCGCGCGGGTCGAAGTCGTCGGACGCACTCCCGACCCGCCGGATGCCGCCGCGGAACTTGTCGTCCGGCATCCGGTCGCAACCGAAATAACGACGACCTGGTTTGACGGAGCGGCGCATTCGACCGGCGTATTCTATCGCGACACTCTGCGCCCTGGCGACGAAATCACCGGGCCGGCGATTCTCTGCGAACCTACCTCGACCGTCGTCGTCGAACCGGGTTTCAACGTCTCGATTCTCGCACGCGGCGAGATCCTGCTCACCGACACAGGAACGGCGGCACGTCGCAAAGTCTCGACCGACGCCGATCCGGTCATGCTCGAGATCTTCAATAACCTGTTCGCTTCGATCGCCGAGCAAATGGGGATCACGCTGCAGCGCACGTCGTTTTCGACGAATGTCAAGGAGCGACTTGATTTCAGTTGTGCCATCTTTTCACCGACCGGCGACCTGGTCGTCAACGCACCGCATATCCCCGTGCACCTGGGGGCGATGGGGGAAACCGTCAAGCGGATCATCGCCGATAATCCGCGCATCGCGCCGGGCGACGTCTTCGTCACGAATGACCCCTACCGCGGCGGTTCACACCTGCCCGACGTCACCGTAATCACGCCAGTGCACGACGATCAGGCCCGCGCGCTACTGTTCTTCACGGCCAGCCGCGCGCACCACGCCGAGATCGGCGGCATTGTCCCGGGAAGCATGCCCCCGTTCTCCAAGAACCTGGCCGAAGAAGGTGTCCTGATCCGTAATTTCAAACTGGTCGACGCGGGGCAATCGCGCGAGGTCGAATTGAAAGACCTGCTGCTTTCGGGCCGCTGGCCAACCAGGTCGGTCCGAGACAACCTCGCCGATGTCTCTGCCCAGGTGGCTGCCAACAACACGGGGGTCGTGCGCCTTCGAGAACTGGTCGCGCGCTACTCGCTGCCGGTCGTTCATGCGTACATGCGCCATATCCAGGACGCTGCCGAGCGAAAGATGCGACTGGCCCTGTCGGCAATTCCAGACGGCATGTACCGATTCGAAGATCATCTCGATGAAGGCTCACCGATCGCCGTCACGATCACGATCACCGGCGACAACGCCACCGTCGATTTCACCGGTACCGGCCCCAGCCTTTTCTCCCCCTTAGCAAGCGCGGGCCAGGGGATTGATGCAGCCGGCTCCAGCGACGCACGGACCCGCCAGCCGCCTGACGCTGGCCGCTCACCCGCGGATGCGCCGGCAGTCGGCGGGCTCAACCTCCATGCCAATCGGGCCATTGTTTCAGCAGCCGTCTTGTACGTCTTCCGCTGCCTGATCAACGAAGACATTCCGCTCAACAGCGGCGTTTTGGCCCCCGTGCAGATCATCCTTCCCGAATGCCTGCTCAATCCTCCCGAGTATGACGACCCGGAACAATGCGCCGCGATCGTCGGCGGCAACGTCGAAACTTCGCAGCGCGTCGTTGATGTGCTGTTGGGCGCGCTCGGCGCTGCGGCAGCCAGCCAGGGAACGATGAACAACCTCACGTTCGGCGACGACACATTCGGCTATTACGAAACAATCTGCGGCGGCTCAGGCGCCACGCGCGACGCCCACGGCGCCGATGCCGTCCACACACACATGACCAACACACGGCTCACAGACCCCGAAGTCATCGAACGCCGCTACCCCGTTCGCGTCCTCGAATTCGCCATCCGCCGCGGGTCAGGCGGTGATAATTTTCCCGTCTTAGCAAGGGGGGGACAGGGGGGATCGCACGACCAGCCAACAGGACACCGCGGTGGCGACGGCGTCCTCCGCCGCCTCGAATTCCTCCGTCCCTTGCGCGTTTCAATCCTCTCCGAACGTCGCGGCCCATACCCCCCGTTCGGCCTCTCCGGGGGGGTGCCAGGTGCGCTAGGTCAAAACACTCTGCAACATACCGGCAGCGACGCCGTCGAAAATCTCGGCGGGAAGGTCCAGCTCACAGTCTCCCCCGGTGATGTCCTGACAATCGCCACCCCTGGCGGCGGCGCGTATGGTTGTGCTTAAGACCGCCGCTGGAGTACCGCCTTGAGGCGGCCGTCCGTCAACCTCCAATTTGAGAATATTCGCTTACGATATCCGTCAACGAATCCGATTTGGTCCACGAGGCAAATCCACTCGACAATGCACAACACTTATGCGAGAATCGTGAAGACAATTCCTCAAGCAGGATTCTCGGCATGACGGCGCGCGAACAAATTGCCCAGCAAGCTTTGGCCTTGCCAATTGAGGACCGTCTGTTCCTCGCTGAGCTCCTGGAGCAAAGCCTGACGACCGATGGATTTGCCACTCCGGAGCTCGCGACTGAATGGGCCGCCGAAGTCGAACGGCGAATCGTGTCGTATGACCGCGGTGAGACCGACGCCGTTGACGCGGAAACGGCGATGCGGGAAATGCGCCAGATGCTGGCGGACCGTCGCATGGGAACCACTTGATGATCCTCCGCGTCTTGGCGGAAGCGCGTTTGGAAGCGGTCGAAGCGGCCGCCTGGTATGACCATCGGAAATCTGGCCTCGGCGACAGACTTCTCGACGAAATTGAGGGAGTCCTGTCACGCATCCTGACCGATCCGGAGAGCCTGCCGATTTGGGAGCCTGCCGTCGGGTTGGACGAGATTCGGCGCTGCGTTCTCAAGCGCTTTCCCTATGTGGTGATTTTCGTGTGTCGACCGAAAGAAGTCGTAGTTGTCGCGATCAGCCACGCGCGACGCCGACCACGATACTGGGTCACGAGGCTCGATTGACTTACAATCACATTATGAGCGGCGACTTGAGAACGCACACGTCCAATGGCAGCCCTCGGGAATCAACAATTTCAAAGGAAATCACTGTTTCGTTTCGTAATCGCCGAGCGCTCGAACCCGTCTATGTAACGCTTTGCGGCTGGGATGGCGCGAAATGTCGCTTGGCAAGCGAAGTTTCGTTCCGTGAAGCTTTCCATAGTCGCTTCTGCGCAACGATTCCGCTACATCGACGTGCATGTCATCCGGATCGATTTTGATGAAGTTCAGATCGAATAGCGTGTGGAGATCCGTGCGGAGTAAAAGACCATTGCAGCAATGATTGGCGGAAGCGCCGCTGTACGGAATGATGTGCGCAGCGTCCAGTACCGCTTGAACATCACAGCCAGATATTGCGCATCGGTATCCGTACGCCTCCAGCAGTTCAGACCGAAATCTCTCCTGCCCTTGGCGGCAAATGACTTCGCGTTGGGTCTTTGCGCGTTCATCGCGAATCGTATTTGGATCAAATTCCGGCGGCTCCATCTCGTGTTGGAGCTGGTTCGGTTGGGTCAACGCCGCCATCACCCATGCGGGTGTTTCGCACAGGATGTACGAGCGAATGTAGTTCGGACTGATACGTCCCCCCTTGACCATCGTCAGACTCGTCTTTAGATGCCTTTCGGTAACCATTTGTAGTTTGGCAAATTCATAACGCGTGGTACGCCCCGCAATCGTAATATTCGTAAGAATTCCCAAGGCTGCGAGATGCTTCGTTTCCTCGGCTGGTGCCAAAACGATAGGTATTACCGTCCGATCGGTATGAGCATTTGCGACTAGGCGTTGGGCTTCAACCCAAGCGCGGTCCTCCGTGAATGCGCCGATTCCGCCGCTCGCTATGCTTGATCGCATATACACATGTGGCATTAATTTCCAATCGTCGCCGAGCCGTCTCGAGCGTTCGCGTCGGCGGACCGCTCATGCTCGGAACTATGCACTCGCTCGTGCGTTCCTCGATCCCGATATCCGCAAAGTCTGAGTTTTTCGCAGTGGGGGCACCGGCCGGTTTGGCTAACTGATTTTCCGTCAACTGAGCCGGCAAATTCTCGAATTTCGACGCAAACGACTTTTTAAGCTCCTGAATCTTTGCAGATGTCTTGTCCTTATCTCTTATCTTGAACAAATTCCTTCCGATGAATTCAATGAACCCATGTGAACTCCGATCCATAGAATTCCTGATCGTCTTGGCCGGCGTTTTACCGCCAAGTGGACATAAGCGCCGCTCCACTAAACGTAAGACTATATCGTCAAGGTGCAGAACTCTCTCTTCCGGTGCGGCTTCAAACAGCACGACCAGTGCGGCCTCCCAATAATTCATTTCCCCTTTCATGTTCCGCTCCGCGATTTCCTGAATTGTGCTGCGATCGCCTTGAACATTGTTTGAATCGTTTGCCGGACAAATGCGAGACACGATCTCTTCTCGCGACCAATGACCCAAACTATCGAAAACCGCTATGAGTGCCAAGAACCACGTGAAGGCGGTACTACGAACTTGGTGGGACTCCAGCGGCCGGCTGCTTCTCAGGATGCAGGTAAATGAAGCTCTTGCCCAGGCGACCGTTGTAGTTGCCGGCGGAGATTTTCACGAGGCCAGGGGTGTCGACGGCGGCGACGATGGCGGCCTGCGTCGCCGTCACAATGCTGGGCAGATCGCGGCCGTTGAGGATGATCTCCATGATTGAACCGACGCCATCGGGAACGCCGGATTGGTCTCCCAATTTCTCTTTGAGAGTGGGACAGAATTTCTCGAATGTGCTGGCCACCGAGAATTTGTAACGGCTGCCGGCCTTGGAACCGCTGGCGGCGACACCCCCCGGAAACGGCGTGATGACACCCGGAATGCGCGCGGCGGCGGCCTGCGCCCGTTCTGCCGCCAGCAGCGCCGCATCGACGTCCCGCCCCAAGAACCAGAGATTGCCTCCCATCAGACCGTCTCGGAATCCAAACCGCCGATCGAGACAGAACTCGCCTCCCAGAATGGGTATCACCCAGACCTTGCGGCCGAAACGCACGTCGCGGTATTGCCAGCCGTCGCCGAAGAAGGCAATCTTGCGGCCGAGTTTGAGGTAGGGATCGGTATCGAGCAGGTTGAAACAGGCAGTCGTCGCACAGGTCAGCACGTTCTGGCTGATGCGCACGAGCAGCGAGCGCTCGATCGCCTGCACCCGGTCTTTACGAAATCGCGGTACGTGAAGCTGCACGATTGCGCCGGGTCGGCCGTCAGGAGTCGCGAACGATTCGTCACCGCCCTGTCCGACGTACCGGTCTACACCCGCTTCACAGTCGCAGAGGATCGTGCTCGAAGCGTTGCCAGTGCAACTGGCAACGGCGTGATCGAGCCACTTGCGATCGCGTGCCGTGATCAGAAATTCGGCATAGATGCTGCGAAACGCCTCGGCGTAAGTATCGTCGACGATGGTTGGTGCTGTGGGCACGTGTCAGAAGAGGTGAGGATGATCAAGAACGCGGGAATCACAATCCAGAGATTTTGTAACGGAACTGCGTCGTCTCATCGAGAAGGTCCAATAAATTCCTTTAGTTATCGGACCTGCCCTTTCCCTCATAAACAGCGCTCTCAGAAATGATCTTATCCATGAAGACGTCGTGTTCTTGCGTGGGAATGTCGGGGAAGAACTGGCACTCGAACGCGAGGGCGACCAACGGCGCATCGGCACGGGCGTGTTCCAGCAGTTTGTCGTAATATCCTTTGCCGTGCCCCATTCGGGCGCCGTCGCGCGTGAACGCGACGCCGGGCACCATGACGAGATCGAGATCGGTGACCGGCACCTGCCGCTCGGCAAGATGCCGCAATTCAGGCTTGGGCTCGAGAATCTTGTACATGCCGATCGACAGGTCGTCCATGCCCTTAAGCCAGAAGAGTTCCAGCTCGTCCCGATCATTGCACCAGGGCACGACGATCTTCTTGCCGTGCGTGAGGGCAATCGCCAGGTAATCGCGCGTCCGTACCTCGGTCCGCACATCCACATAAAACATCACGGTCCGGGCAGTGGTATATTCCGGCAAAGCCACGAACTTCTCACAGATCTCGCGGCTCAACTCATCCTTGTTTTCCTGCTGACGCCGATTCTCGTGCGCCTGCTCGCGAATGGCCTTCTTCCGTACCTGAACCGCAGTCAGCTCCTCAACAGACATTGATTTTCCCTCGAATAGAAACTCCGACCAAATCGTCTCGCAACACTCTACCTTCTGCCTACACTTCCAGGTCAGTGCGAATCATCATTGAACGACCTCGATTATGAGCCTCGATTTAAGGCAAAGCAACTCTGCCTCAGCGAGCCTCCGGCAATCCCCACCTCAAAATCGGATTCCTCGCCGCGCGCACATCATCAGGCCGGCTGATCGGCGTTTCATGCGGGGCCTGATGTAAAAAATCAGGGTCTTCCATGATAATCCGACGAACGGCTGCGGCGAATGCGTCGAGCGTCTCTTTCGACTCCGTCTCCGTCGGCTCGATCATCATTGCCTCGGCGACGACCAGCGGAAAGTACACCGTCGGAGCATGAAAGCCAAAATCGAGCAACCGCTTGGCAACGTCCATCGCCGAGATGCCGCGAGTGTCTTTCAGCTGTTTCGCCGACGCGACGAACTCGTGCATGCAGCGGTCTCCCTGCGGCACGGGCAGCGCGTCTTTGAGGCGCGCAAGCAGGTAGTTCGCATTCAGGACGGCGTTCTCGCTCATGGCGCGAACGCCCCCCGCGCCCAGCGTCCGCAGGTAACAATAGCCGCGAACGAGGATCCCCACATTGCCAAAAAAACTCCGCACACGGCCAATCGACGAGACCGGAATTGTGGAGCGATAGACGGCCATGCCATCTGCTCCAGTCTCTTTGGCGATGACCGGACCTGGCAGAAAATCGGCGAGAAAATCGCGAACCGCGATGGGCCCGGACCCCGGCCCCCCTGCCCCGTGCGGACCGGTGAACGTCTTGTGGACGTTATAGTGCATCATGTCGCCGCCGAAATCGCCAGGCCGTGTGATGCCGGCGATGGCGTTCATGTTGGCCCCGTCAATGTAGACCAGCGCACCGGCGTCATGCACGAGCTGCGCGATGCGCGGGATTTGACGCTCGAACATTCCGAGAGTATTGGGATTGGTGACCATGAACACTGCCGTCTGGCCATCGAGATGCTTCTGCAGCTCGTTCAGATCGACAAAGCCTTGCGGCGTGCTCGACAGTTGAACGCACTCGAAGCCGGCCAGCGCCGCACTGGCGGGATTTGTGCCGTGCGCGCTGTTCGGAAACAACACCTTGGTTCGAAGCTCGCCCTTGGCTCGAAAATAAGCCGAGGCGACCAGGAGCGCGGTGAATTCTCCCTGTGCACCGGCCGCAGGCTGTAGCGACACGGCGGGCAGCCCGGCGATTTCGGCGAGCATCTGCTGCATCGTGTACAGCAGTTCGAGCATCCCCTGCGAATTCTCGTCCGGCTGATTGGGATGCAGGTCGACAATGCCGGGCAAACCGGAGAGCCGCTCGTGCCGCTTCGGATTGTACTTCATCGTACAACTCCCGAGCGGATAAAAATGCGTGTCGACCGACATATTCTTGGTCGACAGATTGACATAATGGCGAATGACGTCAGGCTCGGTCAACTCGGGCAGCGCCGCTGGCGAAGTCGCCTGCTGAGCCCGCGGGATCAGTTCATCGAGCGGCCGCACGGGGACGTCGCATGCCGGAAACACCGCAGCGCGGCGGCCGGGCTTCGAGAGTTCGAATAGGAGTTGAGTTGCCTGATTATTTCGCATAACGAGTTTGCGCAGGTTCGGTCAAGTTGCAGAAACCACAGAGGGAATTTGACGTCAGACCGGAGGTTGAATTGCAGCGACCAGGCGATCAATTTCCGACTTGGTGCGGCGCTCCGTCACGGCGAACAGAAAACAATCGGCTCTCGTCGGCATGCCAGACTCCGTGTATTGCTCCAATCCGGGACCGATATCAAATCCAGCTTCGCGGGCCAGGGCCAATTCTTTCGAGACGACAAAACCGCGATGGCGAAGTGTAAACTCTTTGAAGAACGGCTTGTCCGGAAACGCGAGTTCGAAATCCTTCACCTGTGATAACTTCTCAGCGGCGTAATGCGCCTTTTGCATACACAACTCGGCGACCTCGCGCAATCCGGCCTGGCCCAGCAGCGAAAGATACACGGTGGCCCGCAGCGCCATCAGCCCCTGGTTGGTGCAAATATTGCTCGTTGCCTTCTCGCGGCGGATATGCTGCTCGCGGGCCTGCAAGTTGAGCACGAAGCACCGTCGCCCTTCGCGATCGATCGTCTCGCCGATCAATCGCCCAGGCATCTTGCGGACGAGCTCCTGCCGGCACGCCATGATTCCGAGGTACGGCCCACCATACTGCAACGGAATTCCCAGCGATTGCCCCTCGGCTACGGCAATATCAGCCCCATATTCGCCGGGTCTGGTCAAGAGGCCCAGGCTGATCGGATCGAAGCTGACAATCGCCAGCGCTCCCACACCGTGGGCCGCATCGACCAATTCACGAGCCTCTTCCAGGCAACCAAAGAAATTCGGATGCTGAATCACCAGGCAGGCGGTCTGCTCGTCGAGCGCACTACGAACGTCCGCCAGGTCAGCGGTTCCGTCAGGGCACGGCACAATGACCAGTTCGCAGCCGATCTGCTGCAGGTAAGTCCGGCAGACCTGACGAAATTCCGGATGGACCGAGCCCAGCACGACCACTCGTTTGTGCCGGTCGGTGACGCGCATCGCCATGAAAACCGCCTCACTGACGGCAGTTCCTCCTTCGTACAAGCTGGCATTGGATATATCCATGCCCGTCAATTGGCAGATCAGCGTCTGGTATTCGAAGAACGCCTGCAGGCTCCCCTGACTGGCCTCGGCCTGGTAGGGGGTATACGCGGTATAAAACTCGCTGCGCGACGCGACGGCATCGACCGCGGCAGGAATAAAGTGATCGTAACTACCGCCTCCCAGGAACGAAATTCGACCACGCCCGTCGCCATTGCGAGCGGCGAGATCTTTCAGATGGGATTCGAGCTCGATTTCCGTCAGGGGCGGGGGCAAATCGAGCGGCCGTCCCAAGCGCAACTCTGCGGGAATCTGCTCGAACAAATCGGCGACGGAAGCGACGCCGATAGTCGCCAGCATTTCTCGCTGCTGTTCGGGGGTATTATAGAGGTAAGCCAACACGGATTCTCCGCGCCAACGGGAAACGAGCGACGTTTTGATTTTCAGAGAACAAGCGGGTCGAAGACCGGCGCCCGTGCCCGCGAGCGGCAGATCTGGCCGTTCCTTCGCCGGGGGTGATTATTCTTAGTCGCCCGGAAAAATGCAAACCGATCCGCCATGAATGCGGCACGAGAGTCTGTCGGCAGAAGGAAAACGTAATTACTGCATGCCGGGCTATTCGAACACGTCAACGACCTGGCGCTGCGGACATTCGGACGACACAGAATTGAACTACGCCCAGGATCTGGTGTAATCGGCCATTTCATTCGGTGGCCGGCTGCGACTGGGATTTTTTCCGATAGCTGGCTTCCGTAGGTTGACGGCATGTCCGTGGGGTAACTCCAATCGGCGAACCAATCGAAAACACGAACATGGGCTAATCCGGACGGCGGTATCTTGGCGGCGCACCATTGTCTGACGGATGAGATCGTCCGGCGCTGCAGCGGGGATTTCCAGGCATCTGCATTCCCGGACGCGCACTTCAGTTCGAACTGAGCTGCGGTAGCGGATCCGGCACGGCAGAAATCGTGCCGGAACGGACGAGGTCGGCCGCGATCTCGCCGATGTGCTCGTTGACATAATTGAGCAACTTCGGGGAACGCCGCGGATCGTATTTGTATTGCCGCATTTCCGCCAGGACTTCCGCAGGCGGCTTGCCCTCGACCAGCAAACGATAGAGTGCAACGACGCCGCCGGTGCGTTGCGATCCCGCGTAACAGTGGACGAGCACGGGCTTACCTTGTCGTTCGGCCTCGGCCACGGCGGCTACGGCCTGGGCGTAGATGTGTGCGTCGCCCGTCCCGTCGGAATCGAGCGGACAGAGCCGGCGTTCGATACCCAATTCGGCAATCGCCGCCTGCTCGGCTGTATGATTGGCATCGTCCGGATTGTTGAACGTCAGATCGACGATCCGTTGAATATGATGCTGCGCCAGCGTTTCTTTCACCAAGTGCCGTGAGAGCTGCCCGCTGCGGTAAATCTTCCCCTCTTCGACGACACCCCATCGCTTGGGAATGAACCGGTCGCGAATCGCCGTGACCTGCTCGTGATTCACGGCGACGATAGCCACGATCGATAGGATCACGATGGCCAAGATTCTGCGGCGGTAATTAGGGCGCGGCCCCGCGGGTGCGGCGTCAATGCCATCAGTGATTGACGGATCGCGAGAGATTTCCGGGGCGATTCGGGGCACGGTCGGCTTCGCGGAGTTTGAAAGGAACGGGCTCAAAAGGGCGGAACAGTCGACTCGAAGCGGGCGTACGACGCACCGCCTTATACCGCAAACTGGCGAAAAGAGTCCAGTGAAAACTTCGGTATTCCGCTGCGTCGAGCATCCGTAATTTTCACGGTATGATTTCACGGATTTCTTTATTCGTCATCGCAGTCAGACTAACCTGAAATGCCATGAGACCGATCGAAATCTTTGAAGAACTCGTCGGCCGGTCGGACACGGCCCGCTGTGAAGTCGGCCCAGCTTTGCCGTACAGCTTCCAATGACGCTTGATAGTCTGCGTCCGTCCCAATACCCAACAAATCCCGAAAAACATCCGACCTCATCAATACATAAGAACCGGCAGGGCCCTCGACAGAGACGCACCCTTGGTTGGATTCGACGGCCTGTTGCCGCTCTTCTGTCAGTTTGGTGGAAATGATTCGATTCTAGACCGATCCATAAACCATGGCGAGATTGATTTTCACGCCAAATTCACATCCTCTGCCTAATGCGACCGCGTGGCCCAATGCTTTTCATAAGCGGCACGATCCATCAGGTCCGGCGAAGGACGTTTATCGCTCAATCTGACCTTGAGCAGCCATCCCGCGGCGAATGGGTCGTCGGAGAGTTTGCCCAGGTCGTCCGCCAGTTTCGCGTTGGCCTCGATGACTTCACCCGTGACAGGGCTGTACATGTCGCTCGCCGCCTTGACGCTCTCCACGACGCCGAACGCCTCCCCTGCTTTGACCTGCTTGCCCGGCTTGGGGAGGTCGATATAAACCAGATCGGTGAGCGCCTTGACGGCAAAATCACTGATGCCGACCGTGGCCACGTCCCCTTTTATGTGAACCCATTCGTCGGACTTCGCGTATTTGAGCGTCTGCGGATCCATGATTGATTTCAATAATTCGAATTCGTTAAGCGACGAGACGCAATCGAGTCTCTTGCACACTGAACCATTTCCATTGCACGCGTCACACCTTCGATTCCGCTTCGATCCGGCTGATCTTCTCGATGCGTCGAGCGTGGCGACCCGCCTCGAACTCGGTCTTCAACCACAACTCGACCATCCGATTCACGAGTCTGTCTCCCAGGAGATCGGCCGACAGACATAACACATTGGCGTCGTTGTGCCGGCGGCTCATCTCGGCGGTCAGATCGTCGTGGCAGGTGCACGCGCGGACGCCCGGAAATTTATTCGCAGTGATGCACATCCCCATTCCCGTTCCGCAGATCAGAATGCCGCGGTCCGCCTCCTTCACGGAAACGGCGCGAGCGACTTTGACGGCAAAATCCGGATAATCGACGCTCTCGGAGGAGTCGGTCCCCAGATCGAGAGCATCGTGCCCCAGTTCCGCAATGAGGGCCAGGATCTTGCCTTTGATCGCGTACCCGCGGTGGTCACTGGCGATGGCGATTTTCATGATGTTGTGCAACTTCCCGATGCGGGCAACTCGGCGAGGATCCCCTGGACGTACTTCTCGATCTGGTCGGCGCAGCGTCGGTATTCCTCCATCCCGGCCCCGATGGGATCGATGACGTCCGAACCATTCCGAGAGATCAACTCGACACGCGGCGCCACTTCGGGAAATTCCCGCACGAGCAGTTCGCGATGGCTGCGCGTCATCGTAAAGATCTGATCGGCCTGCGACAATAGCTGAGGCGTCACCTGCTGACTCGCATGCCCGCTGATGTCCGCCCCGCGCTCCGACAAGATCTCGACCCCTTCCGGACTCGGCGGGCTCCCCGGACCGGCTGCCACACCTGCCGACGCCACCATGTACCCGCGGTCGACCAGTTCGTCTTCAGAGCATTTCAGCCGGTCAGCCAACAGCTTGCGGAACAACCCTTCGGCCATCGGACTGCGGCATGTATTGCCGGTGCAGATAAACAGATACATGTTGCCCGCGAGCCGATTCAGCGTCCGCCGTGTGGCGACTCCCTCGCGCACGACGTCCCACGATTCACTCCCGATTCGGACGAGAGAGGTCGGCAGTTCGTGGCGCGGCGTCCCCGCATCGACGACGACCGCCAAGTCGTCTCCCGCGGCCTGGGCCAGCGCCCCGGCACTCCCAAAAATCGCCTCGGCAGCGGTCGACTCTTCGGTGACGACCAAGGGAGACGTCAACAGCCGCAAGATATTCCAGGTGAGCTCGTGCGCAGGAACCCGCAGACCCAAACCGTCATCATTCCGCAACACAAGGCTCACCCCGTCGGGCAGTGCGCCCAGCAATCCCGATGTGTCCGATTCGTCGAACAGCAGCGTCACCGGCCCCGGCCAGAAGCGGCGCGTCAGCTTTCGCCCCAACGGCCCCATCGAAGGCACATAGTCGAGAGATTCCTGCGAGTTTTTGAGCGCCAGCAACAGCCGCGGGCGTTCCAGACGTCGGCCAAGCTCCGCGAGTCGCTCGACTGCGACGGCATCCAGTGGACGCGCCGCCGCCACATATCCCGTCTCTGTCGGCAGTCCCACCAATCGGCCTTCCGCAAGAGATTGAACGACCTGATGCACC
Organism: Planctomycetaceae bacterium; assembly: GCA_036501235.1. Taxonomy (GTDB): domain Bacteria; phylum Planctomycetota; class Planctomycetia; order Planctomycetales; family Planctomycetaceae; genus JACQFH01. The sequence continues at coordinate 23,979 of DASYAR010000155.1, forward strand.
ACATCGCGCGGGTCGTCCGCAGTGCGAAGATCGACGATTTGCGACATCCGGGCCTTTGACGTAGTCGAGTTGAAAGGTGTGTCGCACAGGGCATTTGCGGCGACACGTCCGCCCATGTATTGTACAAATCGGGCGCATCCGAATATAGTGTTCCAGGCAGACTCGATCAAGCAACCATTTTCCCGATGGACTGGCATGAGCACCACACTCGGCGAACGCAAATCGCCCAAGAAGACGCTGCGGCGGCTCGTTGAGTTTCGTGGGATCAATCGCGGCACGGTGCAGCAATACCGCAATCGTATCCGGCACCTGTACGACGGTCCGGCCGGGGCCGTCCTGGTGTTCGGAAGCATGATGTCTTTGCACGAGCCGCTCGTGGGCCGCATGTTTCGCCGCCGAAAATTCGACGTTTCGGGTTGCCAATCGATTCTGGACGTCGGTTCGGGGGCTGGCCAGATCCTGGGGCATCTGCTCAAACGAACACATTCGGAGACTCGGCTCGTCGCCTTCGACCTGTCGCATCGAATGTTGCGTAGGGCCAGGTCGAGGCTGCACAGCAACCGTCCCAGCTATGTTGTCGGCGACCTGACGCAATTGCCCTTTGCCGACAACTCCTTCGACTGCATCACCTGCGGTTGGGTGATCGAACACCTGGCCGATCCGCGCCCGGGGCTGGCCGAACTGTCGCGGGTGCTGCAACCGGGAGGCCGGCTGCTACTGTTGGCGACCGAAGACACCTTGCCGGGAATGGTCGTCAGTCAAACCTGGAAATGCCGCACCTACAATCGGCGCGAACTTCATGCGGTCTGCGACGAAGTGGGTCTCCCCTGGCGCTCGCAGTTGTGGTTCACCCCAATCCACAGATTCTTCAAAATGGGGGGCATTCTCGTCGAAGCGCACAAGCCCCAGGATGGGTGAAGCGGCATCAACGGCAGGCCGTGACGACCGTTTGGAAGCGAGGGGGGAGCCTTGTCGTCTGAATCGGAATCACCGCCGTTTTCCATGGAGCGCTGCCGAATCATCGTCGACTCCGCCCCAGGGGCGGGACCATGGAACATGGCCGTCGACGAAGTGCTGTTGGAATCGGCCCTCCGCGACGGACTGTGCACGGTCCGCTGTTACCAGTGGGAATCGCCGACGCTGTCGCTGGGGTATTTTCAGTCCCCAGCGGACCTCCCCCTCGACGGCGGCCTGTCGCACTTGCCGGTCGTGCGCCGGCTTTCGGGCGGCGGGGCCATTGTTCACCATCACGAGTTGACCTATTCCTGCGCCGTTCCGGCCGAGCATCCGTTGTCACGCGAGCCCCGTCGGATTTATTCGGGAGTGCACGAGCGGATCATAGCCGTCCTCGCAAAATTCGGCCTGCCGGCCGCGCTGCGGGGAACGGCGCACCCGGCAAAATCCGCCGAATTCCTGTGTTTCGGTCGGGGGGATGATTTCGACGTCGTGATCGGCAACCAGAAGGTTCTGGGGAGCGCACAACGGCGTCGAAAGGGGGGCATCCTGCAGCATGGCAGTTTGATGCTGTCCCGTTCGGAATTTGCAGTCGAGTTTCTCGGACTATCCGAAATTGCCGGTCGGGCGATTTCGGCCGGCGAATTGCTCCAGGAGTTGCCTGAAGTCGTCGCCAGCCTGTTCGGACAGGCGGTTTACCGGGCCGGTTTGACGGCAGCCGAACGATCTCGCGCAGAGTCGCTTTTGTCCCGGAATTCCGTTTCTGGCGCCAGCTGAGGTCTCGCAAAATCGAATCGAATTCTTCAGGAGAACCGCCCCAGAAACTGTTTGACATCTCGCTCGCAGATTGATATGGTCGAGGCACACTCTCATTATTTTTCTCGCCGCACAATTCTCTTTTCTTTTGCGGCCGAATGTATTCACGTGATCGCTGCTCTGTTCTGGCAAAGGCCAATTATTAAATTTTGAGCGCACGCTTTTCATTCTGTGCGTCCCGTGCCAGAATTCATGCAGCCTTCAGGCGCCCGCGCGATGTCTGGCAGAGCGCTGGTCGGTGCAAGTCGCGGCGTATCGAGCTGGTGATTGCAGATGCTTTTTCAATGCGGTATTGATCGAAGTTCCTGGGAGTGCCGTTGCCATGCTTGAGGTGGAGTTGAAAGTTCTCGAGGGCCGCCAACAAGGGAAAACAATTCCTCTCAATGTTCGGCAGTTCCTGATCGGCCGCGAACAGGATTGCCACCTCCGCCCAAACAGCGACTTGGTGAGTCGGCACCATTGCGTGTTCACCGTCGACGATTTTGCGGTTCGGTTGCGCGACTTGGGAAGTACGAACGGAACGATCGTGAACGGCGAGCGATTGCAGGGACAAGTCGTGCTGAAAGCGGGCGATCACGTCTCGGTCGGCAAGCTGTCGTTCGAAATCGTCGTGAAGCAGACCGCAGCCAAAGTCGCACAGCCAGTCGCCGCCTCAGCTCCCGACTCGTCACCCAATATTCCGGCCGCAGCTGCCGTTGAACCGGAGGTCAATTCGTCCGATACGTCGCTCAATGTCGCCGATACGATCGAAGTGCCTATAGCGCCGGCGGTCGACGACACGGCCATCATCGACGCGTACCGCCCGAACGATCCCGCCGCACAGCAGGCGGCCATGCAGCAACCTGCCTTCTTGCCGTCCAATCCTTATCCGCAGCCAGGCTACGGCATGCCTCCGGGATACGCCATGCCCGGATACATGCCCGGTTATCCCCAGGGGTATCCGCAGGTTCCCGGGTATCCTCCCGGTTACGGCGTCCCTCCAGGTTACATGCCCCCCGGTTACGGCATGCAGCCGATGATGCCCGGCTATGGAATGCCGCAACAGCAACCACAGGCAGCTCCTGCGCCGGAGGCGGCTGGCTCAGCCAGCCGCACGATCGAGGCGCCGCCCGTCATGCTGCCGAATCCGGAGGATACCGGCGCCCGAGCTCCCGCGCCGCCCCCCCCGCCTCCTCCGACGGCGGACGGTCAGCCCGCGCCGGCCGCGGCGGGCAAGAATCCGTCCGACTCGGCGGCGGACATCATTCGCAATCACCGCACGCGCCGCCCTGGTTAGAGGCAGTTTCAATACACCTTGAGCGCCATGGGGTGGCGCAACGCCGGTTCGGGGCGGTTTGCGTCGCAATGCGGCAAGATTCGACACCGTTCGGCCATGAATGCCAGACGCTTCTCCCCCCTCGCTGCTGCGCACTGGGCGCACACCGAGAATCGTCGCTTGGCGCGCGACCGTTTCCATGCGACGATATTCCTGTGCGGCTGGATTCACGTCGGCACAGTCCGGCAACCGGCCGTCGTCCTGTTTCTTCAAGGAGCCCGCGCTGTGGCTGATCCTGTCGACGTTCAACAAAACTCCAAGGAATTCTTCGCCCTCCTCCCCCTGACCCTTTCGCTGGCGGGCCTGCCCCAAAGCGAAACAGGCAAGTATTACACCGAAGAGCAGATCGAGGCCCGCACATTTACGATCAAATACGCCTACAAGGCCGCGCGGAGCCTGGCCCGCGAATGCATCCAGAAGTAATTCGGGTGCGGTAAATCTCTTGAAACCTGCGCCCTTCGGCCGGGGTATGGTCCTTCGAGGATTGGAAGTTTTGTGTCCGACGACGGAAAGCTGGTTCGAGGCTGTCTGGCGGGGAATGTCGATTCGCTGCACCAGTTCGTGCAGCGATTTCAATCGGCCGTCTTTGGCCTGTGCTTTCGGATGCTGTCCCATCGCGAGGATGCCGAAGACGTTTCGCAAGAAGTCTTTCTGCGGGCGTTTCGCAACCTGTCGCAGTGGGATTCGGAGCGTCCGCTGGCTCCCTGGCTGCTGACGATCGCCGCCAATCGCTGCCGAACCTGGCTTTCGCAAAGGTCACGGCGCGACCTCCCCTCCGAGTTTGCCGAGACGGTGGCCGATCCGTCCGTCGGGGAGCCACGGCTCGACCTCGCCGAAGAACTGCAACTCGCTCTCGATCGCCTGCGTGAAGAGTATCGCCTGTGCTTTGTCCTGTATCACTTGAATGATTTGAGCCTGGCTGAAATTGCTGACATCACCGGCAGTCCTCCCGGCACGATCAAGACGTGGCTGCGTCGTGCGCGACAGGAACTGGCTGACCACTTGCAACGACGTTCGATTGTTCCCCAGGTGAATTATCAGGTGGATTATGACGTGCGCTGACTTCGAAGCCCTGCTGGACGAGCAATTCGGCCCTGCCCTGCTGCGCGACGATCCCGCGCTGTTCGAACATGCCACTCTGTGCGGCCCTTGCCACTCGAAGTGGGACCGGCACCGCTTACTTGCTGAAGCCATTGGCGCCTGGCGCGAGCAGGTCCCCGAGGTCGACTTGACGGCGGCCGTGTTGGCCGGGTTGGAACTGGAATCCGCGCAGCCTGCTGCGCCGCACAGCCCGACCCCGACATCCACCAGCCCCTTGGCGAGCTGTTCCGCTGCGACCGCGCCTCGGCAGGCACTCCCGCGGATAGCCATGATCCGTACGTCGACAATGTCGGTCATCGGCCGCAGTCGCCGTGTGCTGGCGGCTGTCGCCCTGTCACTGACGGCCCTGGTCGCCGTCGTCTCATTGTCGCCCCTCCGACGCGACGTTTCGCAGCCTGCCAATTCGGTTGTCGTCAACCCGCCGGTGACAGCCGACAACACAGCGCAACCGACCGACGGCAATGCCGCGAGCAGTCAGATTCCATTGATCGCCCGAGCGGACGACATTCACGTCGAACAACCTGCTCCCTATGCGGGCCTCGTGCAATTGGCCGCTGGTGCATGGGATGAAGTCACGCTGTTCATCGCGCCGGAGTCCAAAAACCCTACGCTGCCGGAGAATTCGCCACAGGCTGAAACCAAAGACGGCTGGATCGACGGGTTGCAGCACCAGCTCAAACCGATGGGACGCGGCTTGGATAACGCCTTTGACTTCCTATGGCAAGCCGGCCAATCAGGCGACGGGTAGGTCGGGTAGGTTTTGAGCCTGCCATTTTTCCGCGGGTAACTTGAAATGACTCGATTGATGGGACTGATCCTGCTGTTGCTGGCAGCACACAGTGGTCTCAATGTCGTCCGTGCGGCCGAGCCAATTGCCCGGCGTTGGGTTTATTTGCAGACGAACCTCCAAGTTCGAGAGAACGCTGATAAAGCGGCCGAGATTCTGAAGCGGGCCGCCCAGGCCGGTTACAACGGAGTGGTCCTCGCCGACTACAAGTTGAACGTACTCGACCGTGTTCCCAATCAATATTTCGTCAACGCGAGGCAGTTCAAGAAAATCGCGGACGATCTGAAACTCGAAGTGATTCCGACCGTGGCACCGATCGGCTACAGCGATGGCCTGCTGGCTCACGATCCGAATCTGGCCGAAGGGATCCCCGTGCGCAGCGCGCCGTTCGTCGTCACAGCGGGCGTTGCAACGCTTGATTCCGAATTGAAAGAATCGCTCCCCGGGGGCACATTCGAGGAGCACCGCAATCACGTCGTCCGGGGCTGGGATTTTCAGGACGCGGCTGACCGGGCGAGCTTCGTGGATACCCTCGTCAAACATGGGGGAGCCAGCTCATTGCGCTGGGAAGATCCGGGGCGCAATGCGAAAGAGGGCGGCGGGAACGCCCGCGTCGTGCGCCAGATCGCCGTCGCGCCGTGGCGGCAATATCACGCCTCGGTCTGGATCAGGACGGCCGGGTATGAAGCGGCGGATAGCGTCCGGCTGTTCGGTATGGGTGGCGGCGGGAGAGTGCTGTCGCACTCGAATCTGGGGGTCAAACGTGATCAGGACTGGACGCAACATCACGTCATTTTCAACAGCCTCGACAATCAAGAAATCCGTATTTACTGCGGCACGTGGGGCGGACGCGGCGGCACGCTGTGGATGGACGATCTCGTGCTCGAAGAGACGGCCTTCGTCAATCTGCTGCGGCGCAGCGGTTGTCCGTTCGAGGTGACCGGCTCTGATGGAACGGCGTATCAGGAAGGACGTGATTATGCACCCGTGCGTGACTCGCGGTTGGGCAATGTCCCGTGGGCGGGCAACTTCGACGTCTGGCACGAGCCGCCACGGCTCTCGATCCCTGCGGGTTCGACAATTCGTGACGGCGCGCGGCTGAAAGTCGGTTTCTCGCACACCGTCACAGTTCATGACAACCAGGTGACGTGCTGTCTGGCTCATCCGCAGGTGTTCGAGACGGTGGAAATGCAGGTCCGCGAAGTGGAAAAGCTGTTCTCACCGCGGACGTATTTTCTGTCGCATGATGAAATCCGTATGGCCAACTGGTGCGGTTCGTGTCGCCGCGAGGGACAAACTGCGGGCCAGTTGCTCGCCGAGAACGCGAAGGGGGTGATCGCTGCGGTCCGTCGCGTCAACCCCAACGCACACCTGTGCATCTGGTCCGACATGTTCGATCCGCACCATAACGCGCACGATGGGTTCTACCTGGTCAACGGAGATCTGGCGGGATCGTGGCTCGGTTTGCCGCGCGATATGACGATCGTCAACTGGAACCACGATCAGGCAACAAAAAGTTTGCCGTTTTTCGCAGAGCGCGGCCAGCAACAGGTGCTGGCGGGATATTACGACGGCGATCCCCAGTCAATCGCCAACTGGCTCAAGACGGGAGCCAACATGCCTGGTATCAATGGGGCCATGTACACGACCTGGAAGAATGACTTCCAGCATCTGGAAGCATTTGCTCGGGCAGCATGGGGAACCAAGTAGCCGCACGATTCCATAGCATGATACCGGCAGGAGAAGGCCAATTTGGTCAAACCTCGTAGTTCGGCTTCAGGTGCGTTGCCGGAACCGCGCTGCGAGGGGTGAATCACCGCTGTTCACATGCCCGCCGGAGCATCGGTTTTACCCGAGCGGTTCGTGTTTTCTTGCGATGGCCGCAATGCCAGACTGATCATGAACAGAGGCCGCCGACATTGGCCCCTGCGAGTGTTGCGGCGCCGCCACGCGGCGAGTGTGAGGATAACCCGAGAATCACGGCACTTTCGATCCGGCAGCCGCAGTCGCATTGGGGTCTATCGATGTGGAAGATCGTTCGAGGTCTGTATTTGGGCACGAAAGAGGATTCCGCAAACATTGTATCGCTCGAAGCGGCTGGGGTCACACATATCGTCAACTGTGCCGTAGAACTTCCCTGCCTTTTCGAGGGAGTTTTTCAATATCTTCATTTGTCACTCAAAGACCCGGACGAGAGATTCGCCCGTCGGCTGCCAAAAACATTGGCGTTCATCGACCGTGGAAGAAAAGGCGGCTCGGTCTTGGTGCACTGCGCCGGAGCGATCAGCCGGAGCCCTGCCGTCATTCTCGCATACCTCTGTCAATCCGGCTGCGGGTTGAACGAAGCCGCCGAAACGATTCAGCAGGTGGTGCGTACGCGCCCCAACCTCGTATTTCTTCAGCAGATCCGCGATTACTTCGGCCTGAGCACTGCGGATGATGAATTGGAGATGCTGCTCCGAAAACTGGGGGAACCAACGGGGGGGAAGGATAGCGCGTGATCGGACGGACCACCGAATGACGCGAATAACCCAAATAAAGAAATTTAGATTCGAGTCACTCGGCGCATTCGTGGTGCCGCCGTTTACCCCGCCTCGCGTGGGGCGGGACAAAGGTTCCGGCGGCGGTTGTTGCATTATTGAAGAGCAGCAACACCAAGTTGCCCTGAACCGGGTGACTTGACCAGCCCAACAAATCAAGACAGAGTGTCTAATCTGAACGGTCCGCCAAAGCAGCCACAGATTTTGGGAGATCATGTGACGAAATCTACATTTCTATCTGTCGCAGCGATGGCCTTGTTCACTGTCTCCGTGTCGTCCGACACCGGCGCAGAGGAAACGTCCGTCTCCGACGAGCTGAATAGTGCGAGACGCAAAGAGGTCGTCGCTCAAATGAAGAAGATTCTGGAGCAAACGACGATCATTCGGAAAAAAGCCATGCCCGTCGAGGTGGAATTGGTGCCCCGACCGGTTCTCCTTTGGGATGACGTGCCGCGCGGCCATCATTACGGCACGCTGTGGATTTGGGGCCCGAAGGGCAGGCCAGCCGCGATCGTTGAAATGTACACGGTTGGTTTTGCCAAGGATATTGAACGCTGGCCGGGAAACGTGCTGCATTCACTCGCTCCCGAGCCCCTGGAGGGCAAGTCGCGGTTCAATTGGGAATGGGCCCCCAGCGAGCCGGGTTTCATACCCAAGCCGCTCGACCGCGCCCCCACCCCCGCCACGACGAAGTCGGGCCGCGAGCTTCAAATGCGGGCGCTGGCTAAACGCTTTTCCGGAAACCAGACGTGGATGGGGGATCGCGAGCAACTCCGTCTCCTGACAACGCCGGTCTGGCAGTATGAGGCCGGAGACGATGGCGTCAGCACTGGTGGCCTGTTCGTCTTCACGCACGGCGGAACTAATCCCGAGGTTGTACTTATTCTGGAGGCGACCCGCCACAACGATGACGAGCATTGGTCATTCGGCTGCGTGCGACTGGGGCACGCTGAAATGGAAGTTACGTTCGACGAAAGCAAGGTGTGGAGCGTGCCGGTATACAACCAGGTCAATCCGAAGTCGCCCTACTACTGGATCGCGAAGCCTTGACGGCATCCCCGGAAAAACCCCGCAATCCGCAAAATCTCCTGCAACTGCAAATCCTTCGTGGTTGTTAGAGTTTGCTCAACTTCGCCGTCGATGATTGGAAGGAGAGATTCCCGGCGTCGGTTAGAATTACCAGTGCCGCGCGCCATGCGATGAACGCCTCTTTTGCCATTGCTGCGAGGAAATTTGCCATGACTGAGATCGATCAGGCCGTAGACGTCCTTGTTACCGACCGCCGGGGCCCGTCCCGCCGGGGATTTACCGATCGTCGCTCGGCGACCGGCGCGGCGGTCCTGCCGGAGCAGGAAGAGCGTCGGCTCATGCCGCGTCGTAAAGTCGAACGCCGCCGCCAGATCGACCCGACGACGTGCGAGCGCGATTACACGGCCGACGAAATCGAATTCATGAAGGCCATGGACGACTACAAACGGAAGAGCGGCCGGCAATTCCCCACTTGGAGCGAAGTGCTGGAAGTCGTCCGCAGCATGGGTTACAAGCGCGACTGATCAAGTCGCGTTGCGGCCGAACACCATCAACGTAATGTCGTCGTTCTGATACCGCCCGTCAGCGTGCTTGCGC
>DASYAR010000156.1:0-18922 GCA_036501235.1 Planctomycetaceae bacterium
ACCATTGGAAGCAAAGCGAATTTGAGGGACTGGCGGCGTTCTACGGACAAGTGCGTCCTTCGGGGCTCGTCGGCATAGAAGATCTGGTGCAAAAGGACGGCCTGCCGATCGAATATGAGGTTGAAGACCGCACCACACTCAAAAATCGAACGGTCCCGGTGTCGGTTCCGTTTCATCCTGAATGGATCCCGGACGGCGGCAGTCGTCGCGCGCGACTTGCGGCTTGGATCACGCATCCGTCGAATCGGCGCTTCGAACGGGCGATTGCCAATCGCGTGTGGGGCTTGCTCTTCGGACGAGCGTATTCTGAACCGGTTGATGATCTCGCCGACCCGCCGGAGGACTATCGTGATCTGCTCGATCTGCTGGGAGAAGACTTTCGCCAGCACCGTTGCGACTTAAGGCGGCTGATCCAGATGGTGGCGGCGTCCGATCCATTCCGGTTAAGTTCCGAATTCGAGTTGCCGCGCGACCCGCACCGAACCGCCGCGCAAGAGTTGTCAGGCAGTAACGCGGCTCAGAGCGCGTGGGCCGTCTTTCCGCTCATTCGGCTGCGTCCCGAACAGGTCATTGGATCGCTGTATCAGAGCTCGTCGCTTCAGACAGTCGATCAAAATTCGCATTTGTTCTTTCGCACGTTGCGGCTGATTCAAGGGGGGCAGTTCGTCAACGAATATGGCGACCTGGGTGAGAATGAACTGCTCGATCGAGGGGGGACGATCCCGCAGCGCCTCTTGCTGATGAACGGTGAACTGGCGTCTGGCCCGACCAAGAGCAGTCCCGTCAATGCAGTCGGACGGATCGCCTTGTTCGCGTCGAGCGATGAGAAGCGGGTGGAAACGGCCTACCTGTGCTGCCTGTCGCGGCTGCCATCGGCCGATGAACGGGCCTATTTCGTCGCCGAAATGCGAGACAAATCCGGCGATGAGCGACGCCAAGTCGTCGAGGACCTGATCTGGACGCTGTACAATTCGACCGAATTCTCCTGGAACCACTAACATTCTGTGCCGGCTGATTCAAAGGAACTTTTTTATGGCTCGGATCGGAACCGGTTTCCCGCGTATCGATGGTACGGAAATCTCGCGGCGGAACGTATTGGAGTTGGCGGCCGGATTGGGGTTGTCGTTTTTATTGCCGGGCCTGCAGGGGCGGGCGGCCGACACTCGGGGGAAAGAACGGCCCAAGTCGCTCATCACTCTGTGGATGGGGGGCGCGCCCAGCCAGTTGGAAACATTCGATCCGCACCCCGATACGAAGATCGGCGGCGAAACAAAAGCCATCGCCACGAAGCTGCCGGGGCTGCAGATCAGTCATCTGCTTCCGAACATGGCCGAGCAGATCCATGAAATGTGCCTGATCCGCTCGATGGTTTCCAAAGAAGGGGACCATGAACGGGCGTCATACCTGATCAAGACGGGATACCGCCCCGACCCGACCCTCATTCACCCGTCGCTGGGGGCGATCGTTGCTCACGAACTGCCGGTTGGCGGTGTGGAAATTCCGCGGCATATTTCGATCCTGAACAGCCAATGGCCGGGACGCGGCGGTTTCCTGGGGGATGATTACGATCCCTTCAAAGTGCTCGACCCAAAACAGAATCTGCAGAACATGAAGGCCAAGGTCGAGCAGGACCGGCAAAGCCGTCGGCTGAAGGACCTCGACGTCGTGGAAAAAACATTCCGCAATCGCCGGCGGATCCAATCCGACGCCACGCTGCACCAGGACACAGTCCGCCGCGCACTGACAATGATGACGTCGGAGCAGCTCAAAGCGTTTCAGTACGAAGAGGAACCGGCCGAAATCCGTGCGGCTTATGGCGACACGCCGTTCGGCGCCGGTTGCCTGATCGCCCGGCGGCTGGTGGAAGTGGGCGTGCGGTCGATCGAGGTCAATCTCGAAGGTTTCGATACACATGCCAATAACTTCAATGGTCAATCGACGCAGGCCCGAATCTTCGACCCCGCCTTCGCAGCGCTCATCCAAGATCTGAAGCGGCGCGACCTGTTCGACAGTACGGTGATGCTCTGGACCGGCGAATTCGGACGCACGCCCACAATCAATAACGTCGGCGGCCGCGACCACTGGCCGACGGGATTCTCTTGCGTCGTCGGAGGAGGCGGGTTCAGGAATGGATTGGTCATCGGCGAAACCGATCCTGAAGGGAAAAAGACCGACCCCGCGGACCCGATCGAAATCTATGACCTGTTCGCCACGATCATGAAAACGCTGGGGGTCGAATACAACAAAGAGGTCGCGACGCCGATCGGCCGGCCGATGGCGCTGTGCAAAGGAAAACCGATCGACCGACTGCTCGTGTAAAACAAGTCGAGGTCAAGGGGGTCGAAGAGTCGAAGAGAAAAAAGCGTTGCGAATGTAGTCGCTATGAATTTCAAATCGACGCACACTCCCCCCAAGCCCGCTGGCTGCGTCCGGTGGGTATTCCGTTGGCGCGACGTTCTCGGATCCCTATGATCGCGCCATGTCGCGCCAAGTTTTTGTGCATTTGCTCCCCGTTCTGTTCGAGCCGGCTGACCTTCAGGGGGGAGTAGCTGTCGTCATCGACGTGCTCCGCGCCACATCCACAATCATCCACGCGCTGGCCGCTGGCGCCGAATGCGTCGTCCCGTGCGGCGAGATCGACGAAGCGCGCCGCGTTGCGGTCCAATCGCCGGCCGGCACGGTTCTGCTGGGGGGCGAGCGCGGTGGCCTGAAGGTTTCCGGGTTCGACTTGGGCAACTCGCCTGTCGAATACGATTCCGGCAAAGTGCGCGGGAAACGGATCGTCATGAGCACGACCAATGGGACGCGCGCAATGATTCGTGCCCGAGGCGCCCGGCGCGTGCTGATCGCCGCACTGATCAACTCGGCGGCAGCGGCACAGATGCTGGCCTGCGAGTCTGGCCCGGTTCATTTCGTCTGCGCGGGAACCGACGGCCATATCACGCTCGAGGATGTGCTGTGTGCCGGCGGAATCGCCCGTAGGCTTGGCTTGGCCGGGGGCGATTTCGATACAAATGACGACGCGACGCAACTGGCCCTCAACCTGTATGAAACGTGCGGCCGAGACTATGATCTCGCCCTGCACGTGCTGCGCTCCAGCCGGGGCGGGCGAAATTTGATGGATTGCGGGCTGGGATCCGACATCGCCGTTTGTGCGAAAGAGAACCGGTTCGCGATCGTTCCCGAACTGTTCGGCGACTCTTGGGAAATCCGCATTGCCGGAAATCGACCGTGAGATTTCAGCGTCATTGCATCACACGAGAACCCACGGGAAACGTCCTGTGGGTTTGAACCTTTTCCATTGGCGATCCTCTAACTTCCATCTTCTATCCACTCCTTTTACGCGGGACTTCGAGCCAGGGCACACATGGACAACACAATGGACAAGATCGTCGCGCTCTGCAAACGGCGCGGGTTCATCTTTCAATCATCGGAGATTTACGGAGGGCTCAATGGCTTCTGGGATTATGGTCCCCTGGGAGTCGAGCTGAAGCGCAACGTCAAGGATGCATGGTGGCGCGACATGATCACCAATCACGACGAGTTTTCGACGCCGCCGGGCGCGCCGCAGTCATTTTCGATGGTCGGACTCGACTGCTCGATCATCATGCACCCGCAAGTCTGGAAATGCTCGGGACATTACGACCTGTTTGCTGACATGATGCAAACGTGCCAGCAATGCAAGAAGCTGTTCCGTGCCGACCATGTCTGGGACATGCTGAAGGACGCCCCCTGGGTTTTGTCGTTTGCCGAAGTCTGCCAGGCGTCCGGTGTTTCGGACGCCCACATCGTCTTTTCCAGTCCCGACGCATTGAATTGGGCTCGGGACAGGAAGCGCGGCGTGAAGCTCGCTCCCGGATTGGCGCTGGTTCGCAAGCCGGAAGTCACGATGACATGGCTGGCAGAGGATTTGCAAAACAACCCGCAGATGGAAATGTCGATTCCGAAACTGCTCCAATATATGGCGACGGAACAGAAAAACGTCACTGGCCTCCGAACGCCATGTCCCCATTGCGGAGGTGATCTCACCGATCCGCGCCGCTTCAACTTGATGTTCGAGACATACACAGGCGCAATTCAAACGGAAGAGAACCGTGCATTTTTGCGTCCCGAAACAGCCCAGGGGATGTTTGTCAATTTCAAGAACGTCGTCGATACGGTACGCGTCAAAGTGCCTTTTGGCATCGCGCAGGGGGGAAAGAGCTTCCGCAACGAAATTACGCCGCGAAATTTCACCTTCCGTTCGCGTGAGTTCGAGCAGATGGAGATGGAGTTCTTTTGCCATCCGTCGCAGTCGTTCGCCTGGTATCAATATTGGCGCGACCGCCGTTACGAATGGTATCTCAAACTGGGACTGACTCGCGACAAACTGCGGCTTCGGGATCATGCCAAAGACGAGCTGAGCCATTACTCGGTGGGAACCGCCGACGTCGAATACGCGTTCCCTTTTCTTGATGCGGGAGAATTTGGTGAATTGGAAGGGATTGCGCATCGCGGCGATTTCGATTTGAGATCGCACATGGAGGGAAAACTCGTCAAAGATGCCGACGGAAACCTGATCGTCGAGCTCGGGCCCGACGGCAAGCCCAAATATCCAGGATCAGGCGAAAACCTCAGCTACTTCGACGACCAGACGCGCGAGCGCTTCGTGCCGCACGTGATCGAGCCGGCCGCCGGCGCCGACCGCGCGACCCTGGCGTTCATCTGCGAAGCCTACACGGAGGACAAGCAGCCTGACGAGAAGGGGGAGTTGCAGGAGCGGATCCTGATGAAGTTCCATCCGAAGCTGGCTCCGCTCAAAGCGGCCGTGCTCCCCCTCGTCAAGAAAGACGGTATGCCCGAGCTGGGCCTCAATATCTATCGTGAGTTGAAGTCGGCGGGGATTCCGGCCTATTTCGACCAGCAGGCCGCGATCGGCAAGCGCTACCGTCGCCAGGACGAAATCGGCACTCCCTGGTGCATTACCATCGATGGGCAGACGCTGCAGGACCAGACAGTCACGATCCGCGACCGCGACACGCTACAGCAATGGCGCATGCCCGTGGCGAAAGTCGTTGATGAAATCGCGGGTCGCCTGCGCGGATGAAAATCGGCGAGCGGGGGGCGTCAGCCCCCCGGTGGTTCTGCGAGTCACTGTAAGTTCGATTGCAATCAAAAATCAGCCAATGTCATCACGGAACAGATTGGCTTGGAAATCACCAGGGGGCTGACGCCCCCCGCTCGCCGGAATTATCGACGTTAATGTTTCCTTGCATTTCGCAGGTCTGTTCGCTCGGCGCTTCGTTCGAAGACGACATCGACGGCTATGCCGACGCGGCAGGCTCGGCGATCGAGCTGTGGTTCACCAAACTCGAAGGATATCTGGCGACGCATCCGACCTCTGACGTGCGGGCCCGCGCCGCCGACCGTGGCCTTCAGCTCGCGGCGGCGTCATTTCAGGGAGGACTGCTCGTCTCGCAAGGCGCAGCCCGGCGTGTAGCGTGGGAGCAGTTTCAGCGGCGGCTTGACCTGTGCGCCGATCTGCAAGTGCCGGTATTGGTCGTCGTCGCCGATTTTCTTGGTCCCTTCGGGCAGACAGACATCGAGAGGGCCCAAGTCTCGCTGCGCCAGGCGGGAGAAGCAGCCGCCGGGCAAGGGGTCAAAATCGCTCTCGAATTCCAGGCCCGAAGCACCTTCGTCAACAATCTCGAAACGGCGATGATGCTCGTGCAGTCGGTGGCCCATCCCCATGTCGGCGTCTGCCTCGACTTGTTTCATTTCTTCATCGGCCCGAGCAAGTTCGACGACCTGGCGCTGCTCTCGCCCGAGATTCTGTTTCATGTGCAGGTTTCGGATGTTGCCGATCGGCCGCGCGAGCTGGCGACGGATACCGATCGAATCCTCCCCGGTGATGGCGATTTCCGGCTGACACCGGTGTTCGATCATTTGCGCCACATCGGTTACGGCGGCGCCATATCGCTGGAATTGACGAATCCGATGTTCTGGCAAATCGCCGCCCGGCAAGTGGGCGAGATCGGCCTGACCGCTCTGCGCGTGGCGATGGGAGAGGCACAAGCCCGGAAATGAGTCGCAATTGACCGATTTTCGTGTTCCGCGTACATTTCCGGGCCTTATGCACATCTTCTTTTCCGTGGGAGAACCAAGCGGCGATCTCCATGCCGCGAAGCTCGTCACCGAGCTCAAGCGCCGCGCGCCAGGCATCGAGTGTTCGGGCTTTGGCGGCCCCCTGATGGAAGAGGCCGGTTGCAAGATTTTGTTCCGGCTCACGAACCTGGCCGTGATGGGAATCTTGCCGGTCATTCCATTGATTTTCAAATTCATCGGCCTCGCACGCCGGGCGAAAAAGTATCTGGCCGACGAGCGCCCGGATGCCGTCGTCTTGGTGGATTTCCCCGGCTTTAACTGGTGGATCGCGCGGGCCGCCAAGAAGCTCGGAATTCCAGTGTTTTATTACCTTCCGCCGCAGCTCTGGGCCTGGGCACCATGGCGCGTGCGGCGTATGAAGAAGTTTGTCGACCACGTGCTGAGCAGCCTGCCCTTCGAGGTCGACTGGTATCGCAAACGAGCAGTCGCCGCGGAATTCGTCGGGCATCCCTTTTTCGACGAGGTGGTCGAGAAGACGCTCGACGACGAATTCCTCCGGCAATATTCGCCAGCGGCAACGGGAGCTGCACATCTCGTGGCCGTGTTGCCCGGCTCCCGGAATCACGAGATTTCTCAAAACTTCTTGATTCAGATCAAAGTGATGCAGAAGCTGCACCGCAAACTGCCTGGAGTGCGGTTTCTCTTGGCCTCCTATAAAGAGGGGCAGCGCGAGCGGTGTCAAAAACTCCTGACGGAACACGCACCGGAACTGCCGGTCACTCTGCATGTCGGCAAGACGTCGGAAATCATTCAATTGGCCGACGTCTGCCTGATGGTTTCGGGATCGGTCAGCCTGGAAGTGCTGGCCCGTCGAACCCCGGCCGTCGTCGTGTATCGCATCAATCGAGTGCTGTACTGGTTCTGCGAGGTTGTGGTCACGTGCCAATACATCTCGCTGCCGAACCTGCTGGCGAGCTTCCCGATTATGCCCGAATTTACACCGATTGACGATCCGCGGAATTGCATCAACATCATGACCGACATCCTGAGCGTCTGGCTGACCAACCGTGAGGCACATGCCAATCAGAAAGCCGCGATGAAGCGCCTGTTCCACGAAGTCGCTACAACGGGCGCCACCGGGAACGCGGCGACTGCGATATTGCGTCGCTTGATAGTTGCAACATCGACGACACCCCGCCGCGCCGCGTAAGGCGCCGGGTGATGAGGAGACTGGACGGGCCAAGCGTTTGAAACAAGTAGACGAGAAATTGCAATTCTTACATTTCTGCAGGATCGGCATTGATTGAGTGGAATCGCCGCCCGAAGTCGCGGCCGCGACGCAAGTCTTTTCATTATTGGGCTCTGCGGCACAAACAAGCCCGTTCAAAATCATCGCGGCGAATCGCCTCGGTAATTGGCCCCGGTTTTGCTCTGTAGAAATTCGCGAGGCAAGCAGGCTGCTTGCCGCCACGCTGGTGGATCGAAATTCAACAGAGAATCGCAGCATGGAAGCTCGTTTCGCCCGGACACTGGTCCTTGTCATCTGTCCCGCGCTGTTGGGGGCCGGTTATCGAACCGACAATTTCGTGGTCGAGGCGCCCACGCCGGAAATCGCGAAGCAAGTCGGCCAGGCCGCCGAGCATTATCGTCGAGAACTGGCAATCGACTGGCTGGGGTACGAGCTCCCGACTTGGTCCGCACCGTGCCCCATCCGTGTACGCGTCGGACAAATCGGAGCGGGCGGTGAGACGAAGTTCTCGTTCTATCCCAACCTGAAAGGATCCGCCGAAGTGGCGAACTGGGACATGCGGATCCAGGGTTCGCTGGAGCGAATTCTCGATTCGGTCCTGCCGCATGAAGTGAGCCACACGATTTTCGCTTGCCACTTTCGGCGGCCATTGCCGCGCTGGGCCGACGAAGGGGCCGCCACTCTCGCCGAGCACGAATCGGAACGGCGCCGACAGGTGCTGACTGTGAATCAAGTCGTCAACACGCGTCGCCGCATCCCCTTCAAGAACCTGCTGAACATCAAAGAATATCCCGCCGACATGCAGGACGTGATGACGCTGTATGCCGAAGGATATTCCTTGGCCGAGTTGCTCGTTCAGGAAGGAGGGCGCAGCCGGTATCTCAAGTTTCTCGCCGACGCCCACCGCGAAGGGTGGGACAAGGCGATCCAGGCACACTACGGATACCGCGGCGTTGATGATCTCGAAAAACGCTGGCACGGGTGGGTGATGGCCGGGTGCCCGGAGGTTGAACTTCCGCAGGGACAAATGCTCGCCGATGCCGTGAAAGGCCGCCCCACTGCGGCCAAAGGGGAATTGATTATTCGCGGGCAGAGCCCCGATGAAGACCCGTTTTTGAGCGAGCGGGCCGTGGCAATGAGCGGCACGGCCGGTGCGGCCCGCGGCGGCAGGCGGCTCACGGCGCCTGAATCCCGCCCGCTGCCGCCGACCCGCAGAAACAACCCGGCTGCCGAACGTGCACCTTCTGCCGCCAAAGTTATCGCGAATACGCCAGACGAGCGCACCGGTAAGGAAAGCGACGAAGGATCATCGATGGATGACAGCGATGCCGATGCGGCCCAGGAACGAGTCCCGCCTCGGGCCAAAACGCGTCCGGCGCAAGCACTGCCGCGCCGCAAAGCGGCGACCATCGACGTGGCCGAATCCCGCACGCCGGCCACCCGCCGGCAGACAACGGAGTGGTCCGAATTCCCGCCGGACCTGCGACCCAGTCCGTTGATCCTGCCGGCCTCGCGGAGGTGATGCCCGCGAGATCCGGCTGCGTATCGCTCGCGCCGGCGAGCCGCCCCTCTTGCCTGCGCGCCGCCAACCGGTAAACTAAGCTATACGCAAAATCACACCGGACGTGCGGCTTCGCGGACTTCTATGCAATACTCAACCTGGGCGTTCTTGCTCCTGGCAGTTGCGATCTGCTTATTGATCGCGGAAGTCTTCATTCCGTCGGGGGGAGTCATCAGCGTTCTTTCGACGCTCAGCATTCTGGGAGCGATTGTCTTCGCATGGCAGGCGTGGTGGTATTCGAATCAGAGCGCATTCTGGGGCTTTGTGGGGGGCATGTCGCTGCTGCTGCCGGCCACTGTCGTCATGGCGTTCTATTTCTGGCCCAGCACGCCGATGGGAAAACGGGCCATTTTGGAGGCGCCGGCGCCGCACGAGGTCGCTTCTTTCGTGGAACAGGAGGAAAAGTACCGCCGCATGATCGGGAAAGTCGGCGAGACGGCCACGTCGTTGAACCCCGCGGGGATTGTGCGCATCGACGGCCAGCGCGTCCATTGCCAAAGTGAGGGAATGATACTCGATGCAGGAATTCCTGTGGTTGTGGTTTCGGCGCGTGCGAATCGCGTGATCGTCCGCAAAGTCGATCCGCGGACGGCCCCCTCCGCAGCAGATACGGATCCCCTGCCGCCCACCGATCCAAACCAGCCCCTTGACTTTGACCTGACGTAGCAGTACCAACACCATATCTGCGCGGTCCTATCGGCGCTGCGGTTTCAGGCACATTCAGCGGGGCGAAAAAAAAGATGATGCTCGGTTTTCCGGAAGTGCTCGCTCAGGGTGCAGACAAGGCAGACAAGAACGTCACTGCGTACCTGATCGTCGTGATTGTCGTGTTGCTGGCCGGGATCGTCTTCCTGGCCGTCTTCTTCCGGTACTTTTCGCTGTGGATTCAATGCAAAAGCACTGGCACCGGGATCTCGCTGCTCGACCTCGTGATGATGTCGTTCCGCAAGGTGAACACGCCGGTGATCGTGCGCGGAAAGATCATGGCGGTGCAGGCGGGCCTGACCGAAGTTTACCCGATTTCGACTCGTGCGCTCGAGGCCCACTTTCTGGCGAACGGAAACGTCCCCCAGGTGATTCAGGCGCTGATTGCCGCCCATCGAGCCAAAATTCCCCTCGACTGGCAAACGGCGGCCGCAATTGATCTGGCTGGACGAAACATCCTCGATGCCGTGCGGACGAGTGTTTATCCCAAAGTGATCGACTGTCCGGACCCGAAACCGGGGCCCGAGGCGACGCTGAGCGCCGTGTGCGGAGACGGCATCGAACTGCGGGCGAGAGCCCGCGTCACCGTGCGCACGAATCTCGAACAGCTTGTCGGCGGGGCCACCGAAGAAACCATCGTGGCCCGCGTGGGGCAGGGGATCGTACAGGCCATCGGCAAGCAAAGCTCGTATAAATCGGTGCTCGAAAATCCTGAGCTGATTTCCGAAACGGTGCTCGAGCTGGGGCTCGAAAAGCACACGTCGTTCGAAATCGTATCGATCGACATCGCCGATATCGACGTGGGAGACAACATCGGCGCCCGGCTGCAAGCCGACCAGGCTGAGGCCGACACGCGGGTCGCCCAGGCGAAAGCCGAGCAGAAACGGGCCGAAATGGCCGCCCGCGAGCAGGAAATGTTCGCCCTCGTGCAGCAAAGCCGGGCCCAGGTCGTGCTGGCCGAGGCCGAAGTCCCTCAAGCGATTGCCGCCGCCTTCCGCAGCGGTAAACTGGGATTGATGGATTATTACGAACTGAACAACGTGCAGGCGGACACCAAGATGCGTTCGGCGATCGCCGGCGACGGTGTCAGCGCTGCGACGCGAACGTAGAGCCCCTGTTCGATTTTTTCACAGAGTCGAAATCATCATGACGTCACTGGCCGTGTTGATCCCCGTTCTGGCAGTCAAAGAAGACGCCATCGTCGCGGTCGTCGTGTTTGTGATTACGGTCATCGGCTGGATCATGAAGCTGGCTGGCAACAAGGCGCAGAAAGGCCCGCCGGTCGCCAACCGTCCGCGCCCTCCTGTTCGCCCGCGAGACGACAAGTTGCAGCAGGAAATCAGTATTTTTATGGAGGACAATGCCGGTCGACGGAACACAGGAGTGCCGTCGCGACCGTCGCCGGCGGCGTCCCGTCCGCAGCCGCAGAATTCGGCCCAGGCCAAGCGTCGCTCGTCGGTGGGTGCGGCGCCGACGTCGAAAAAAAAGAAGAGCCGACCTGGCGAAGAAATCGCCTCGCGACAAGCGCCCGTTGCACAAAATCTGGGGACCGCCGTCAAGCAAAGTCTCAGTCAACACATGACCGATCGGGTGAACCAGGACGCGCAACAACGTCTGGCCCCGCGGGCGGAAGAACAAGTTGGACTCGATTTGGGCAATTCCGTCACCGGCGGTTCTGCGCGGCCGTCGCTCGCGACACCGCCGCGGCCTGTCGAGTCGCCTCGCGCCGACCGATTTGCCGAGTTGTTGCGCAGTCCCGACGGAGTGCAGCAGGCCATTGTTCTGAATCTGATTTTGTCGCCGCCACCCGGTCGGGCCGGATCGCACCGTCGCTGAGCGGCCGTGAACAGATCAATCCAAGGTTGCCATGTCCGACGTCGAGTTCGAAGTGCTGCTCCTGGCCGGACGTTTCGAAGTCCGCGGCAGCAGCGCTTACTCGATTCGTCTGGCGGCCGGATTGCCGGGGCACGGCGTCGCGGGTCGGGTCGTCACGTCCTGTGCGCGGCTCGTCAGTCCGACCGGCAAAGATTCTCTCGCGATTCGCGAGTTTCACCGCCTGGAAACACCCCTCTGGGGATGCGTCGTGCGGCATTTCCTGCTGCGAGAATTGCGGCTCAATCCGCCGCAATTGATTCATATCCAATCGCATCGCGTTCTCAATCTGGGGCGGTGGCTTGCGCGGCGATTGAAAGTGCCCTATCTGCTGACGATTCACGAACATCCGGGGACGTGTCTCAGGTTGCGCGTCGATCCGGCGCTGTGCCGGCGAGTGATTACCGTCAGCGAATCGGTGCGCAATGAATTGGTCGACCAGCTCCATTTTCCCTCGGAGCTTGTGACGGTCATTTCTTCCGGAGTCGAAACCGAAGCGCCGGCCGGGCTCCCGCTGCCCCTCGAACCGGGGCACGTTCCGGTGATCGGTACGGCCAGCCCACTGGAAGCGGTCAAGGGGATTCCGTATTTCCTGGGTGCCGCGCGGCACGTGCTGGACGTGCGGAGCCATGTGGAGTTTCTGGTTGCCGGCGCCGGGCCTGAAGAGGCCAACCTGCGGCGCGTGACCCGCGAACTGGGGATCACCGAGAAGGTCACGTTTGTCCCGAATATCAGGTCTTTCACTGATGCGCTCGCGGCGACCGATATCTTTTGCCTGCCCTCGCTGCAGCAGGGATTAGGGACGACCATGCTCGAGGCGATGGCCCTGGGGCGACCTGTCATCGCGACGAGCGTGGGCGGAGTCGCCAGCGTCATCCGCGACGGCGAAACGGGGCTGGTCGTGCCCCCCAGCAACAGCGGCGAGCTGGCGAAAAAAATGATCGAACTGCTCGACAATCCCCCTCGAGCGCGGGCCATTGGCAATCAAGCCCGCCGTCTCGTCGTCGACGAATTCAACGTCGCCACCATGGTTCGCAAAACCGCAGATGTGTACCGTGCGGCTATGGCACAGTCGGCGGCAAGTGACCGGAATTAGCCCGTCCGGCGCGGCAAATCTTGTCGAGGCTTGAAGAGTGAACAGAGAAGAGCGAAAAGAGCCGCACAGAAGAATGCCAACCCTGCCCAAACAATTCATTCCGCACTCCGAATTCCGAATTCCACACTTCCTCCATGCACGCTGAAATCATCGCCATCGGAACCGAGCTGACGACCGGGGCCAAGCTCGACACGAACAGTCAGTGGCTGTCGCTGGAGCTCCAGGCGGTCGGAATCCCGGTCCATTATCACGTCACCGTGGCTGACGATCTGGCGGCGAACGTCAATGTGTTCAGGTCCGCGATCGAGCGTTCCGACGTCGTGCTCATCAGCGGCGGCCTGGGGCCGACTCTCGACGACCTGACCCGCGACGTGCTGGCGCAGGTCACCGAAACAAAGCTCGCCTTGCATCCGCCTTCGCTGGAGATTATTCGCGGCATGTTTGCTCGCCGAAATCGCGAAATGCCCGAGCGGAACGTCGTCCAGGCCATGTTTCCCGAAGGGTCGGAACCGATCCCCAATCGGCGCGGCACGGCCCCCGGCATTTATCTGGAAGTGGCGCGAACCGGCCGCGATCCGTGCAGAATCGCCGCGATGCCGGGCGTACCGAGCGAAATGAAAGTCATGTTCCACGACGACGTGCTGCCGCGGATCAAGCCTGCGGAAGCGATCGGCCCGGTCATCCGAAATGCCCGAGTCAATTGCTTCGGACTGGGAGAATCGGCCGCCGAGCAATTGCTGGGAGACGTGACGGCTCGCGGCCGCGACCCGGAAGTCGGAATCACCGTTCATGAAGCCACGATCACGCTGCGAATCGAGTCGAGCGCGAAAACGATTCCCGAGGCGCTCGACAAGATCGCCGCGACGAAAAAAATCATCTACGAACGCATGGGCGAGTACACGTTCGGCGAAAAGGATGAAGAGCTCGAGCACGTCGTAGTGCGACTGCTGAGCGAACGCGGGCAGACGCTGGCCAGTGCTGAAGCGGCGACAGGCGGCCTGATCGCGCACCGTTTGACGAATGTCGCCGGGCACGAAGCGTGTTTCCGCGGCGGCATCGTCGCACCGCAGGACAGCGCGGCCCGCGATGAAGCCGCCCGCCCGCCCGCAGCTCGTGAATCGGCGACTGAAGCCGCTGCGCGCAGCATGGCGGAATCTTGCCGGAAGAATTTCTCCGCCGATTGGGGTTTGTCGGTTGGCCGCTGCTCGCGCGTCAACGACGATGAAGGTGCGACCGTCCCTCCGGTCGTCTGGATCGCGCTGGCAGGCGGCACCGGCACGCGCGCCGTTGAACTGAACGTGGCCGGCGATCCGGCCATCGTCAAAAGCCGCGTCGCCAAGTCGGCCCTGAATCTGCTGCGCCTGCAGCTCATCCGGCGCCCCTAGAGCGAACAGCTCCAACTCCGATCGAAACACGGATCGGAATCTGTTTCTGCATACCCTTCGTCGTGAATAATGGCGGGCGATCGCAAAGCAGCGTCCCACGGGCGAACTCGTGCCGCAACCGCCGCCGACATGGCAACATGTGTCTAACGGAACGAACCGACATGTGTGTGGCGGCGAGACGCGGGCAGGCTCGCTCCGGGCGACAAAAAGCGATGCAAATGATTCCAGCGATTCGCATTGCGCCGAAATTAGATCGCCACAGCGCCATTTCACAAAACGACCGGTTTGAGACGCGTCAGGCAGGTTTTGAGCGGCGTCAGGCAGGTTTCGAGACGAGTTTGTACCCATCGACATCCCAATTTGCCTGGTCTGAACGAAAAACTCACGCCAGTCGTTTCTGTTGCATGCCCAGCCACATGCCGCCGGCGGTTCCAATTGCACCACGGAAGTTTACTCTTCAATTCTTACGTCGGCCCGTGCGGACCTGCCGGAAAACTCCGGTCAAGTTCCCGTCGATGTCGGCACTGGTTAGACTATGCTGCCGCTGACTTCCACGACAAACCTCCCTGGTGAAAAGCCGCCCATGCCTGACGTCACGATCAAAACTCGCGAAAACGGCCCATTGCTCGTCACCGGGCCGATCAAGCTGACCGATCATTTCGGCAATGTCTATGATCTGACCGGCAAGGAAAATGTGGCGTTGTGCCGGTGCGGCCAATCGGGCAAGAAGCCGTTCTGCGACGGCACGCACCGCAACTGCGGATGGGTCGCGGGAGAAATCGTTCCGCCCGCCGCGCCGTCATAATTGAACATTGCCATTTTGGAATTGGCGTTAACTGCGACAAGGAACGATCTGTGCAACCCTTCCAGGGTTGGGAGATCTCTGTCCCAGATTCCCAGGGTAGCCCGGAAAATCGGGCAACCCTGGTCTCTGCTGCGTAACTGCTTCGCAGTATTTTAGATCGCATCACTGCAATTTGCGTTCGGCTCGCCGGATGGCCTCGTCGAGGCGCTTGACCGCCATTGCCGAGAGGCGTACAAACAAGGCGTCAGTTCCAGGTGGGGGCACCTGGAGATACTGGCTGGGGACGTTTGTCTGGAAATTCCTGTCACTGACGGTCGTTCGACCGTCACGAGGTTCGACTGTCATAAGGGGGGTCGCATCATGTCCGAGGGCACTGCGCGGCGGGCCGACGTTTATGATCGCAGCAAGTTACGCACCGTTCATCTCGTGCCACTGACGGCCTTCGACGCCACGGGCAAGCTGGCCCTCGACGTGCAGGCGCAGCACATTACCCGAATGTATGCCGCCGGAATCCGCGTGTTCATGCCGGCGGCCGGGACGAGTGAATTCCACAGCCTGTCGGCGGACGAAATCGTCGCCATCGTGAAGGTCACGCGCCAGGCCTCCGGCCCCGACGCCCAGATTTTCGCTCCCGTCGGATTGCAGGTGCAACACGCCATCGACGTCGGCTGTCGGTCGGTCGAAGCGGGGGCCACCGGGATCATGTTTATGCCCTTTGCACATCCGTACTTGTGCAACGCCGGGGCGCGCGATTACTACCGGCAGGTCATCGACCGCGTCCAGTGTCCCACGCTGATCTACAAGAAGAGCCCGATTCCCAGCGATGAATTGCTGCTGGAACTGGCCGGCGATCCGCATGTCGTGGGAGTCAAATACGCCGAGAACAACCTGCATGACTTTCGCAAAGTGGTGCTGGAAGATCGCGGCCGAATCGAATGGCTGTGCGGCTCGGCCGAGCGGTTCGCGCCCTATTACATGCTGGCCGGGTCGACGGGCTACACGACCGGAGCGGGCAACGTCTGTCCGCATCTGACGCTGGCGATGCACGCCGCGCTGGCGTCTGGTGAATTCTCCGAGGGGATGCGGTGGCAGAGAATGATTCTGCCGATCGAGGACTATCGCGCCCGCGAAGGAGACAGTTTCAATATCACCATGCTGAAATACGCCATGCGCCGGATGGGGATCGACTGCGGCGTGCCCCGCGCGCCGCAGCGGCAGCTCTCGGCCCACGAACGGGCCGCCATTGACGACCTGCTCGCTCCCATCCTGGCCGCCGAACGCGAACTGCTGCTGGAATCGGCGACAGTCGGGTTAACAAGAAGCTAGAACCGCAGAGATCACAGAGATCAAGGGAGACAAATCGAGAGATCCGACGAGGTTTTCGGCGGCTAAAAGAGAAAAGAGATTTAGCCGCGGATGACGCTGATGGACGCGGATAGGGCCATTGACCCCGTCCGTACTTATCCGCGCGTATCCGCGTCATCCGCGGCCCTCTTATTTCTTTTTGTTTTCGGACGATTTCACCCGCAACGGCTGCTAAGTCGGCATCCCGTCGACGCGCTGTCAAAGAGATCGACAGTCAGATAGATTGCTTTTCAACAGCCTCTGGGTGCATCCGTTAAATGGAGGTGGTGCCGAAAAACGCCGACGCTGGCAGCGTCGCCCACGTGGCCGATGCTGCCAGCATCGGCGTTACTTCAAACGGATACCCCCAATCAACGGATGCCCTCGAACGCACCGTGAGCACACCAATAACTCTTGCAGGCGGCAAGGCCACTCGGTATGCTCTTCTCCTTACAAATTGCGTATTTACGTCATTAGCAGAGGTAAGCGAGGATCATGGCAGTTACAGGAAAACTGGCGGTTACCAAACGCAGTCAGCATGGATCGCGAGAGTGCCGCCGTTTGCGGGACCAGGGGCTGATTCCCGGCAATATTTACGGACACAAACAAGACGCGATTCCTCTGTCGGTTCCCGGAGCCGAGCTCGTGCATCTGATTCGGGCGGGCGCCCGCGTGCTCGACATCGACATCGAGGGGAACGTCGAAAAGGCACTGTTCCGCGAGCTGCAGTGGGACCATCTGGGCAAAGAATTGCTGCATGTCGACCTGCTGCGCGTCGATCCCAACGAAACATTGACGGTCGAAGTGAAAGTCGAATTGAAGGGGACGGCTCCCGGCGCCTTGGGGGGCGGCGTTCTCGACCATACCTTGCGCACGCTGACGGTCGAATGCCTCGCCATTCAGATCCCCGACAGCATCGTCGTCAAGATCTCGACGCTCGAAATCGGACATGTCGTGCACGTTCGCGACCTCGAAGTGCCTCCCAATACCAAGATCTTGAATAACCCGGATGCCGTCGTCGTGCGCGTCGCACAACCGGGCGCCGAGCTCGATCTCACGGCTGCGGGCGAGGGAGGCGAAGGCGCTGCTCAACCGGAAGTCATTGGGAAGAAGCCCGCCGAGGGCGAAGAGGGAGCAGACGCCGAGAAGGAGAAAGAAAAGAAGAAGTAATCCGGCAGGCGGGCTGGTCGTGCTTTCGAGGTTGCTGCGTCCATGAAAGTTCTGGTTGGACTGGGGAACCCCGGCAAAAAGTACGAAGGAACCAGGCACAACGTCGGCTGGCTGGTGATCGGCGAATTGGCCGTGCGGCATGGCGCCGCGCGGCCCAAGGTGAAATTCGAAGCTGAAATTGCCGAGGTGCCGATCGCCGGGCAGAAACTGGTGCTCGTGGCACCGCAGACGTACATGAACGCCAGCGGGCGATCGGTTCGGCAACTGGTCGATTTTTACCAGATCGCCGCCAGCGACGTGCTGGTTGTCTGTGACGATATCAATCTGCCGCTCGCCAAGCTGCGGATCCGACGATCGGGATCGTCGGGGGGCCAGAAAGGGCTCGAAAACGTGATCCAGCAACTGGGAACGCAGGATGTTCCCCGCTTGCGGATCGGCGTGGGAGCTCCGCCGAATGGCCGTGATTCGGCAGATTATGTGCTCGATCGCTTCGGCAAGGCGGAAATGCGAGAAATCGAGCCGGCGGTACGGACGGCGGCCGACGCCGTCGAGACTTGGGTGGCGGAAGGGGTCGACAAAGCCATGAATCGTTTCAACATCGGTTGCAAAAACAGTGACGACCAGTCATAAAATGTAACCTTGGACATCCATA
Organism: Planctomycetaceae bacterium; assembly: GCA_036501235.1. GTDB lineage: Bacteria > Planctomycetota > Planctomycetia > Planctomycetales > Planctomycetaceae > JACQFH01. The sequence goes on from DASYAR010000156.1 coordinate 17,924, forward strand.
CACCAGAGGAAGAGGAGAAGTCGTCTTGGCGAACGTGACTTACGAGGGAATGTTTCTGCTCGACAGCAACAAGTACGGTGTCAATCCGGAAGGCGTCAAGGGAGAAGTTCTCGCCCTGCTGGAACGCATCGGCGCAAAAGTTCTGGCGACCCGCCCCTGGCAGGACGGGAAGTTGTCGTACGCCATCGATGGGCATCGCAAGGGGCTGCACTTCCTTGTTTACTTCTCGATGGACAGTCTGCACCTCGTCGAGCTGGAACGCCTGGTGAAGTTCAACGAAACGATTCTGCGGCACATGGTGATCAAGCTGCCGGTCGCCCTGATCGAGCCGATGCTCGCGATGGCCACGGGCAAGGGCGAGGTCGTCACCACGTTCCGCGATTCCGATGCCGTTTCGCTCGACATTCCCGCCGCCGTCGAGACGGTTTGATTAAGAGCCCGTAACAAAACCGGTTGTGGGCTGTTTCGCTATCGCAAATACAAGACAGCCGCAGAGGTTTTGTTACAGATTTTAAGAGTTTTCGTCTGTTTCTGTTGCACTTTGTTCTTTTTGAAAAGCAACGAACATGGCCAGTTTCAACAAGGTCATTCTGCTGGGAAACCTGACGCGAGATCCTCAGGTCAAATACACCCCTTCGGGGACCGCGGTGGCCGAGATCGGCCTGGCTGTCAATCGCTATTGGTTCGACAAGCAGACGAACTCACGCCGCGAAGAGACGACGTTTGTCGATGTGACGCTCTGGTCGCGCGATGCCGAGGTCGCCGGCGAATATCTGGCCAAAGGTCGCCCCGTATTGATCGAAGGCCGGTTGCAGCTCGACTCGTGGGACGACAAAACGACCGGCCAGAAACGCAGCAAGCTGCGAGTCGTGGGCGAGCGGATGCAACTTCTGGGCAGTCGCGGCGAGGGAGGCGGAAGTGGCGGAGGTGGAGGCGGCGGACGATCGGCGGCGCCCCATGCGTCCGAGAGTTACGACGGGCCTCCCGTCGGCGGCGGCG
>DASYAR010000157.1:0-5671 GCA_036501235.1 Planctomycetaceae bacterium
GTTGTTCGGAAGTCACATCTCTACGCCAGACGGGTTCACGTCGCCGGATGAGTCTGGTTGCAGTTGCTCAAGGGCCTCGTTCAGAAACTCGCGGAACGTCCTTTGATCGGCTTCGCGTTTGAATGGCCGGCCGTGGGCTGCTCGAATTGCTACGACACAGGCCGGCGCGCCGATGGCCACGAGCCCATCGAGCGCCTGCTTCCACACAAGCGGCGACTCATCGTGCAGCGCCTCGCCAATCAGGGGAACCGTTGAAGCGTCGCGGTGCTGCCAAATGACATTGAGGATCTTTGCCCGCTTTGCCCCGTCGATCTCAGAACGAAACGCCGTAGCTAAATGCGAAAGGATATCGCAGGGAGCCTCGATCAGTGCAAAGTATGCATTCTCGTCGTCACAGAGCCGATCGAGGTAGTGCGCAGCATATTCGTCAAGATTCGTTGGCGTCACGGTGCGATCGAGCATGACCAATGGTTGACCGGAAATCAACGGGAATCTGACAGAGTAATCTGGAATCACCCTCCGCCCTGCCCCAACCTAGGAAACCGCCTGGGCCTGTTCCTGGCGCCGGTGTCGCCCCTCGTCACGCCCAACATGTTGCCCATCATCACCCGTCTCAAGCCCAGGCTGGCGTTGCCGCGGCACGTGACGTCGATCGCGAGGTGCTCGAAGGGCTGGTTCGTCGAGTGACGTGGACGGCGGGCGTGGGGCACGTAGCGGGCGTCAGGGGGCGTCGGGAGGCCGCTTTTGATGGCGCGGATCGTCGCGGTCATTCAGCCACCTCGATACCGCCCTCCCGATCGCGAGTAAGGCAAATCCGGGCGGCAACACTGCTAGAGGTGGATAGATCCAATAGAATGCGCCGGACATTATGGCCACGGCAAGAACTACAATCGGAACGAGGACGCCGATAAGCAGCCCGGTCGCGATCTCGCGTGCACTTCTTATGAATCCGGTGTCGTCCATATACCCCCGATCATACCCCGGAGGGATGCGGGAGGGCGAGCGGCACGGCCGCCGCCACGAGCATTCCCCTTCCCGCCAGCGCTCCACGGCGGTTAGAATTGCAGAGAGGGAAGTGCCATCCAAAAATCGCAGGCAGACTGGGTGAATTGGGCAGCTTCAGCCCCGGCCTTTCGCCGTTTGCCGTTTCGATCGTTTGCGGATTTCAGGAATCCGACGGGTGATGGCCTGCGTCCGGCCGACTGCCGAGTGCGCCGCGCCGGGTGCTGGGATTCTTTGAACTGGGGGGCTTTCCGGCGGCGCGCATTTCGCAAGAATTGTCGGAGTGCATACTGCACAGCTTGGGCGTGCGCCGGGAAAAAAGCTTTCGGAGTTGAATTCTTAGCAGAACCGGCCGGAAAGAAGACGGTTTCGGCCACAGATCGACACGGATGAACGCCGATGACGGACGGACAAAAAACGATTGGACCACTAATAATCGCTAATCGACGCTAATCGTTGGTTCACGAGCACTGGCGCCGTCAGAATCGCGTAACGAGGTTTGACGCAGAGCGTCGGCAAGGGCGTTCCCACGCAGAGCGTGGGAACGAGAAACGCGAAATCTATGAGATGTATGTAAGAACGGCCGGGAAACGAAGAAAAGCTAACCGGGGAAAACGCCGAGGTCACAGAGCGGAATGGAAGGCGAACGAATCGCTGGGCCTCGTCGAGGCGGAACACGCGCCGGAGCCCCTCACGAATGGCGCGAGGCCCTCACGAATGGAAGAAACCGCGGGAATTTTCATTCGTGAGGGGTGCACGGCACCCCCTCACGAATGAGGGGTAAGCCCCTCACGAATGGACGCGAGCCCCTCACGATTGAAAAAACTGGGCGAAACACATTCTTTGACAATTTGCGTTGATGGAAAATCGGACCGATCAATCGGTCCGACGAGCGGCGGCTGAGTATCGGGGACTTCAGCCGCCGCGCGGCACGACGATCGACGCAGAGCGTCGGCAGGTGCGTTCCCACGCGGAGTGTACCTGCTGCTCTGAGAACGACCGCCTGAAGGCGGTACGACGAGCGAGTCTACGATCGGGCCGCTACGGTTCGTCGCCGTCGCGGGTGCTGAGGGCGGTGAGGATTTTCAGGTCGGTTTTATTCGATAAAAATCGCACCGAACCGTCGGCCATCAGGAAACAGGCCCCGGTCCGGTCGTGATTGCCGAAGCCTTGCCGATCGCGGTTGAGCCCCTTGCCGATCGCACGCCAGTTCTCGGGATCGCCCCAGGGGGGCAGGTCGGCGGCGATTTCCCCCGCGGCCATCGTATTGGCCAGGCCGTCGGTCACGTCGCCGCGGGTGACGGTCGAATTCACCCCGAACAAACCGAGGTGCACGACCCGCTTGTCGCCAGCCTGGTCATTGGTAAGTTCTCCGCCGACGCCGGCGAAGTGACTGGCGCCGAACCGGCCGCGGACTTTGCTCTGGTCGGTCCCTGACGCAAAGAACACCTTTACATCCTGTTCGAAAACCGAGAGGTTGGCATTATCGTCGTACGGCACGTTCTGGCGGATCGCGGCATACAGGTCCCCTTCTCCGACCCAGGGAAGAAGCATCGTCAACCAGCCGTGGTATCCGCGCAGTTCGCCCGCTTTGTTCTTGCGATACACGCCTCCTGGCGGAAATTCGTCGCGCTGCTTCTCGTATTCCGTGAGGGCCCCTCCGATCGTCTTGAGGTGCCCCGTCGTGAAGCCCTGGTGCGAGCTGTGCATCAGCCGCCGCCCCAGTCCGGACATGGCGACGGGCCCAAGGAAGCTCCCCACGATTCCGGCGATGATCCCGTACATCGCGTACTGCCGGCCAATCTTGCGGCCGGCCGAACGCTGAATTTCCTGCGTGGCGACCAGCCCCGTCAAGATCGCCAGAAAGCCGACAAGGGGCGCCGGCAATCGGCTCCAGATGGCGTTGATCAGGGCCAGGAAGGCCAGCGGAATGGACGCGATTCCCAGTGCGAGAGACAAGATCGCCCGTCGCGAATTGATGCCGAGCGCCTCGGCGGCCTTGTCGCTCGCCGAAGTGAGTGCTTCATCGGCGGACGCGCCCAGCAGAGACGCCAGCGCAGGATCGGAGCCAATCTCCGGCTCTGGGAAAACGCCCCCGGACTCACTAGGAGGTTCCTGCGCCGGCTGCATGGGGAAGGGACGAGCGGGAGCAACTCGCGCTCGTGGCGCCGGCGCCTCGGCCGTCGGCTTTGCCGGCGGTGCATTCTGCATTACGCCCCATAATCCTTTGCGCACCGGCCGATTCTCCGACGGCCCGCTGGGAGCCGGTTGAGCTTCGATCGTCGAGAGGTCGGGCTCGTTGGGCGGCTCGTGAGACGCAGATGGTTTTGTCGCCGGAGGGATGCTTTCCAGAGGCCGACCCATGATGGCCCACAAGGGTTTGCGTCCCACGGCAGTCGGCGAACCGGCTTCGCCTGGCGCGGGGTCGGCTCGAGTCACGGAAATTGTCGCCTGGCATTCGGGACACTGGGCGCGGCCGCTGGCAGGAGCTTGCTCGAACCGCAATGCCGCGCCGCAGGAACAGACCAGTTCGATCGCCATATCAGCCCTTGTCGAGCGTCGTCCGGCCCAGGGCCACGTCGAATTCACTGACCGCCGGAACGAGCATCGCGGAAATCGTGAATCCATAAGTGAAGCTCACGACCAGCCACGGTCCCAGCGAATCGCCAAGAAGAAAGCTGATGATCGAATAAAATGTGAAGAAGGGAAGAGCGAAGGCGCTGGCTGTGAGCGCGGCCGAAGGATTGCGGTGCGTCAGCGAGGCCCACAAACCCATGCTGCCCCCGAGGATGAATACCAGGAAGCTGGTCATCTGCTGGAAGAACGACGAGCGGGCCTCGACGATCAGCATCATGCACACGAAGACTCCCAGGAACAGAAAGAACATCGTTCCCAGGCTGTTGGCGATCGCCGAGCGGGAATTGTCGAAGCTCAAGCCCGAGTGCAGCCCCAGCACGGCGGCAAACACGACGAGCAGCAGGAAGCCGAGCGAGACATACACGAAATGCTCGAACGGCAGAAGTCTCTGCGTTACCATCCACACGAGCCCCAGGACCGGGAGCGCGATCGCCTCACGCATGTTGTAAAGGACGCCGCCGATCTTTCCGAAAATGAATTCGCGGGCGGTGATGTCGGTGACGAGCAGCAGCTCCAGCGTCTTCGCGTCGCGTTCGGTTGTCAGGGCCGTCACGGCCTGCGCATTGACCAGCAGCAGCGCCACGAGCCCCACCGCCACGAACCCGAATCCGGCGGGAGAAATCATCCCCATCACCAGCTCGGCATTGATCTGACGAGCATGGTAGACGTATGCCACGGCAAACAGAAACAGCGCGACATACGCCAGCTTGATGAACACGATCTTCCGCCCATAGGCCTTCGTGCAGATTTCCCGCCAGATGATCGGGTTCGACCAGATGGTGCGCGTCGCGGCACGGATCGAAGCCTCGGCCGCAGCGGCTTCTTTAAGCGGATCGGCGAACGTGCGCGATGGGTTCCAGATCCGCAGGCGCAAAATGGCAACCGCATTGGTCGCCAGTGCCAGAACGCACATCGAGATCACGTAGGGGAGCGCGGGAATGGCCGCCGCCTGAATGCCGGTGTCAATGGCCAGCGGGTCGAGCACGAGCAGCATTCCGCGGAACGGGTCACACCAGCCGAGCCACTCACCGGCGGACGACCCGCTGCCCAGAATTCCGACTCCCGCTTCCACGGTCCCCAGAAACAAAGCCATCCCGAGCACGCTGATCGCCAGAGTTTGAAACGTCTTCTCGCGCCAGAATGCGACCAGCGAGCCCCAGCTTCCCGCGGCCAATCCGGCCGCGGCGCAGATCGCCAGCGACCAGCCGATCTGGTCGAGCGACACGCCTCCCAGAATAAGGACCAAAGCGAAGACGGGCGCCGAAGCGGCCAGGAGAGTTCCCACCGGCAGCAGGCTCGCCAGCAGCTTGCCGATCACCAGCTCGCGATCCCCCAGGTCGGTCATCAACAGGAGGACCAGCGTCTGGCGGTCTTTCTCCTGCGCGACGCGGCTGGCGGCAAACAGCGGCGCAAAGAACAGCACGAGGGCCAGTTGCACCATCGAAAAGAGCTGGAAGATCAAGCTGCCGAACCGGGCCGTTTCCCCAAGACTGCTCACCTGCTGCCAGCCGAACGTCGCCTGGCTGGCCGTGTACATGAGCACGAACAGGCCCAGCACGTAACCGGCCCGCAAGACGAAGTGCCGCGCCTGCCGCGGTGCGGTGAGAACTTCACGGCTGAAAATCGGACCGGCGAGCAAAGGGACTCCTGATTCTGAATGACGGGATGATCAAAATACGAAGGACGAAAATCAAATATCTAAGGAAATCCGAAGTTCGAAAGGTGAAATGGGAAAAGAGTTCGGCAACGCCAGCGTCGTGGTTGATTATATGGACATTTCCCCTCTGCGCCCAATCGCCGCGGTCACGGATCGTGGTCCAGTTTTGGATTGGACGACGTTTTCGACTCCTGCCGTCTTGCGGCCAGTGGTTTCCATATCGAAGGAACAAACCTCCCCGTTAGAATGGCCGGCGTGGATGAATTCCTGAAGAACCTCGAGATCAGCAACCTGCTGGATGCAGAACAGTGGGCCGACGTTCGCCGCGAAATCGTGGCTGCGAAGAACGTCCAATCTGGCGGCCGCGGCGCGCCG
>DASYAR010000158.1:0-1917 GCA_036501235.1 Planctomycetaceae bacterium
GCAACGGCAGGTTTTTTTCGAGGACGATCGCTTCGAGCGTATTCATCAGCCGGCGAAATTTTACCGCGCGCAGTTCGTGCTGCTCGGATTTGTCACTGGCCGTTTCCATTTGCTTCAGACGTTCTTCATAGCTTTTCCAGCTCGGAAGTTGCTTCAGCTCGTCCAGCAAATGTTCCTGATTGTCGGACTTCAAGAGGGAAGATTCTTCCCAGTGCCGTTCATCCCCCAGTTCAGGCCACTTTTCGGTCACTTCCCGGAGCAGGTCGCGGCGGCCTGATCCTCCGCGGCGACCGCCACGCCCGCCGCCAACCCGACCGCCACGGCCCCGGAAGCCGCCCGATCGGCGGTGTTCGTCGGACGCCGTGATGACGGCTGCCACGTCGTCTTCGAGCTTAAATCCCAGCGTCTTGCCAAGCTGTGTCACGATCCGCCCTGAGACCGGCCGGCCTCGTTCGACAAAGCTCTGCAGCGTGCCGGTCATCGTCGACAGGACCGGCTTTTCTTGAGGGCCGTCGTCACGTGGCGTTTCCGCGGGATTGGCACTCTGTGCGGATTCGTTTTTGCCTTCCGTTTTTGCATCCGCTTCGGGCTTTGTTTCCGCGTCGGGAAGGGGGACGTCGGCCTTGGCGGTCAGGCGACTGTAGGTGCGCAACAGCACGTCGGAAGTTCTCAGCGGGATATCGATCGTTTCGCCCGCGATGACAGCGTAGGCATACGCCTCGGCGAACGAGATCACCCCGTCGCCGTCGACGTCGCATCCTTCGATCGGGACGCCGTTACGGCTGCGGCCCGCCATGGCGCCCCAGAAATAGCTGCTGAACTCTTCATCGTGCTCGATGTCGGGCCGGCACCCGGCAGCGGGAAGGTTGTGCTGCTGGGCGAAAAATCCCGCACGGACTTGCGGCGCCAGGCCCTTCGATTCGTCCAGGCCGTTGAAAATCGCGTGCCCAAATCCGCCGCAATAGCACTGGGCCATGACCATCACGACCGGCACTTCCGACGGCAGCTTGCTCAACAATTCCGTGAACTCGCGGGCCGTAATTCTTCGTTCATTCCAACAGTCGATCGTCGTGTTGAACGGATCGTCCCTGGGGCCGGCGCTGCCATGCGCGGTCACATAGACGATCACGCGATCTCCCTTCTGGGCCGTTTTCGCCAGAGCGTCGAGGGCGGTGCGAATCAACGCCGGGTCGAGCGGCCCGGCGATCTCGGCGACGCGGTGATTGCGGTACGTCACGTGCATCTGGCCGCGGCGACGATGCAACGAGGCCAACAGATCGGTCGCCGGCGAGTCGCTCTTAGCGGGCTTCTCCGCCACGATCTGCAAATCGGCAGCCGGATCGTGGCCGTCTGCGAAATAGATGTCGTGACGGCGCGGCTCACGATGCTTGTCGCTCAGGACCTGCTGGAAGAAAACCACATTGGCTTCGAGCGATGCCTGATTGCCCGAGCGGTTGTAACCTCCGCCGATCGTCAGGAAATAATCGGTCGCAGAGACACGCTGCCCACTGGACAGACAGCCGATGAAAATCAGCAGCAAGTTCGCCGCGAGCCGACGGAAGCGCTGATGGGACAGGTTTATCATGCGGAGCCTTTCATTGCGGAGCGTGCCGCGACGGTTGTCGCCGAGTGACTTCAGTATACGGCTCACGCCATCGAAACTCAAAACGGAAGAGCCTGTCGCCCGGGCCCGACGCAGCGGCTCCGGGAGACCAGGACATGTGCCAGCCGATTAGTTCCATCCACTAGCCGGTTCAGAGATCCAGCTTTATTTTCCGGATCGAGAAAATCATTCCGGAATTTTGTTGACGAATTCGAGTTTCGTGTGGGATAATGCGAATGTCGGCTGTGTCTGCCGTCTGATTCGTCGGTGAATCAGGCGATTTGCAAGACCATCCCTCGGCACTTCCGGCCACG
>DASYAR010000159.1:0-13036 GCA_036501235.1 Planctomycetaceae bacterium
AGCCATCTGCTGGTTTACAACCACACGGTCAGAGGACGATCGCCGCTGAATGTCGCCGTGTCGAGCGACGGCAACGAGTGGAAGGCAGCGCTCGTACTGGAAAACAAATCGGGCGAGTACAGTTATCCGGCAGTCATCCAAACGGCAGACGGTCTCGTGCACGTGACATATACGTGGAAGCGGCAGCGCGTCAGACACGCCGTGATTGATCCGACCAGGCTGCGGCCGCAACCAATCGTCAATGGCGACTGGCCCAAATGATTTGGAATTATGCCTAAGCCTCGTTCCTCTGACGCCAAGCTGGAACGGTTGCGCCTCATCCGCGATCAGCCATCGTCTCCAGAGATACGTCTCGAGCTGGCTGGCGCGCTGAACGACGCGTCCAACCACGTGATCGCCGCTGCCGCCGCGATCGTCGCGCGCCTCGATCTCCGCGACCTGATTCCAAATCTCACAGCTGCGTTTGAGCGGTTGATGATCGACCCGATCGAGAATGACAAAACGTGTGCCGGAAAATTGGCGATCGTTGATGCGCTCAATGCGCTCGAATGCCAGGATCACGACGTCTTCCTGGCCGGTGTTCGCCACGTCCAATTGGAGCCTGTCTGGGGCGGACGAAAAGACACGGCAGATTCGCTTCGTGCAGGATGTGCCATCGGGCTCGTTCGCATCGGCTATTCCGGAATGCTCCCGCTGCTCGTCGATCTGCTGACCGATTCGGAGCGGATCGTTCGCTCTGCCGCGGCACAGTCCCTGGCCGCATTGGGATCGACAGCCGCGTTGCTGCTTCTGCGCCTCAAAGCGCGCTTGGGCGATGCAGACCCGGAAATCACGGGAGAATGCCTCGCAGGCCTGATGCGAGTCGAGCCACGAGAATCTGCCGCGTTTGTCGCCGATTTTCTGCACACCGACGACACGGCAGTCGCCGAGCTGGCGCTGCTTGCGTTCGGAAATTCCCGCTGGCCCGGGGCGTACGACGTCTTGAAATCATTCTGGGACGGGCGACCGCGCGGTGAATTGAAGGAAACGACGCTGGTTGCGATCGCCCTGCTGAGATCGCCGGCAGCGATTGACTGGTTGCTGTCGCTCGTTCAGAACGCGGCGGAATCTACTGCCATGCTGGCCTTATCTGCTCTGGCAATTCTCAATTACGACGCACGCGTCGCGGAGCGCGCGGCCGATGTTGTCCAATCCAGAGATCTCGCAGATTTGAATGAGATGTTTGCGAAGAAGTTCACCAGGTAAGTCCTGGCTGCCAGGCTGGACCCTGAACTCCAACAACGTGTTGTCCCTATCGTTTGCGGGTTCTACAATGCGCACCGCGCAGTCTCTCTACTCGCTCATCCCTGCTACGAAAAATCATGCACGGAATATTTAACCGGTCGATCCATTGTGTATCCACGATCGTCGTCACCTGCCTCGTCGCAGGCCATTTGACCTCGATGGCTCGCGCCGTGGACGAGCAGCCGGTGAAGCGCTCGATGTGGCAGGGATTCGAACGGCTGGATTTCGTCGTCGATGGCCGGCCGTGTTTGCTCGTCGTTCCGAAAACGGCGGCGGAAGGGCGACCCTGGATCTGGCGCACCGAATTCTTCGGGCACGAGCCGCAAGCAGACCTCGCGCTCCTCGCGAAAGGCTTTCACGTCGCCTACATGGATGTGCAGAACATGTACGGCGCGCCGGTCGCCCTCGATCACATGGATCGGTTTTACGAGCATCTTGTCCAAAATTATCGATTGTCGTCCAAGGCGGTACTCGAAGGTTTCAGTCGCGGCGGGCTGTTCGCCCTCAACTGGGGTGCGCGAAATCCAGGTCGCGTGGCGTGCATCTATAACGACGCGCCGGTGTGTGATTTCAAGAGTTGGCCCGCCGGTTTTGGCAAGGCGAAGGGCTCGCCGGGCGATTGGCAAAGATGCCTGACGCTTTACAAATTGACGGAAGCCGAGGCCCGCGAGTACAAGCTCAATCCGGTCGACAATCTCGCGCCGCTGGCGCAGGCCAAAGTGCCCCTGCTGCACGTGTGCGGCGATGCCGATGACGTCGTGCCGATGGACGAGAACACGCGCCTGATCGAAAAACGCTATCGCGAACTGGGAGGCTCGATCACGGTGATCGCCAAGCCGGGCGTCGGCCATCACCCGCACAGCCTGCAGAATCCGTTTCCGATCGTGGCGTTTGTCTTGGAACACACGGGCGTCGGATTATCTCCGGCAGAACTGCTTAAAGAGTCGCGGCGCATCACCTTTCTGGGAGACAGCATCACGGCGTCCGGCGTGTACGTCGCCTGCTTTGACGCCTGGCTCGCAGCACAGAAAGATGCGACGCCGCATCACGTCATCGATGCGGGCCTCCCGAGCGAGACCGTGTCGGGCCTGAGTGAAGAAGGACATGCCGGCGGCCAGTTCCCGCGTCCCGATCTGGCCGAGCGACTCGAGCGCGTGCTGGCCCTGACGAAGCCTGATCTCGTCATCGCCTGCTACGGCATCAATTGTGGAATCTACGAGCCATTCGACAGCGAACGATTCGCACGCTACCAGCGCGGGATGAAGAATTTGAAACAAGCGGTCGAACAGCACGGCGCCCGATTTGTCGTCGTCACGCCGCCGTTCTATGACGACCAGCGCGCCCCCAAGCCGTTTTCCTACAACGACGTCCTCGATCGGTATAGTGACTGGCTGATCGAACGGAGAAAAGAAGGCTGGCACGTCGTCGATCTGCACGGGCCGATGACGCGCGAGGTAGCGAGCCGCCGTGCGGCTGATCCCAACTTTACGTTTCAACCCGATGGCGTGCATCCGAATGACGCGGGGCAATGGTTTGTGGCGCGGCAGCTCATCAACTGGTTCGGCGACGATAAGTCAGCTGCCGCCGCGACCCCGAACGACATGCTGGCATCGCTCGGCGTGCCGGCCGACGTCTTTAAGCTCGTTCAGCAGCGAGTGAATGTGCTCCGCGACGCGTATGTGGCGGCAGCCGGGCACAAGCGACCAGGAATGGCCAAGGGATTGTCGGTGACAGAGGCCGAGCGGCAGGCGGAGGAACTCACGGGGCGGATCGGCCAATTGGTCGAGAGGGCGAAGTGAGGCTCAGTGCTCAGTTACTCCAACTTGCCGGTTCTTGCTCGCCCGTGAACCGTGCGAGGTGCGTCAATGCCTCGTCCCACGGAATGGGATGACGACAACCGCTATTTCGCGAATTGCTACTTCCCGGCGGATTCGAATTTGAGCGGCGTGAGTTTGCCGTCCAGCGTGGCTTCGAAGATCATCTGGGCGTGCGGGTCGGCGATCACGAGGCGATCCCCGGCAAACGTGATCCCCACCGGCTTGGCGACGCGCTCGTCGACGATCCATTTTTGCGGCATTCCGCCGGGGGCGACTTTCCAGATCGCACCCGCATAGTTATCGCAAATGTAGGCGTTCTGTTGTTTGTCGATCGCGATATTGTGCGGAAATCCAAACGGTTTCCCGGTGACGACGGCCTCGGTCTTGCCCTCTTTGCCGTCCGGAGTAAAACGCACAACCTGGTCTTTTCCGCTCGAATCGACGATCCAGATGCGATCCTGGGAATCGACGACGATGCCGCTAGGGCGCGCCGCGTCGGTCACCTTGACCGGTTCACCCCCCGCCTCGGGGACTTTTACGATCTGGTGGATTTCGAGGTCGCAAACCAGGATGTCCCCTTTGCTGTCGAATGCCAGCGCCATGGGAATGCCGATCCCCCCTTTGGTCAGCGGTTCGGGTTGGCCCTCGGCATTGAAACGATAGACTTCGCGGGTCGCCGAGTCTCCCGCCAGGATACGTCCCTTGGCGTCGACCGCCACACAACGGACCGCATTCAGCGGCGTGCGGAATCTGTTCGATCCCATCCAGAACGGTGTGAGCTTCCCGTCGGCAATTTTCCACACGCCATGCGCATTCCGGTCGCCGACGTAAATTGCTCCGTCCGGACCGGCGGCCACGGCCAGTGGATATTGCAGATCTCCGGCTTGCGCCGCTGAGACGATCAAAGAGGCCAGAATGAACAGGATGCTGGAGAATCGTTTCATGAATTGGTTCTGCTGAAGGTGCTAGTTCAATCTTGATTGCGGAATTGCTGCGTTTGCCGCCAGAAAGTAACCGGTTGCTGCCGGCGCGTCTGGTATTTGCGCAGATAGTCACGGTGCCGATCCGTGTCGGGGAAATGTTCGTCGGCACGATAAGGGTAACCGCTCATGCCATGAAACGGCAACGGTTCGACCCCCTGGCTGGTGACGACGTTCAGATCATTGTCTTTGTCCCAACCGACATTATGCAGCAAAAAATCACGCTTCCAGCCGGGCGGCGGGCCTTTGTCGGGAGCCCGGAATGCGACCGTCAGCTCGTCGCCCGAACCGAAAACCACCTGAAGATCGTCGTCGGCCTGGAGCAACTCGGTGACGTCGCCATAGCGTGTGAACAAACCGGCCATAGGAGCCCATTTCGGGGCCGTGCTGACGCGTTTGTAATCGTAGCCGTCGGGGGCGAAACCGGGGCGCGGGATGATCGCCGAGAATCCGCGGTAATGCAGATCGGCCGAAGCCACCGGGAGCCGCGCCACTTCCAACGGAGCGGGATCTTCGTCGACCGTGAAAAAGACGGCATCCCAGAAGAATTCGAGGTTGGTCGCGATCCGCAGGCGGTGGTCGTTGGTCAAGAACGCATCCGAAAGATCGACGGCAATCGTCTTCGTCCTGCCGCCAGGGAAGCCCATGAAGGGCCGCACGACCTGCCATTGGCCGTTCGCGTCGGGAACTTCCAGCGCCGGCGGACGCAGGGCCGGCGCCGTGCGATCTTGCGACAACCCGACGCGCATCGACGTCGTGGCCGGATAGAGCCAGCCGGTCAAAAACAAAGTGATCCGCTGGGGATTCTCGAGCGGGCCGAGATCGAGCTCCAGATAATGCTCGTCGGTTACGCCGTGTTGCGGATCGGCGTCGAATCCTTTCATGAAGTTGCCGTCTTCGCTGCCGACGATGCTCAGCACGTCGCGACCGTGCTTGTCGTGCGCCGCGACGGGGAGCCGTCGTTCGCGCACTGTATGAATCTTGAACTCGGCCAGATCGGGAGGGCCGACTTTTTCGTTTGAGAAAATGTCGACGTCGGCTGGATGGTCGACGACCAGCAGTTCCATGCGGTCGAGATACGTCGCCTCCCACAGTTCTTCCGTCATTTGAATCAAATACTTGCCGTCTTTGGGAGCGAGACGGCCAGGCGGAATTGTGAGATACTCCCACGCGCGAGGCTCGGCGAAAACTCCCTCCGCAAGCTGCAATCCGAGTGGAGCCGCCCAGCAGGCGTCGGTGCAGAACTCGAACCGGCTGCCGTTCCAAGTGTAAAAATAAGGACACGACGTGCCGATCACGTGCACCCGGCACAACTCGACGTCCGCCTTGGGCTGAGCGGTCGCCTGCGAGACGCCGCTGGTCCAGATGGCGCGCAGTACGTCGGCAGACTCCTTCTTCCCGAGACCGAAGTGCGTGACCTGGCTTGTGACGACCTGGGCCTGATACTTGCGACCGACTTTGAGCTCGAGCAGACTGCCGATTCCCAGGTGATTCACGTCACCTCGATTCTTGTTGTCGCCGGCCTCCCCCATCGTCCTGACCGCCAGCCAGCGATTCTTGTTTCCACCGTCGTTGTCATAGAGAACCAGCCGGCCGGACTCGGCGACGACCAGGTCGAGGTCGCCATCTCCGTCGATGTCTGCCGTGGCGCAGGCGACGGCGCTTGACGGAGTGGAGTCGATTTCGCCAGAGGCCTCTTCGAACCGTGCGGAAGGAAATCCCCAGAACAGTTTCAGGCCCGCTTCTCCCCACGCGAGCAAGTCGGGATTCGTGTCGTTGTCGAAATCGGCGACCAGCGATTTGACACAAGCCACATTGGAAATCTGCACGACATCGCGAGATTTGACGATGCCCCCCGGTTCAGTGATCGTTCGCGCCAGTTGCAACCCCGATCGACCGGCGCCAATGACATCCCAGGATGGATGGCTGTCGGCCTCCAGAATGTTCAGGCAGCTCGAACCCGAGAGTTTGTTGAGCTGCGGGCCGAATTCGCGCCACCTCAGGGCGCCGTGCCGCAAGTTTTCCAGCCAGCCCGCGGGTTTGCCCGTCGGCCCGGAGACGAGGATGTCGATGTCGAGATCGCGGTCCCAGTCGACGGCAACCAGGGACGTGGCGGCGAGGTCGGCGGTGGGCAATCCAGAGCGATTGGAGATATCGGCGAACTGCAATTGTCCTACGTTGGACCACAGGGAAAGGCCCGAGCGGGCCGAGAGAATCAAATCGAGATCGCCGTCGTGATCGATGTCGGCCAGCACGCCGGCCAAAACGTCGCGGAGAGCTTCCAGTTCCGCCGGTTGCTCGACGGGGACGAACGTCCGCCCGCCGTCATCATTGAGATCGTTGCGGAAGATCTGGACACCGGCCGGCCCGAAAACCACGACGTCAACGTCGGCAATCTGGCAATTGTGCTTCATCTCGGCAGGCTCTGGCGATTTCGGCAGGGCGGCTTTGGCATCGACGACCGGTTTTGCCTTGGCGATGATATCACGATCGAGGTCGGCCACGAGCAGCCCGCGCATCGGGTCGTGAACGGGAACGGCGATCGACTTGCGCCAAGGCTCTGCGAGCGCGGTGCGCGACAGGACGGCCAGTTCGCCTGACGTGATGGCGATCACATCGACCAGCCCGTCCTGGTCGACGTCCGACAGATTCACGTCATGGACGTCGGGCAATTCGAGAAGCTGGCGATCGGCAGCGACGTTCCGAAAGCGCAGATCGACGCGCGGTTCGATCGGTCCGGCAATGGCAGCGGCGCCGGCACACACGGCCGGGCTGAAGTCGATTACGACAAATGTTAACGGGTGTCTTTGGAGGCGGCGGAGATCGCTTTTGACCCATTCGTTGGGTGTGAGGGCGTTATTAATCTTGGCCGACGCGAACTGCGCAACTTGCCATTTGTCTTCCTGGACGGCAGTCGTCAATTGCTCGGCCAGCGCGTCGAAATCGGCGATTTGGCGAATCGCCGGCAGGATCGGCTCGATATTCTTCCGCAACGTCTGGAGCGTGTCGAGGACTGCTTTGTCTTTCTGCCGAGTCTGATTCTGGAGTTGCAACTTGAGCAGAAACGTATTCGTCGGATCGACTTTGAGCCCGGAAGCAATCGCATTTCTGGCTTGGTTGCGGACTTCGTCTTCCGGCGCCACGGTGGCCATGTAGTCGATTTCGTACCAGGTGGCCGCGTCTTGTGGCGCGAGCGCCGTGGCCTCCATCAACTCGGCCAGCGCGCGCACGGAATCCTGCTTCCAGAGGGCCACCCGCGCCGCCAGGATGTGCGGAACGGGCGAAAGCGGTTCCAATTTCATGGCCGCTTCAATGGCCGGCAGTGCCGTGGCCGGGTCGACCGGCGTCGCGCCCGGAACGGCCGCGTTCATCTCCGGATCGACGCGCATGAGCCGGCAGATCGCCAGATTCCGCACGGCCGCCGGCTCTTTAGGAAATTGTCGAACGAGGTCCGACAGCAATTGATCAGCGTCGGCCAGTCGATTGTCGGGGGCGCTTTCCAGCAGTCCCACCGCTTCGTTCAGCAAGGTCGTCCACTTTTCACAATCGGCGGTCGCCTTCACCACCGCGGCACGGCGCGATTCAACGATTATGTATCCACCGATGCCGAGCGCTGCCAGTACGACAGCCACCAGCGCCCCAATCGCGACCCGCGAGCGAAGGCTGACGGGCTGATTTTCAGGCGTGGACATGTCGGCGTTCCGTGGAGCGTTGCAGTGTGAATTGAGGAGGATCGAAGTGATGTGCCTGAAAATACGCCGATTCCGGACGTTTCGGGAAGCAATTCTCGACGAATCCATAAAGAACGACATCCCAGGCGACTTCGATTGTTGGATGCACTGCATCCATACGGCAAGCGTGGCGAAAATGCAACATGATGCAGCACAGAATCAACTGCGGGAACTCAGCGCGAGTTCCTCTGAAATCGCAACGGCCTTGCCGGCAAGATGTTGTGACATTCGCAGCCGTGGCGGCGCGGTGGCACCGCCTTTGCATTCTCGCTTATCCGGCTCGTCCCACGGCTCAAAGAGCGAGGAAGGCACTTTGGTAAATCTCGGCGAATTGATCGAGTTTGCGGCGATTGTCTCCAGTCACAGTCCGAACTTGATCGACCGATCGGAACCGTTGCCAGAGCAGGCTCTCGAACGGTACCTCCACTGGTCGGAACTGCGGGCTGAGGAGTGGTCGTCAGCCCTTGCCGCGCTACCGACAGAGATCTCGGCGGCGTCTGCTGCACAGCGGGCCGCTCTCTGGTTGAAAGCCCAACCGACATTTTTCGACGTGTTTGCCGGAAGCCTTGTCGCCCGGGTGTGGGGGGCCGTGCTGACGGCCTGCGACCGCCAGCGCAAGACGCTTTCGGCGGAAAAAACGGCTCGCACCGCACTGGCCAGCCACGATCAAGTACAACAGCAGATCTTGCGATTGATGGTGGACGGTCCTTATCTGACCCTCGAACGGGTCGTCGCCCTCGATCGCATTCGCCGCAAAATCGAGCGCTGGTCCGACCTGTTGGTCGGACACATCGTTCGCCGTTACGGAGTGTCCGATTTCACGTATGACGCCGACCGGGCCCTCGATTTCGGCGACGAGCAGCTCCAGCAAAATCGCGGGGCGCGCCAGGACCAGGTCTGGGATATGTATTTCCTGTGCCTGCGGTCGGCCTTCCCCGACACGGTGTTGCCCGATGGAATTCAAGGCGAGCGGCGTAACGAAATTCTCAAGTCGATCCTCAATAGCCTGCCCGAACGATTGTTTTTGAGCGACGGAATGATGGCCTCGGTCGTGCTCGCACGCCTGCTGGCGGGCGACACTGTAAACGAAGGCCCGCCGACTCGCGACGACGTGACCGCGCCCATCATCAAATGGCCGGATGTGTTTCGCGGGAGTCATCGCCGCATCGAACGGCGAGGCTGGAATTTCAAGGACTAAGCGTCGCCGGAGTTTCGGTCCCGCTGACACGCGCCAATCGCAAAAAGAGCGGCGGGAGCGCCTCACAGAGGCGTCGCCCGCGCCCAGTCCGGCGAGTCGGCTGCACCACAACGGCATTTCAATTGCGGCAAATCAAGCGCATTTGCTGTTGACGAGTCCGCATTCTGGATTATAGGATAAAAGTGCTACGGTGCCGTGCACAGACGTGGGCACGGCAGGACAAGTCAAGCCGGTAGTAGGCAGGGTTGGTCTTGCCGAACCTGGATGGTCCCCGTTGGAAAGGAGGTGGTTCAGTATATGTTATCTCGTACCAACCGGAGGTGGACTGCCTGACCGCAGTTGACGGGCTGCAAGTTGAATCGCCCGGGAACCTCGGGGTGAACCCCAGTCTCGGATCGAAACAGTCAGGCAGCCAAAAACCGTATCTGGAGCTGGAGTGAGTTGTTCGGATTCCTGCTTCAGAACTTGTTCAGTGGTCTCGGCGGGTTGCCGAGTATCTACGGCAGCGATGGCCGAGTTGATTTGGTCGTGAGAATTTCCATGTCGTCTACCCGAAACCAGCGTAAAACTCAGTTAAGCCGGGCCGCCCAGGGCGGTTTCTGGTTTGAGTTTTATTTTTGGTATTCCTTCCGGGGATGTCGGGGCCCGACGAAGAGAGTGGAAACCTAACTCTCGCCAAACAAGCTGAATTCTCCAGGCCCTGAAATCCCAGTGATTTCAGGGCCTGATTTTTTTTGTGCCGTGTGTGAATGTGAATCGAATGAATCGCCCCGTGGGATTCGACCCGTGGGCTTGGACGGCCGTGAAGTTCTCTGACCCCCTGAGGATCCCATGATTGTCGTGATGAAGCCGTTTGCGTCTCAGGCCATGATCGATCGCATTTTGAAGCAGGTCGAAAGTTATGGGATGAAGCCTCACGTCATTATCGGCGTCGAACGCACCGTCATCGCCGCCACCGGAGCTGAACGCAACGGCGTCCAGGCCGAACTCGAAGCCTGCGAAGAAGTGGAGAAAGTCATGCCGATTCTTGCTCCGTACAAAATCGCCAGCCGCGAAACGCGACGCGAACCAACCGTTGTGCGGTGTGGCAGTCTGACCGTCGGCGGCGGGCACATCGGCGTCATCGCCGGTCCCTGCTCGGTCGAGAGCGAAGAACAGATCATGCAAGTCGCGGCCCAAGTGAAGGAAGCCGGCGCCACGGCCCTTCGCGGCGGCGCCTTCAAGCCCCGCACCAGCCCCTACGCCTTCCAGGGAATGAAAGAAGCCGGATTGGAGTTGCTGGCCGCGGCGCGCGACGCCACCGGCCTGGCGATCGTCACCGAAGTCATGACGCCGCATCACGTCGAACTCGTCTGCCGCTATGCCGACGTACTCCAGATCGGCGCCCGCAACATGCAGAATTATCATCTGTTGCAGGCCGTGGGAGAAACCCGCAAGCCCGTGCTGCTGAAGCGCGGTCCCTCGGCGACGATGGAAGAATTCCTGCTCGCGGCCGAATACGTTCTCGATCAGGGAAATCACGACGTGATTTTATGCGAACGGGGCATACGCACCTTTGAAACGCACACGCGGTTCACGCTTCCCTTAGCGACTGTCCCGTACCTCCGCGAGAAGACGCATCTGCCGATCGTCGTCGATCCCAGCCACGGCACGGGAATCGCCTCGCTCGTGCCGGCCATGTCGGCAGCGGCGATCGCCGCGGGAACAGATGGACTCATCATTGAAGTCCACCCGAATCCGTCCAAGGCGGTCAGCGACGGATCGCAAACCTTGACCCCGGCCATATTCGAAACGACGATGCAGACGTGCCGCAAGATCGCCGAAGTCCTGGGAAAAACGATGTAAAATGGCAGTCAACGCGACACCGCAATATAAGAAGGCCGAAGAAGAATATCGCCGCGCGCAAAGCGCTCCAGAACAGGTCGCGTGCCTCGAAAAGATGCTCGTCCTGCTTCCCAAGCACAAAGCGTCGGAGAAAATGCAGTCCGACCTGAAGACGCGGCTCAAAGACGCGCGGGCCGAGCTGGCGGCGGAAAAGGCGGCCCCCAAAAAAATCGGCAAGACCTATCGTTTTCCGCGGCAGGGGGCGGGGCAGATCGTCATCCTGGGGGGGCCGAACGCGGGAAAGAGCCGCGTTCTGGCCGAATTGACGAGCGCCAAGCCCGAGGTCGCCCCCTATCCTTTCACGACCCGCGAGCCGCAGCCCGGCATGATGCCCTGGGAAGACGTGGTCGTGCAGCTCATCGACACGCCTCCCGTGACTGATTCGTTTTTCGAAGTGTATTTGCAGAACATCGTCCGGTCGGCGGACGGAGTCGCGCTGTGCTTCGACGGCAGCTCCGATGACGCGCCCGATCACACCGCCGAGGTGATTCGGCAATTCGAACAGCGCAAGACGGTTCTCTCGCGTGAATCGGGCTTCGTCGAAGACGACCTGACGCAGGTCCGCATTCAGACGCTGCTCGTACCGACACGAGCCGACGACCCAGGCTGCAGCGATCGCGTCGCTTACTTCGAAGAAATGGTTCCGGGCCGGTTCGACACGCTGCCTGTCGAATTCGAGCGAGCTGATTCAGTCGCCGCGCTGCGCGACCGCATTTATCGGATGCTGAACGTCATCCGAGTTTATACGAAAGCACCCGGCAAGCCCGCCGATTATAAGTCTCCGTACACGATTCCTGCCGGCGGCACCGTCGAAGAACTGGCGGAAAAGATCCACCACGATATCGCCGCCAAACTGACTCACGCCCGCATCTGGGGTTCGTCCGTCCACGAAGGGCAGAGCGTGGGCCGTGAGCACGTGCTGGCCGATAAAGACCTCGTCGAACTGCATGGGGCATGAGAGGCGCGGTCCGCACAACTTGATTGCTGACGTCATGGCGTGATACGCTCGTATCAGGGCGAGACGGTTCGGAGGATGTCAAAAATGCGCGGCGTCATGTCTGAAGTTCCCGATCATATCATCGAATGGCGCAAGCGCACGGGGATGTGGCAACGGGATGAAATCTGGGACGGAGTGCTCCACATGTCGCCGGAACCCGATTGTGAACATCAAGACTTCGAGGGAAGTCTGGAGTCGTGGTTACGCCAGAACTGGGGGCGTCCGCGGCGATCCAAGGTCTACCATCGCATCAATCTGTCTTTGCCTGGCGCGGGGAGCGAGTGGATCCACAACTTCCGTATTCCGGATCTCGTGCTGCTGACACGGGCCCGTTACTCGATCAACTATCGAACACATTTCGAGGGTGGACCGGAAGTCGTCGTCGAGATTCGCAGCCCCAACGACGAATCGGAAGACAAACTGCCGTTTTACGCGCAGCTCGGGATCCTGGAAGTCTGGATCATTGATCGGGACTCGAAGAATGTCGATCTCTACGTGCTGACAGGCGAATCGTACGTCAAACACGCGCCGGGCACCGAAGGATGGTTTCGCAGCCCGTTCACAGGTGTCGAGATGCGCGTCGGCCGACCAGGAAAGCTGGCCATTCGCATGAACGGCGATGACGGTACGCGCGACGAGCTACCCCAAGAGTGAATGCCAATCGCGACGAGTCAATGCATGAAATCTCGCGCACTCATCGTGAAATGCCTGTTTGTGGCAGTTTGGCTGTCCATGGCGACTGACGTTCGCACAGAGGAGCCGCCGAATGTCTCATCGCCTGCAGTTGATCGAACGGTCGGCAAGGTGCCCGGTGAAAGTCGCGATGATAACGGACCGGCTATGAAACTGGTTTGGCGTCCGCCGGGCAAATTCACGAATACGCCTGGTGCGAGATCAACAGCAACCGTCCGAAAGAAACATTCGCGCATCGTGTTGGGCAGAAAAGGCCGAACCGGTGGGGACTTTATGACATGCACGGTAACGTCTGGGAATGGTGCCTGGACTGGTACGCACCGAAATTACCAGGTGGCGTTGATCCACTGGTCACTGAAGAACTCGAGGACGAAGCCAGACGCGTTGCCCGGGGCGGTGGGTGGGGCGACGCCGGTGAGAACTGCCGATCTGGATATCACTTCGCGCAGAAT
>DASYAR010000160.1:0-2289 GCA_036501235.1 Planctomycetaceae bacterium
TCGCTAATCGGCGTGACGAAACCATGACTTCCGAAGTCGGATTGTCCTCAGCGATTCCGTAACTGCCTACGGCGCATGCCGCCAAGTTCTCGCCGGGCTTGGCTTTAGCTCGATCGGTGAGGGGGCGAGCAAATTCGCATCCGAAAGTCGGCTTGCTTGGCGGCTTCTTTCTGATATATTATAGTATATCAGAAAGGAATTCCGGTGCCCAGCCGTTCGCAGCGTTCCAGCCAAGAACGCGCCGCCCGCTCGTCTGCCGTGCGACACGTCGCCGACAGCCCGTTGCTCCGCGGCAGTCTGGTCGTCATGCACCGCAAGTGCGGCAAACCGGGGTGTCATTGCGAGGAAGGGGAGAAGCACGCCTCGCTCTATCTCGCCGTTCGCGTCCGGAACAAGCGAACCATGATCTACATTCCTCAGCAACTGGAAGAGACCGTGCGGCAATGGATCCAGAACGGCCAGCGGGTCGATGAACTGTTGGATTTCGTCTCGCAGCAATGCGTCGAGCAATTGCTCGAACAGAAGCAGCAGGCTCGCGGGCAATCCCCGCCAGCCTCCGGCCGCCGCCAACGCCAACGCAAGGATCGCAACTCATGATGGGACGCTTCTGTCGCTACGTCGACAAGGTGTTTCAGTTCGGCTCGCAGTTACAAACGCTCAGCGACACCCGCCGCCGTCCGCAGATCCCGACCGCGGCGGTGTTTGCCAGCGCCTGGACGCTGTTTGCCACGGCCCGCGGCAGCCTCAATCACTGGGAGAAAGACGCCCGCGTTCCGGCCAGGCTGCGGGGGATCGTCGGCCCGCGCCTCCCCAGTGGCGATACGGTGGGCCGCGTCTATGCGCAACTGGACAGCGAACCCTTGCGGCAAATGCTCTCGGGGATCAACCATCAAGTGCGGCGCAACAAGGCCCTGGGACCGGGAGGCGCCCTGATGGTGGCGGCCGTCGATGGCCACGAGTTCTTCGCCAGCCGCAAACGGTGTTGCCCGGATTGTCAAACGCGAACCCTTGAGGTCCACGGCAAGCCGGTGACGGAGTATTATCATCGGGGCGTGGTCTGTCACTTGACCGGCCACGGCTTGGCGCTCCCTTTGGATATGGAATTGCAACAGCCCGGCGAAGGGGAAGAAACGACCGCCAAGCGGCTCTTGGAACGCGTCTTTGTCAGCTACGAGCGATTCATCGACGCGGTCAGCGGCGACGCCCTGTACTTCGACGCGCCGTTCATCAACTTCTGCTTGGACCACCATAAGGACGTGATCGTCGTCGTCAAAGGCGACCAGCGATTGTTGCTGCAAGACGCCCGGCAACTCTTCTCGCAGCGGACGCCAGGCGAGTGGCACGAAGGCAATCGCACGGTTCTCTACTGGGATGAAGAAGGCTTTACCTCTTGTGAAGGCGTGAAAGCTCCCCTCCGCGTGCTGCATACCGAGGAGAGAGTGCGGCGCCGCGCCCAAATCGACCGCCAGGAGAAGGAAGAGACCTCGGACTGGTATTGGGCGACGACGCTCTCCAAAAACCAACTTCCCACGCGTCAGTTCTGGCGAGCCGGACACGGCCGCTGGGACATCGAGAACGATTGCTTCAATACGCTTTCGACCCACCTGGCGTTGGACCACTGTTTCCGCCATCGAGCCACGGCGATCGTGAACTTCGTTCTCACATGCTTCATCGCCTATGTGCTGCTGCAATGCTTCTGGCGGGGAAATCTCAAACCGGCCTGCCGGAAGCTGATCGGGAGCTTGATCGGCCTGTCCGACGAACTCTATCGCGGTTTGGGGTCGAGCTGCCGCGCGCCGTGGTTCGCGCAGCCCCCCTGATGCCCAGGCGTTGGCCTCTGATATGCCACGCAATTCGGCCGCCCCCCGCCGGCCTGTGGGATTCTCTCGGCGCACGCTGAAAAACAGCCCCTCAGCGCCCCTCGAAACTGGTCGCCCTCCGCACGCCGCCGCTCGGCGGCCCCAATCAGCGAACTCAAAAGCAGTTACGGCCACGAAAAGCCGATGCCGAGAGCAGGGATACGGAATCGCTGGATTGTCCTCGTTCTGCTTGACCCGCTCGCATGTGTAGACTACTGTGTAATCAGGACGGAATGCGGCATGCATCCAGGGAATCGACATGGCGACGAATCTCGGCATCGACGAAAAGCTGCTCGTCGAGGCGCTCCGCATCGGCGGCTTGAAAACGAAGAAGGCCACGGTCAACGAGGCTTTGCAGGAATACATCGCCCATCGCAAGCGCGTGCAGGGGCTCAAGCTGTTCGGCACGATCGATTATCAGGCCGGGGGC
>DASYAR010000161.1:0-8834 GCA_036501235.1 Planctomycetaceae bacterium
CTGATTGAAGGAGAGAACGGCACCGGCAAAGATCTGGCCGCCCGGGCCCTGCACCAGAACAGCCGCCGCAAGAGCAAGCCGTTTGTGCCCCTCAATATCTCGGCCTTGTCCGAGAGCATCCTCGAAAGCGAATTGTTCGGACACGAAAAAGGCTCGTTCACCGGGGCCGAACGGCGCCGCGTCGGGCAGTTCGAGTACGCCAATGGCGGAACTCTGTTTCTCGACGAAGTCGGCGAAATGCCGATGAACACGCAGATCAAGCTGTTGCGCGTCCTGGAAGACGGCCAGATCACGCGCGTGGGGGCCAATGAGCCGGTCAAGGTGAACGTGCGGCTGATTGCCGCCACCAACGCCGATCTCAAAGAGATGGTGGCCAAAGGATCGTTCCGCAAAGACCTCTTCTACCGCTTGAACGTCGTCAACATCGTGCTGCCTCCGTTGCGCGAGCGGAAGATCGACATACCGCTCTTGATGGATCATTTCTTCAAAGAGATGACTGCCCGGCACGGCAAACACGTCACGGGTTTTTCGAAGGCCGCACAAGGGGCCATGATCGCCTACGACTGGCCCGGAAACATCCGCCAGCTTCGCAACACGGTCGAGCGCATGCTGGTCGTCGATCTCGACGGGCTGCTCGACGTGGACGATCTGCCGGAAGACATCCCTCCCTTGCATCCCGAACGCCTGGAGGCAGGCCGGGCCGTCGCCGTCAGCGCCGGGGCCGACGGATTGATCGGCCGTCCCCTGGAGGAAGTCGAGAAATTCTACATCCAGAAGGCGCTCGAGATCACGCAGGGCAATCGCGAAGAAGCCGCCACGATGCTCGGGATCGGCGAACGGACGATGTACCGCAAGATCAAGGAGTGGGGCCTGACGTAGTTCACCCGGCAAACAGCTCACCGATCCGTTGCCAGAAGATGACGGTCAGAATGACGGTTGAGCCGGTGCAGGAAACGAGAACAGCAGCCGTGCCGATCGCCAGGGCCCGCTCGACGTGCGACGCGGGGGTTTCGTCTTCGGTGTGGGCCAGCGATTTCAATGCCTGATTGAACATCTGCGCCGTCAAGACCAGCGTCAGGCATCCCACGATCGCCGTCCATTGCATCCATCCGATTCCCAGGACGAGCGCCGCGGCGATTACGATGCTGATCCCGAAAAAGTGGACGAAGAATGCGCTGTCGCAGCGAATCCCGCGCACGAGGCCCCGTTCAGCCCGCACGAGCTTTTCCCTCCACGCGGACCGCTGCGGGTGCGAAGGATGGATGCAAACACGATCGGCAGGCCGCGACGGCTGGTTGGTCGAATTCTGCATGGCGCTGTTCCTCGAATTCCCTCGAAATCAATTGGCCGGTCCTACACCCATTCCTGGCGGCCCGTTCATCAGTGACCCGAGCCCCGTCGATCCAAATCCGCTGAATCCCGATCCCGATCCCGAGCTCGAACCCGAGCGGTTGCCGAAATTTCCAAACCGCGGCTCGATCGAAACCGCCAGGCTGAAGTTGCTCTTGGTAGGGTCGACCGTCGTGCCGAAGTTGATCAGGAAATCGGACCCGACCCGCGTGACCATGACCGTCTGCCCGCGGTTCATGTGTTCGCCCAGGTCGTAGGCGGTTCCCACCGAGGAAATCCACTTGGGGCTCATCACGTAGCTGTAGCTGGCGGTCACGATTTCGCTGTGCAGCGTGCCCCCCCCCGAAATATTGCGAAGGCCCACATACACGCTGCCGCGCGTGCTGCGCTGGCTGGTGATCCCGAAGCTCCACAGGTCTTCGGCGTTGGTGAACGTATCGAACAGAGAGCTGGCGGTGAAAGTCGTGCGGTCGCCGAGGTACCAGTTGTAGCGGGCCGTGTAGAGACCGAACGGCGCGCCGAAGTTGTCGCGGTTGTAGTTGGGGAAGAACGACGTTTCGAGATCGAGGGTCATCCAGTTCTTGATCCGCGGTGCGTTCACGGGACCCACCTTCGTCTGCAGGCGGTTCCGCCATCCCAGACGCAGGACGTTCATATTGTCGACGAGTTCGTTGTAGGGGGCCGTCACGCTGGCGCCTGCACCCGAACGGAGGGCAAACGACCGTGGATCGAATTGCGCGGGCAAGGCCCCGTTCCAGGTATTGAACAGCAGTCGCCGCCGGAACTGCTCCTGCGCGTTGTCGTCGAATTCGTTGTATTGCGGGACGTTCGCCAGGGCCACGTTCGACTCGGAGTAGGAATAGTTGGCGTCGAACACCATCTTGTGGGCCAGACCGTTCAAATTGAACATGTCGCTCTGCACGGTGGGATAGGTCCGCCACATTTCGGTGCTGCCCCGCATCCCCAGACTGCCGTAGAGCCGATTGAGGGACCCTTCGTTGATCTGTGTGGCCCCATAAATCCTGCCGTCGATCGGAGT
Source organism: Planctomycetaceae bacterium (assembly GCA_036501235.1). Taxonomy (GTDB): domain Bacteria; phylum Planctomycetota; class Planctomycetia; order Planctomycetales; family Planctomycetaceae; genus JACQFH01. The sequence continues at coordinate 2,390 of DASYAR010000161.1, forward strand.
TGACGAATCGATATTTCGGAACGCGTCTCCCCAGAACGCTTCTTCGCCCAATGCATACGGGACGAAATTGACCGGTCCGAATTGGAAAGGCATGTCCAGCTCGTGCCGCGTCGATGCCACGACGCCGCTGCCGTTGCCTTCGAACGGCAGGACCGTATACAGGTCTGCTGAATTGGTCGGCCGATCGGCGATTTGCTGCGTGGCGTAACCCGCGTAGGTGTGCGACGTCCACGTCAGGCGTCCTTCGAACAGCGGCTCGGCCATTCCGAACAGATCGCCGCGCGGCAACCACTCGGTCGTGTTGTAATAATTGTAAGGCCGCGCGCGCCCCATGGCCGACCACGACCAATTGTCTTCGAGGTGCCGCAAGTAGGCCAATGTTTCGTAATCCTTGCCCGTGTCGAATTCGAGCTCGCGATACTGTTCCAGCCAGTTGCGATCGCTCAGAAAACTGAGCTCGGAGAGGAGGGCCGTGTCGGGGGTAAAATCCTGTCGGTCGCGCTGCAAGAGCCCGCCGCGCGCTTTGTTCGGGGGCAGCAGGCCGCCCCGGTCGGCACCCAGGTTGTCCGTGCCGTGATCGTAAACGAACGACTGGTAGCCACTCCCTGTATAGGGCCCCGACAGGCCGAATCGTCCGACTCCGTGGTAACTGTCGACCGTGCCGATGAGCGGCCCGCGCAGCGACATGTAATTGAGGTTCAGGTCCCACCGGGTGCCGGTCGGACGGTCGAGCCCCGTCAGCTTGAAAATGTCCCAGCGGGTGCGAACCGTCTGTCCGAAGATGCGATCGCTCTGGAAGGCGAAATCGCGGATCGGAATGTTCGGGTCTTCGGCCGGCGCACTTAAGTAGGGCAGATAGAAGACCGGCACGTTTTCCACGAAGAACGTGTTGTTCAGCGACGTGGCCCACAGCATGGGACTGTCGTCGAGCTCTCCCGTTTGCGGATCGATCTCGCGCGGCTGGGTGAGCCACCACGGATCATCGTACCGCGGTTCGACGTGCAACTGAGACGCCTGCATTCGATAGCCCGGTTTGGCGTATTGGCTGGTGGTGATGAAGGCCTTCTCGGCGTGATACGTGTCGCGGGCGACCTGCCTGAGGCGGTCCGCCCGGATTCGCACTTTGCCCGTCATGCCGGGCATTCGAGCGCGAATCTGGGCATCGAGCAGCAAGGCCCGTTCTTCGCGCACGTCATAGAACGCCTGTCTGGCGGTCAGCACGTTTTGTCCTTGCCGGACGACGATATTGCCTTCGAGATAAATCTGGAACGGCATTTCCTGCGGCTGGGTGACTTCGCCCCCCATGCTCAAATCATTGACGGTGGACTGCTCAGTCCAGATCACCACCTCATCGGCCGAGAGATCGATCGTACCGGCGCCGGTCGCGCCGCCGTTCGGGCCGTCGGCCGTGTCGATCAACACCGTGACTCCCCCTTTGATGATGACCACTTGCTCGGGAGGCGTCGTATCTTTCGAGGGACTGCTCTCCAGGAAGAATTGGCCGCCATTCCGTCCGGAGAATCGCACGCGGCGGATGCCTCCCGCAGCCGGCTTCAGGTCGATGACGCGCAGCTCGGGTTCGGGCAGCAACGGCTCGTGCTGCGTGGGACGGATCGTGGTTTTGTCGGTGATGCCGCGCCGCGCCATCCCGCGTTGATAGGTTTGGTCGTCGATTCCCGGCTGGTTGACGACAGGGCGTTGCGGCAAAACTTGCACTCCGGCGACCGTCGACAGATTGCGCAGCAGCGTTCGCTCAGTGAGGGTGTTCCCCGGCTCGTCGACGCGCACGCCATTTTCGAGATACACCGTCAGCAGTTCACGCGCAGGCGACTGCGGATCGAGGCGGCGCCACACGACGATCCGTTCAGCGCGGAAGGTCGTGCCTCCCTGCACGATCTGACACCGGCCGCTGAGCAGATGCACCGTTTCTTGATCTTCTTGCCAGGTCTGCGCGAACGTCGAGGTGATCGAAATCGGTTCCTGAGAAAGACGCGCACGGGCTTCTCCGCGCACCAGCGTATGCGCGCACAACATCGCGGTCAGCAGCGCGAGCGCGCAGATCGCGACGACGTGAATTGATCGCACGGAGGTTTTCAGGCCCAACACGGGCACTCCTGAATTGCCTGGCGCAGTGAATCGTGAACGGGAGATGTGGTCGGCAGTCGCAAAGTCTGTTTGTGCGGGAACTTGCAGCCACTGGCCAGCGAGGTCCTGGACGTGAGAGGGGCTGCCGGAAATGGGCCGGGATTCTAACGGCCCCTTCATAGAGGGTCAATAACAACTGGCGGGGATTTGGGGGGCTGCGAAAGCAGCGCAGAATGCCGAGGTATCCAAAAAAAGAACCCGCGGGCTGACTGCCCGCGGGTTCTCGAGAGTGCGACGACTGATTCGAATCGCTACTTCTTGACCGGCTGCTTGAATGGGAATGCGTCGAGCAGCACCAGCGGCACCACAGCGCCCATGCCGGCTTCGTTCCACGGAAAGCCATACGCCGCAACCTTGCCTGAAGTCAGTTCGCCGACAAACAGCACGCCCGAGGCAAACGTCGTGCCTTGGGCCGCCGGCATCTGCGAATAGCCCGTCACGATGCAGTAGTGCGGATCCTCGTCCCCTTTGACGTTGAAGTCATTGGCCAGGTCTCGCATGTAGAACGACGTGAACCGGCCGGCCTGGCGATTCATGACCGCCCCTTTGAGCTGCCCGGTGAGGAAGTCGAGGATGAACACGCCGTCGATCGGGTCATCGATGCCCACGGCTTTGTTACCCACGGGCACGGTGACCATCATGAACTGGCTGTCGCGGTCGGCCGTCGTGGCATAGGTCGGCTCGTGGGGACAAAAGTAAGCGATGGCGAGGCCGGCGATCAATCCCCCTGCCACCCATGCCGCGCGACTGGACGTCATTGTGCTACGCATTGGAATCTCCTGGCACAGAAATAGAGACGACTTGCGGCCATCTCGCCGCGGATTATAGTCTGCGGCAGAAACGCCGCGCAGATGCACATGAGTCAATCCGTGAGAGACTGTGAACTACCAGTAATCTACCCATTTGCCGGCTCCGTGGCTAGACCCAATTTCTGACGAATCCGTCAGAAACGGTCGGTTGTTTTTGACCCCCAGCGCCTGTATTCTCGGTTCATTCAAAGCACCAACCCGAGAGGAGATGCGCAGCAATGGCCACGAACGGCAAACTGAACCGGAAATTGCGAATGGCCCTGGTCGGCGGCGGGCAAGGGGCCTTTATCGGTCGCGTCCACGCCACTGCAGCCGTTCTCGACAACCGCGCCGCGCTGGTCGCCGGGGCGCTGTCCTCCGATCCGGCCAAGGCCAAGGCGTCGGCCCCCGATTACGACATTCCCGCCGACCGGGCTTATGGTTCCTACACGGAGCTGATCGAAAAAGAAAAAGCCCTGCCGGCTGACAAGCGGATCGACTTCGTGACCGTCGCCACCCCCAATCACACCCATTTTCCCATCGCCAAGGCGGCCCTCGAGGCGGGCCTGAACGTCATCTGCGACAAGCCGATGACCTTCGACCTCAAGCAGGCGGAAGAGCTGCTCGAGCTGGTCAAGCGCTCGGGCTGCGTGTTCGCCGTGACGCACAATTACACCGGCTATCCGCTGGTGCGCCAGGCGCGGCAGATGATCCTGTCGGGTGAGTTGGGAGAAATTCAGGCCGTACGATCGAATTACATCCAGGGCTGGCTGCGTTCGCGTCTGGAATCTGAGGGGCAAAAGCAGGCCGCCTGGCGGACCGACCCGGGCAAATCGGGAATTGCCGGCTGCTTCGGAGACATTGCCACTCATGCCTACAATCTGGCCCGTTTCATGACCGGATTGATTCCGTCCGAAATTTCGTGTCACCTCAAAACTTTCGAACCGGGCCGCAAGCTCGACGACTATGGCCACGCCGTGATCCGTTTCGAAAGCGGCGCCCTGGGAACCGTCACTGCCAGCCAGATTTCACACGGCCGAGAAAACGACCTGTTTATCGAAATCGACGGCACGAAGGGTGCGCTCTCGTGGCGGCAAGAGGAGCCGAACGTGATGATCGTCCGCCGCAACGGCCAGCCACATGCGATGTACACCCGCGACCCGAACGCGTCCTACATGAACGACGCGGGCAAGGCCGCCTGCCGGCTCCCTGCGGGGCACCCGGAGGCCTTCTTCGAAGCGTTCGGAAACGTCTATCGCTGCGCTTACGACGACATCGTGAAACGAGCGACAGGCGAAAAGTTCTCGGCGACCGACACGATTTACCCGAACGTCGCCGACGGCGTCGACGGCATGAATTTCATCCAGCAGAGCGTCGCCAGCAGCCAGCAGAATGGCGCCTGGCTGTCGCTCAAACATCCCGCCGCACGGCGTTGAAAGCCAAACCATGCTCGATTACGGCAAAAAATTCGACGCAGGCTTCGAATATCACGATTTTCTCGCCAAATACGGCACCGAGGAGCAGCGCCGCCGCTGGGAAGCGTTTCATGAGCAGGTGGCTCTCACCGACGCCCAGCGCGAACTGCTGACCGGGTTCAAACGCGATATGAAGGTGCTTTGTCTGGCCGGGGCATGGTGCGGCGACTGCGTCAATCAGTGTCCGATCTTCGACCATTTCGCGATCGCCAGCGCGCGGATCCAGGTTCGCTATTTCGATCGCGATGCCAATCCAGACCTCGGTGAGGTGCTATCAGTCTGCGGAGGGGCACGCGTCCCCGTCGTGTTGTTTTTGAGCGAAGACGACTTCCCGGTCGGCTGGTATGGCGACCGCACTCTGGCCAAGTATCGCAAGATGGTCGCCGACGAGTTCGGAGCGGTCTGCCCGACAGGGCTTGTTCCCGAGCCGAAGTCATTACTCGCGGCAGTGACCCAAGACTGGCTCGACGAATTCGAGCGCGTCCAGCTTATTCTCCGCACCAGCGGCCGTTTGCGCAAGCTGCACAACGATTGATTTTCTCGTTCCCAAGCTCCGCTTGGGAATGCCCCTTCGGAAGCTCTGCTTCCCGTCATCGAATGGCTGAGAAAGTGCCATCACCGCAACTCTGATTGTGTTGGAAGGCGCCGAGTGATTACGGTGGCATTCGCGAAGCAGAGCTTCGAACGCCGCGTTCCCAAGCGGAGCTTGGGAACGAGTGCCGAAACGGCCGGGCCCTCGACACCATTCAATTTGCACTGCTCGTGCCGCGCCACACGGCTTGAGCCCGATCCAGCGTCGCGGCGGCGACGATCACCGAACCGACGATGATCTGGCTGTAGTTCTGGTCCAGGTCGAGGATCACGATGCCGTCCACGATCAGCCGGATAATCAGTGCGCCGAGCACCGCGCCCAAAGCTGTGCCCCGGCCGCCGGAAAGACTCGCTCCCCCCACCACCGCGGCGGCAATCACCTCCAGCTCGTAACCCGCACCGTCTCCTGATGCCGCCGAGCCGTGGTACCCGATATTGATCATCGCGGCGATCCCGGCCGTCAGACCGGCCAAAACGTACGTCGTCGCTTTGAGCCGCGCCACTGGCAGCCCCGCATAGCGGGCTGCCGTTTCATTGCCGCCGATCGCGTGCAATTTGCGCCCGGTCACCGTGCGCGACAAGTACAAGCTGCCCCACATGGCGACCGCAATCAGGATGCAGAGCGGAATCGGATAGACATTGCCGCCGGAAGCCAGCTCCAGCTTCCGGCTGATGAATCCATCGACGAATGCCGGATGGAAATTACCGATCGACTGGGCTTTGGTCGTGACGAAGGCGATGCCGCGAAAAATCCCCATCGTTCCTAAGGTGATGATGAACGGATGCAGCTTGAGCCCAATGACGCCTATTCCGTTAACGAATCCGCAGAGCGCACCGGTCGCCAGACATGCCGCGCTGGTGACCATCACGACGACAATGCCGGGCAGTTGTGTCCAGGAGCCTGCGGGACCACAGGCGTGCAGCAACGTGGCGCCCGCCAGGCCCGAGAGAACGTAAATCCCCGCGACCGACAGGTCGATTCCCCCGGCCACAATGACGACGGTCGCGCCGATCGCCATGATTGCAAAGAACGACGTATTTTTGGCCAGCGTCAGCAGGCGGTCGACGTTCAGGAATTTGTTGCGGACGAGCAGATATTCTTTGCCGGTCTCCGGGTCGCGCAGTCGCCTCTCGGTCGAACCGCCAAAAAACGCCAGCAGCCCCCCCAACAGCAAGATGACGCCGATCAGTCCCAGCTCCTGCATTCCGGCCCGATGGCGGGGGATCTGGGGAGCAGGAGCCGTGGGATTTGCTTCGATCGATTTTGGCTGTTCATTCACGGCGGCATTGTCCGAGAACAATACGGCGCGCGTCAAGCAATCAACATCGGGAACGGGGGCTCACTCTGCCGCTTTCACTTCTTTGAGCAGCCGCAGCGCCGTTTCAACCAGCAACTCGCCGCCGCCGGGTTGGATGATCGAGTTCACCGTTTCGTAGCTCCCCTCG
>DASYAR010000162.1:0-3240 GCA_036501235.1 Planctomycetaceae bacterium
ATTCGGGCGACGCCGGTGTGCCGGCATCGGGAGGCGGAGGCAGCAGTTCCGGTTGCCGGTCACCTTGGGCCGGATATTGCGAGCCCGGGGGCTGCGCTCCAATCGAGCCCGCCAGGGCCAGCGTGACGGCGCCGGTGATCATCAGTTTTCCCGTGTTCTTATTCATCGTGCCGGCTCCCCTGTGAGAATTCGAATCCCTGTCCCTTTCGTCGGAGGCGGTTGCCCGTTACCGGCGGAAACCGTGGCCTCGTGATATCCCGAAACTCGGGCGCTCAATTCGCGGCGGCCGTCGAGAGACGTCAACCGGATCTCCTGGCCCAGGCCGCCGTCCATCGTCGCCTTGGCGTCGGTCCGCACGACGATTCCGCCGCCGCGGGCCACCACCGTCACCATGTCTCCGCGCCTCACGAGCGGCACTCCCCGCACGTCGCCGACCGCGATGGGCTCTCCGACGCGCAACCGCCGTTTCGTTTCCTGTCCGACGACCAGCTCTTCCCGGTCGAAAAGCGGAGTCTCGACCGCGGTCAGCGGCTGTTGTTGAAACTTCACGTCTTCAGCCTGCACCACGTGACCCTTGGGAAGATTGGATGAAGCGACAATCACCTGCGGCAGCGGCTGAATGACCGCCGTGACCTGGTATTCCTGGCGTTGTCCCTGGCGGTCGTAAAAGGCGGCTCGAAACGTCTGGTGCCCGACCCAGGGGTCTTTCCCGCCGTAGACTTCGACGCGGGCGGAGGCCGCGGAATTGAGCAGACCGATCTGCTTGGGCGACAGTTGCAGTTCCACCTGCACGTTGCCGAGTGCGGGGGCCTGCGTCTGGAGCAGTTGGCGAATTGCCTTGGCGACCATCTCGTCGGCGCGCCGCCGCGCCAGATCGGCGTTGGCAGAGTCGCCTCCCGCACCGTCCGCATCGGCGGCGCGGGACCCGCTCACCGTCACCTGGCTGCTGCCCGAGAATTCGAGGTCCGACGTGTTGAAACCCAGCGACACCAGACGATTGCGAATCGTTTCGAAATCGACCGTCTTCGACCTGCCCGGCGCCGGTGTCGGAAACAGCGTCGCGGCAGACAGCCGTGCGGTGAGTTTTTCGTCGGCGTCATGAATCTGCGCGACCTGGCCCAGTTGCACCACCGCCGTCGAAACGCCGGCCTGACCCTTCAGCTCGATGATCGCCGCGTCTGCGATCGCGGGCTGATAGTAAACGACGCAGCACGCAATCAGGCCCGCCGCATAGGGCATAACACACTGGGCGAGGACCGACACCCTCCCCCCCTTCGTCAGGCGGGTGCAGGGGGGGTGTGGTGAACCGGCAACCGGACTATCTGGCATGATTCTATTCATTGCTTCGCGACCATCGCTCTCGATTCGCATTCGGTTTCTGCCGTCAGATCTCAGAAGTCTCATTCTCGATTCACATCAATAACGCCGTAAATTATTGACCAATTGCCAGTTCTGATCGGCAACCTGAATGACCTGGCTGTTGAGCTCGAACGAACGCTGCGTCGCGATCAAATTGACCAGCTCCGTCACCGGCTCGACGTTCGAATTCTCCAGAAAGTTCTGCTGGATGACTCCCAATCCGTCTTGTCCGGGCGTGGAAATAATGGGGGTCCCGGAAGCTGTCGTCTGCTGGTACAGATTCTGGCCCGTTGCCAGCAACCCCTGGGGATTGATGAAACGGGCGAGTTGGATGTTGCCGAGCTGGTTGAGCTGGGTCTGGCCCGCTTGCAGCACCGACACGATGCCGTCCGCCGAGATCGTGATCTGCGTCGTATCCTGGGGAATGGTGATCGAGGGTTCGAGGAGCCGGCCGGTCGTGGCGGAACCCACCACGATCTGTCCGTTCGCGTTGACCGTGAAATTGCCGGCGCGCGTGTATAAGAATTGATTGCCGTCGTTGATCTGGAAGAACCCGTCGCCGGCGATGGCCAGGTCCAAGTTGCCGCCGGTGTTATTCAGGCTCCCCTCCGTCATGTTCATTTCGGTGCTTTGCACGCGCACCCCCAGCCCGTACGACTGGCCCAGGCTGGTAATCCTGCCCAGGTTGTCGGTCATGCCCGGGATTTTGAAGTTCTGATACATCAGGTCTTCGAAGTTCACGCGCGAAGTCTTGAACGCCGTCGTCTGGGCGTTCGCCAGGTTGTTGGCGATCACGTCCAGTCGAAACTGCTGGGCGTCCATCCCGGACGCCGCGGTGTTCATGGCTCTGATACTCATGACGGATCCGGCTTCTCAACTTCGATTTGTAGGCGGTCGGACTGTTCGGCGGTTCGTTCGTGTCATTTTCGCGGCAGGCTCTGCAGCAATCGATCGAGTGATTCGTCCTGCGTGTGGATCAGATTGACGTTGGCCTCCAGGATGCGGGATGATTCGATCATCTCCGTGATGGCGGCGACCGGTTGAATTCCCGAAGCTTCCAGGTACCCCTGTTTGAGCTCCGTCTCGTGCGCAGCCGGCTTCGATGTGCCGGTCGTCGTGTACAGGTTCTTCCCGAACTTCGACACGTCGGCGTATCGCCTCGGCTCGATCACAGCCATCCGGCCGAGATCATTGCCCCCCTGCGTCACGGCGCCGTCGCTATGAATTTCGATCGGGTGTTCCGGTTCAATTCCAGCGATCGGACTGCCGCCAGCGCTCAACACGGGGAATCCGTGCTCGCGCGTGACGAGCTCATTTTTGTTGTTGATGGCCAACTGGCCGTCGCGAGTCAGATACTTCCGCTTTCCGTCGGTGACTTGCAGAAAGCCCTTGCCGTGAATGGCCACATCGAGTTTTGACGAGGTTTTGGTCATCGCGCCCTGCGAGAAATCGGTGACCGTCTCGCCGGTAGTCACTCCGCCCGGCAAGTTATCCAGATTGCCGGGGAGCCAGGTGGGGCGGCCCTGCTGGGCGTCGTAGGGAAGATGGGCCTGGGCTGTCGCCAGATCGCGTTTGAATGCATTCGTCGACGTGTTCGCCAGGTTGTTGGCAATCACATCTTGACGCGCGGATTGGACCTGCGCTCCCTGACCGGAGAGATACAATCCGTAAATCATGGCGACCTCAATCCGAAGAGAGCGCCCCCCCGCCCAATATCCATTATCGACCATCGATGCCGTTAACTTCAGCAAAATCGGCAAACTCTTCCCAATCACGTCAAATATCCATGTTTCAGAAGCCTTTGTCGCCGTTTGAGTTATGACGTCCGGACGAGTTTTTGCTCCCCTCGCATCTCGTTCCCACGGTCCCCCTCGCGCCTCG
>DASYAR010000163.1:0-10253 GCA_036501235.1 Planctomycetaceae bacterium
CCTCGTTCATCGCCTCCAGGAGGGCGCGTTGGGTGCGGGGGGTGGTGCGGTTGATTTCATCTGCCAATAGCACGTTCGTGAAGATCGGGCCAGGGCGAAATTCGAATTCGCCTCGATTGGGAAAAAACACGCTCGATCCCAGGATGTCGCTGGGGAGCAGATCAGGAGTGAATTGCAGCCGGCGAAACTTGCAATCGAGGCAGCGGGCCACGGCCTTGGCGAGCACCGTCTTGCCGACGCCGGGGGCGTCTTCAATCAGCACGTGCCCTTCCGCCAAGAGCGCCACGATGGCCAGTCGGATCGGTGCGGGCTTTCCCAGGAGTACGGTGGCGATGTTTTGATCAAGCGACTTGATCAAGGCATGAATTTGGCTTGCCAATCGTTACTCCGGTGACGCCTGAAGTTCGAAATCGATCGGGTGACCTCCGCCAAGCCGAGGTCACCAGCATAGGATAGGCCGCCGCCGCAATCAATCACGAACCGTTCACGCGAACAAAACCCGGGAAGCGACCGGTGTACAATAACGCGCATGATACTTTCCGGCCGCCCCCGGAGAAAAAAATCTTGGAAAAATTCTCAGCCTGTCCATGCCATGCCGCTATTGGCCACGGTGATCCGCGAATCTAATTGCCGGAAGTATCGTCCGGCACGCCCGCAGTCGTATCGGGAATAGGTTCGGGCGCCGCGCTGCCACTCCCACAGGAACCACCCCCCGCATGGCTGCCAGGCCCGCTCCACCCTGGAATTACGGCATCCAATGCACGCAACAGCCCCTGCGACCTGCCGATCGAGCCAATGGAGATCATGATGACCAATGACAATCCCAGGACCTTGACCAGATTCCAGAAGGAATATCTGGTCGTCCCGTAGGCCAGTTCCAGGATGCTCTGCGAGACAACGCTCGCCGGCGAATTTTCCGCAGCGCCGGATATTGCCGTCTGCACCGTTGCGGAGATCAGCACCGGGGAAACCGCGGCCGAGGCCACTTTTTGCGACAGCAGCACGGCGAGGAGCGCAGCCGTCAAATTCATCCCCCGCCGATTGAGCCGGCGTCTGAGCATTTCGCGGGCCTGCGCCAGGCGTTCCGAAATCGAACCTGGGGGCCAGCCGAGTTGTTCAGCAGCTTGCGCATTGGTCTGCCCCTGGAGATAACAGAGCACCAGCGGAGCCCGAAATTTTTCCGGAAGCTGAGAAACCTCTTCGTCGAGGGCCTGTTTCAATTCGGTCCATTCCACGTCCAGCCATTCGTCTTGTTGCGACACTTTGACTGCGCCCCTTTCCCGCGTCGCGTCGCGCCTCATTTTCGTCCGCGCTTTACGCGCAATTCGGCAGGCGACGCCATACAGCCAGTTGGCCAAGAGCTCGGGCTTGTGAATTGTTCCGGACCGCTTGGCAAGCACCAGAAACACGGCCTGAAAGGCGTCGTCTGCCGCATGGACGTCCCCCAGAATACGGCGGCACACCCCCAGCACCAACGGGCCGTGACGACGCACCAGCTCTGAAAACGCCTCTTCATCCGCGTTCCGCGAAAAACGCGCCAGCAACTTCGGATCAGAAACGTCCAACTCGTTCACGGTCCCGGACTCCGATTCTTCGATCACAGCCTCTTTACGGAAACGACCGGCTCTTCAATACATACTGCCGCGCGGATCGACTGCGAATGCAGAAATTCCGAGACCGGAATCGGATTTTTCGAAACTGCGGTTCCCGGCCACTTCGGAATGGATCGCTTCATGCCGTCGATTCCCAGTATACTGCGAAATCGTCCCCACCAGTAATCTGCCTGCGCAGCGATACACTTCCCGGACGGGGTCGATTTTGGTGGTCGTAGCTTGCGCCGGCGAGCGGTCGTGAGATTAAAGAGGCATTCCCCAGCGGATGACAGAAGCATGATCCAGAACTTTCTGAATGTAATTTGCCTGGGCATCGCGCTGACATGGATGGACCAATCGCCAGCCCGTGCTGCCGATCGCGAGTCGCAGCGGCCGAACGTCATTGTCATTCTGACCGATGACATGGGCTATGCCGACCTGGGATGCTATGGCAGTCGCGACATCAAGACGCCCCACCTCGATCGGCTGGCGGCGCAAGGCGTGCGATTGACCAATTTTTACAGTTCGGGGCCGGTCTGCACGCCGACGCGCGCTGCCTTGATGACGGGGCGCTGGCAGCAACGCGTGGGGCTGGAATGGGCGATCGGTCCGGGCCTGAAGGAACCGGGTTTGCCGACGCGCGAAATCACGCTGCCGCGAATGCTCAAGAACGCCGGTTACGCCACTGCCCTGTTCGGCAAATGGCACCTGGGTTACAAGCCCGAATTCGGCCCCAATGCCCACGGATTCGATGAGTTTTTCGGCCTGTTGTCGGGTAATGTCGACCATTACTCACACCGCGAAATCAATGACGAGGCCGACTGGTACGAAAACACCACGCCGGTCGAGGTGACAGGCTACTCGACCGACCTGATTACCGATCGGGCGACTGCGTTCGTCCGCCGCGAGCGTCCAGCGGGTACGCCCTTCTTTCTGTATGTCGCCTACAACGCCGTGCACTGGCCGTTTCAGGCCCCCGGCCGGCCCGCAGACGTCCGCCAGCGCGCCAACTGGTTTGCCGGAACTCGACAGGACTACGCCGCCATGAGCGAGGCCGTCGATACGGGCGTCGGAAAGATCCTGGCGGCGCTCGACGAACAGAAGCAAACTGCCAGCACACTGGTCATATTTACCGATGACAACGGCGGCGAGAGGCTGTCTGACATGGGGCCTCTCTTCCACCACAAGGCCACTCTTTGGGAAGGGGGCATTCACGTCCCCTGCATCCTGCGTTGTCCGGGGAACTTGCCGGCCGGCAAAGTGAGCGATCAACCCGCCATCACGCACGACCTCACGGCGACGATTCTGGCGGCGTGCCGCGTGGTCCCGCCTGCCGATCGAAAACTCGACGGTCTCGATTTAGCGCCACTGCTGACGGGCACAGCGCCGCCGGCGCCGCGCACGTTCTTCTGGCGCATTCAACGCGCCGATCGCAGTCAGCGGGCGGTGCGGCATGGAAATCTGAAATTCGTTCGCGACGGCAACATCGAACTGTTGTTCGATCTGGCGAAAGACGTCGGCGAGCGAAAAGACATCAGTTACGAGCACCCCGAACAGTTGGCCGAATTGCGCCGCCGGCTGGCCGACTGGGAAGCGGAAATGGCCCAGGAAAAACCGGAGTTCACGGTGAGGTAGGCCGCGCTTGACGGTCCTCCGTCGGATACCAGGCGGGAGAGCGTTTTTCGAGAAACGCCGCCAGCCCTTCGCGGGCCTCGGGCGTTTCGCGGGCCTCGGCCGATACGACTGCCGCCTGCGCCAGCAAGCCTGGGAAATCTGCGGCGGTGCAGGCGCGAAGCTGGCGTTTCGTGATTTCCAGCGCGCCCGGTGCGCCCGACAAAATCGAATTCACAAGCCCAGAGGCGGCCGTGTCGAGCTGGTCGTCTGCCGCGATGATGTGACAAATCCCCAGCTGCACCGCTCGCGGAGCAGCGAACGATTCGCCCGATAAGAGAATGAATGCCGCGGCACCTGGACCAGTACGATGCACCAGGAGCGGGGTGACGATCGCCGCTGTGATGCCGCGTTTCGGCTCGGGGAGCGCGAACGTCGCCGTCGCCGTCGCCAGCGTCATATCGCAGGCCAGCACCAGCCCCAACCCTCCGGCCATCGCGCCCCCCTGCACGACCGCCAGGGTCGGCATCGGCAATTCGAACAGGGTCTTGACGGCGTCATGGTACAGCTGCGTGTCGCCTTGCCAGATCTTGGGCGCGTCGGGCCGCGCGGCTGCCTCCTGCATTTGCGCCAGATCCATTCCGGCACAAAACCACGGACCGCTGGCCGACAGCACCACACAGCGAACGTCCGATCGCGATCGAATCTCTTTCAGCCGCGATATAAGCTCGGCCAGCATTTCGCGCGTCAGCGCGTTCCGCTTGTGGGGGCGGTTCAACGTCAATCGGGCGACGCCGTCGGCGACGTTCAGAAGAACGAGAGAATCAGGCATCTTTCTTCCGTTGCATTTCGGCCAGGTTCGGCGGCGCGGGGATCGGCATTTCCAGGACGGCGGCGCTCAGGACTTTTCCCTGGTTGTCGGTGCGGAGCGAACGACTCGCGCCTCCGGCCAGGATGTCGCGAAGCAGAAAATTGTACGCCAGAATCCCCGGCATCTCGAAGCGTTCGACCTGCCGCGGGCGGAGCGGCAGCAGATATTCCGCCAGGCGCGTCTCGGTCAGATACTTTCCGAGAAAGTCGAACCCGGCCGGCGTATAAGCGATCACCCCCACGTTGGCGTGATTTCCCTTGTCTCCCGAACGGGCGTGGGCGATTTCCGCAAGGCGAATCGTCGACATTCAATTCCCCCAGTCTGCAGCGCCGCGCACATCGACGACCGGCGCCAGGCGATCGCGAGCCACCGTCGTCGGCCAGTATGCAAATACCGGATACGGTTTCATTCGCGGTCCCGTGTAACCGGTAACCCCCGGCGGCCCCGAACCGACCAGTGGCGAAAACTCGCGAACGAATCGTTCGACCGCCTCGCGCGACGCGTCGTGAACGCTCACACGCAAGACAACTTCCAATGCGTCGTCGGCCCTGCGCCAGACCCCGGCCAGAGTGTCTCCCGTGCCCAGGCATTCGATGTGCGTTCGTTGCAGAGTCACTCCGGCAGTCTCCAACCGTGAGAGAATCTGTTCGCCGCAAACACGCGCCTTGGCAGCCGCCTGATCCCCGCAAACGACCAATGTTCCCGAAGCCATGTATCCGTCGCAATACGCCATCGAAACTTTGAGCCGGGGTGGGGCCGGATTGCCTTTCGCTCCCCGCACGTCAACCTGATCGGTGCCGCTCTGGACGAGCTGGACCTGCGAAAAATCGGCGTCGACGTCGGGCGTCAAATAGTGCCGTGGGTCGCCGATCTCATAGACAAGCTGTTCCGAAACCGTCGCGACCGAAACCCTCCCGCCGGTGCCGGCGGGCTTTGTTATGGAAAACTGCCCGGATTCGGAAATTGCGGCGATCGGATAGCCTAGATTGTCGAGCGAGTGAGCCGGCGTCCAGCCCGAGAACATGCCACCGGTGACCTGCGCGCCGCATTCGATCAGGTGCCCGGCGACGGTGGCCGCCGCCAGCCGGTCCCAGTCGTTCCAACTCCAACCCAAGGCATGAACGGCCGGCCCGACCGTCAGCGATGCGTCGGCCACGCGTCCCGTGATGACGATTCTAGCCTCTTGCCCCAAGGCGGCGACGATGCCTTCCGCCCCCAGGTAGGCGTTCGCGCTGGCGATTTTCGCACGGACGTCTCCCAGAGGTTGCCCCGTATCGAGATTCGTGAACGGCTCCCCGGCGGCGATCAATTCATCCAGGCGCGGGAGCAAATCGTCCCCCGAGACGGCCGCTACACGCACATTCCCCAGGCCACTTCTGGACAAAATCGCCGCAGTCTGTCGGGCGCATACGGCCGGCGCCATCCCCCCCGCATTGGTGATGATCTTCAGTTTCGGCTGCGCTGCGAGCGCCGGAATGAGCGATTCGAGGACG
This sequence comes from Planctomycetaceae bacterium, assembly GCA_036501235.1. Classification (GTDB taxonomy): domain Bacteria; phylum Planctomycetota; class Planctomycetia; order Planctomycetales; family Planctomycetaceae; genus JACQFH01. The sequence continues at coordinate 5,568 of DASYAR010000163.1, forward strand.
GTGAGAAAGTCGGCGACGAACCCGGCTTCCGGATTGCGAGAGCGCTGATGCGCCAGGATCGACAACGTCAGCTCGGCGAGATATTCGAGGGTCAGATAATCGAGCGCGCCCTGTTCCGCCAAGAGTCGCGGAGCATCGAGATTGTCTCCCCAGAAACCAGCACCGTTACCGACGCGGATCAGCATGCAAAATGGGCGCTTGGAGGACCAGAATTTACCAGACGTTGGACGCCGTTATATATAGCAGATTTTGAACGTAACCGGAAAAGCAGGGGGCCCACCCCGTCCCCAACAATCGAACGCGTGTCGTCGCGGCGAATCGCTGTGACCCTTCCGGGGTCGAGGCCAAACTGAGATGACTACTTTCCCTGACGCTCGCGGGCCAGGTCATACAGCCGACGCAGAATCACGTAGAACGGCGGCAGGTAGATTACGTCGGCAAAAAAGTAGACGGCGATGAACTGCGGCGGGAGTTTTCCCAGCACCACGTATCCAGTCGCCAGGCACGAGCCCAGGAACTTGCTCCAGAACCCGAGCATGAGCACCGTCCGGTTCTCAAACGGATTTCTGGCGACCAGGTAATAGCCCACGCCGAATAATCCGACCAGAAGTCCCACCAACTGAATGGGAAAACTGATGTCGGGCTTTTCCATGCCGATGATTTTGTAGGTTTCATGATAACCGATCAGCATGAACAATCCCGCGCAGACGTTGAACACGGCCGCGAACCGCAGTACGAACTTCATCCATTTCGTGAGCGGTTTCCGAGATGTTGAATCAGTCGACATGATCGCGGCTTATACCAGACGAGCGAAATTCGCTCCTAGCCCAGTCTGGGATCGGTCCTCCGCAAAACCGGCCATTTTGCTAGATTCCCGCCCGTTTCCCGAGCCGAGGCGCACGCCGATGCCCGAAGCGAGAGTCGTCCGTCAACGTCAAGAGGCAACCATGATGGTTACGAACACAGTTCTCGCGCCAAGCCGCCAAGAAGCAACGGGCTTTGCCGCCGACTCGTTTGCGGCTTTGCGTCGTGGCGTGAGGCCCATCCTGTTTCTCGTGCGGTCAATGTTCCAGGAAATCCGTGTTCCACTGTGTCCATCCGTGGCTCATTTCGTGGCGTTCTCGTGTTGCCTGGCGGTCGGAACCGTAACATCTGCGGAGCCGAAGCCGGTGGCGACGCCACTCAAGGCGAGCCTGCGCGAGCCAACTCCGATCGAAGACGACGCTAACCTGCACGACGTGCAGTTCATCGGGAGCCGGCGCGGCTGGGCCGTCGGCGATCATGGCGTCATCTGGCATTCCGACGACGGGGGAGAAAATTGGGTCCTACAAGCGAGCGGCGTGACATGCCCTCTGCACTCGGTCTCGTTCCTCAGCGACCGTGTAGGCTGGATCGCCGGCGGCGGCACGGTTCCTTTCACCCGGCGATCGTACGGAGTCGTGCTGGTCACGAGCGATGGAGGTCAAACTTGGAATTCGCTCATCGCGCCACCGGCGATCGTGGCCACCTCCGCCGAACGCCGCCAACCGGCACCGCCGCCAACGGCCGAGACAAAAGCAGTGACGGCCAAGACTGCCGAGCCAAAAGGGGGGGCCAAAACGCTTCCCCGGATCCGCAAAATCAAGTTCTTCTCTCTGGACGAAGGGGTCGCGGTGGGAGAAGGCGCAGGGACCGATCCCAGCGGCGTGTACACCACTGAGGATGGCGGCAAATCGTGGCGGGCCATGACGGGCAAGGCATCGCCGGGCTGGCTGGGGGGCGAGTTTTTCAGTCCGGAAGCCGGGATCCTCGTCGGCGTGCGCGACAGTCTGGGGATCGCCCTCGAACGAACGATCTCCACGCCGCGCTTCGAGCGCTTCGGCACCCGCAGCCGGCATGCGATCGCCCTGGACCGCGAACGCAGCGGCTGGCTCGTCGGCGACGGAGGTCTGGTGCTGCGAACCGAAAACGACGGCCTTGTCTGGCAAGCCCCACCGCGTCCTCTGCCTGCCGGAATTCGCGAGACCTTCGATTTCCGCACGGTTTGCCTCCGCGACGGACACGTCTGGGTCGCGGGCAATCCGGGAAGCACCATCTGGCATTCCCCCGACGCCGGTCAATCCTGGCAAATGCAGCGCACTGGTCAAACCGTCCCACTGGCGAAACTAGACTTCACATCGGCGGAGCGCGGCTGGGGAGTGGGCGCTCTGGGAACCGTGTTGCGGACGAGCGACGGCGGCCGCACCTGGAACGCCGTGCGCGGGCAAGGTCGCCGCGCGGCCCTGTTGTCGCTCTACGGACGCATGGGGCAGGTCTCGCTGGGACTGATTGCCGAGATGTCGGCTGAACTGGGCTACCGCAGCCTCGTCTCTGTCGTCGCCCGCGATGAGGAACATGCGGAAGGGGTCAATGACGCTGAGGCCAGCGATCGTCTTCACGAAGCCGTCACGCGCTCCGGCGGGTCGGTCGGGCAAATGGGCTGGCAGTTGCCACTCGCGATTCCCGGTCTCGATCGCGACCTCGACCGACTGGTTGCCGAATGGAATCGCCGCACCGAAAACCGCCTGGATGAAGTTCTGATCGGCGCGCTGGTCCGGCAACTGCGGACGTGGCGGCCGAACGTGCTCATCATCGACGATCCGGAAACCGGTGGACCGGTCGCCCAGTTGATCGGCGAGGCCGCCAAACAAGCGGTTGAACGGGCAGCCGATTCGACGAGTTTCCTCGAGCACCAGGACCTGGCCGGCCTCGACCCGTGGCAAGTCCAGAAGATTTTCGTGCGTCTGCCGAATGGCAACTCGGGGCAGGTCAATATCGAGCCCTTCCATTTCTTGCCACACGTCGGAGAGACGACCAACAACGTCGCGGCCACGGCCGAAGCGTTGTTTCATGACGACCAGGAGCTCACGATCCGCCGCGAGTCATACAAACTGCTGGGCGCTCCGGACGAGAAGCGCACGGCCGAAAAACGCCCGGATGAGAAACGCCCGGCCACGTCGCGGGAATCGACTGCAACGGCGCCAAAACTCGGCAACGGGCCCGGCGGCCTGTTCGCGGGAATCTCGCTGCCGACCGGCGGGCCCGCGCGCCGGGCATTGTCGCGGTTCGACGACAGCAACCTCGAAGCGCGGCAGAAGGCCATCCAGAAAATGCGGAATTTTGCCGTATACTCCGAGAAAATGCTCGACGACCAGCGCCGGGCCGGACAGTTGATCGCCCAATTGCCCGATCTCTCGCGCGGTCTTTCCGATTCCGACGCCGCCTGGCAATTGATGCATCTGGCCGAACGTTATCAGGAGACCGGACAATGGGAGCTGGGCGAACTGACGCTGATCGAGCTGATGGAAAGATATCCTGATCAGCCCGCCGGGCTCCGCGCGGTGCAAAGGCTCATGCAGGCCTGGGGCAGCAACGAAGTCACCTGGCGGCGGCTGAAAAAGTCGTCGACGGAAGTCAAACGGCACCAGACCCGGCCCGACCGTTCGGTCCCTGCCGCCATCGAATTCGCCGAGGCCCGATTGCAGAAGCAATCACAGAAAATCAACCGCACCGTCTTCAATAGCGACGACGATGAACCGGAAGACTTGCTGGACAACGACACGGTGACGCCGTCGGGAGGGGGGACTGCCGCGGTCGAAAAGCGCGTGACGCATCGCGACCTTGCTCGAAAGCAGCGCTACTGGCGGACTCGCGCATTCAAGCTGTTTGCCGAGTTGAGCCGTCGCGATCCGGCGCTGGCCGCCGATCCGGCGATTCAGTTCTCGCTGGCTTCTCTGTACCGGCAGCGGACGCTGCACCTGAAGGCTGAAGAGATCTACCAGCGATTTGCCAACGGCGAAGCCGGCACTCCCTGGGCCCAGGCGGCCAGCGGCGAAATCTGGATGACGAACGTCGCCAATCCGCCGACCAGCCCGATCACGCGCTGCCGTTTTTCTCCCGCCCGACCTGTGCTCGACGGCGTGCTGTTGGATGCCTGTTGGGAAAATGGCTTCGCGCTGCCGCTCAAGGCCGCGCCGCAATCGCCCGACGAGGGAGCGGCGCGGGCGTATGTCTGTTATGACGCGGAGCACTTATATTTCGCGGCACGGCTGCCGCGCGTGGAGGGCGTTCGCACCGACGGCTCCATCGAGGGCCAGCGCCGCCACGACGAAGACTTGTCGGACTTCGATCGGGTCGTGCTGTCGCTCGACGTCGACCGCGACTACGTGTCGAGTTTCAACCTGGCTGTCGATCAGCGCGGCTGCACGCACGATTCGTGCTGGTACGACGAATCGTGGAATCCCCGCTGGTTTGTGTCCGTGATGGGGGACGCCGCCGAATGGCGGGTTGAGGCCGCGATTCCCCTGGATGAACTGGCGCCGTACATCCCTGGCAAGGGAGTGGTTTGGTCGCTGGGAGTCACCCGCATCGTTCCCGCCGTCGGCCTCGAAAGCTGGTCTCACCCCGCCTCCGCCGCGCCGCGCCCGGAAACCTTCGGCCTGATGCGATTCGATCCCCCCGGTGCAATGAAATAGAGCCGGCTGGATCCGCAGGCGTCGGAATCAGTTCGCACGACATCGTACTACTATCGTATTACTATTCTTCCGTTTGTTGTCCGGCTGCGCGCATTTTTCAAACGGCGAGGCTCGTGAGTTTGCTGGTAGCGGCATTTGCCGCGGCAAGAAGGGCCGTGAGGCCCTGTCTGCCCTTTTCGGTGAGGCGATCACG
>DASYAR010000164.1:0-10781 GCA_036501235.1 Planctomycetaceae bacterium
CATATCATCATTTGCCATGCTGCTCGCAATCGTCGCCCCGGCGGGCACGGTGCAGGCCCAAGTCGCGGCGCCGCCGCGTACCGGGTCACAAGTCTCCCGCGGAAATTCCGACTTGCGGCCAAACAGTTTCGAGGCGAACAAGCCCGTCGCCATGGACAATATCATTATCAAGCCCGTGCCCTTGTCCACGGATTCCCAGCGCAGCGCTTTGATGAACATCGACAAGAACATTTTAAGTCAAGCCGGCGATTTGGCCGAGAAGCTCAAAACCGTTCTGCCTGACGAGATCTCGATTCTCGCCAAGACGAACGGCTGGAGAACCGAAGATCAGCAAGCGCTCGTGGGCGCCTGGCGGGCAGGCGACCCGACGACCGTCTATGAAGCCTGGGTCAAGGGCAATCCGCAAGACACCGCCGGCGCTGAATTGGCGGCCCGCCAAGCCGATGTCAAGCGTTTGATGACACGGGTCATCCAGGACGCCGAAAAGAATAGAGTGGCGATGAAACAGGACATGGCCGATTTCGATGCGGCACTGACCAAGATCGCCGGCTCGACACCCACCGTGGCCGATCTGGCGGCCCCGGTCAAGATGCTCAAGACGTGGGTTGAAGCACGGAAGCTGATCGAGATCGCCACGCCGGGTAAAGGGTCAGTCGCCAAACTGCCGACCGGCAGTGACGTGACATTAATCTTCGACCCCACTTTAGCCATCGGCACGGCCATCGTTCTCAGCGACGAAACAATGCTCGTCGGTCGTGACGGCCACAGCACGCTGGTCATTTCGACGGGGAATGCGGCGGAGGCCCTGGGACTGCCGATCGTCACGGGCACCCCCCTTCCCGACGCCGAGGGAGAAGAAGTGGTCGATGGCGTGCTGATCGTGAATCCAGCCGGCTCGCGCGGCACGATCAACTATAACCTGAATGGTAATCACTACGTGGCCAAGGCGGGCATGAAACAGAAGTTGGACGTGCTCCCGAACGGGCGTTCCTGGAGAGTGGAATTCGACCGGGGCGAGAAATTCGGACCGGCGGCCTATTCGCTGTCACCCGGCACTTATACGTTTACGCCGACCGATCTCGGCTGGCAACTTTACCGCCAGCGCTTCGACGTCGTGCTCGACAATTCGCAGTGCAACCAGGAGTTCAATTTCATATTTCAAGGCGAGGCCCTGATCGTGCCCGCCGGCGGCTCGCGAACCTTGAGCTCGATCTATCCGATCGTCGTGCGATTTGATCGTGGTAACGGTTCAGAGTTCGTCACCAAGTCGACCCCTTATGCCGGTGGCACAGTGCAAATCGGCGTGAATGCCAGCGACAATCTTTGGGACCTGTTCCCCACGAGCGACAATCGCCGCGAAACGCCCAGGCTGAAGCCGTTCAATGCCGAGAAGGTGGGAAAGCGCTAACCGCAGGTTGTGAAAACGGGAATTTGCTCCGAGTGTACGAACGGATCAATCGGGTTTCTGTTTCGAGCGCACGACGTGCACCGTCATCGGACGCTGCTCTTCGACGAACGTAATCCCGAATTCACGGGCGTACCACTCGCGAGCCAGTCCCAATGAATTTTTTCCCTCGAACAGCGGGGCGTCGCTGGCAACACAATAGTTGGGCTTGACGATCGTATCGTAGAATTCCTGGCCACTCTTATATTTTTGCGGGTCGAATGCCGGCGCTCTGGGCAGCCCGGTTTCATCGATAATGATGGGGAGCCTTGCCGTCAGTTCCCGCGAGTCGATTGCCGTGTTGAAATCCATCAGCAGTTCGTCCATGGTCACCGGACGAAGCATGTGCCCGACACCCGGCGCTACTAACCCTTTGACTTCTTTTCCATTCTTGACGATGTAGGGGACCGGCGGATTCACGTCGGCCCACGGCTTGAGTTTTCGTCCATCTTGTCTCGCAATCCAGACAGTGCGTTGCTCGACAATGTCCGTCAGCTCGAGGCCGAAATGGCCGAGCACGACTTGCGCCCATTCCTGCCACGGCGTCCCATCGGCATAAACGAGGTCGTGCCGCAGCTCCAAACCGTGGTACTCGCGTGGCACCCGCCACGTGCCGTGGGCTCGATCCCCGACCATGGTGGCCGCACGCAATCGGAAGAAGTCTCGCAGCGACAGGCGTTGCTGCTGATCAACATCGAGCGGCATGACCCAAAACTTGTGATCGGGAGTCGGCAATGTCCATTGGCGCAGGCTGAACGTCTTGCCGTTCTTTCGGGGCAGCAGCGCCACCCGGCCGGCCATCGGCTCGTCTTGCAGCCGCCGTCCGATGTCCTGCACATGTTGCCGCCAGGCGAGTTCGGCATTGTGGCTCGACCCGCCATAACGAATTGTCTCTGTTTGGGGCGGCTCATAGCGGACGACGCCGGCCGGAACCGACTCGTCGAACGAGAACGCCAATTCGAAAATCTGCGCGTTTCCTTCCGGCCGAATCGACCACCGGCTGAATCGAACGGGCAGATTGCTATGAGCATCCAGCCAGAATTCCTCGCGGCGATTCCCCTGCGTGACCTGCCAGCCGGAGAGAGACCGACCTCCCTCGGAGCGCGTCTCCAGTTTCTCCTTCGATAGCCCTGGAGCCGCCAACATTTTGAGATGATCGGCCAGCATGGAAAATCTCTCAGCGTAGTTCTTCGGCCGGCTTGCCTCCGAAACAAACAGAAGCTTCACGTCCTCCTGATATTCGCGGAGATTGCCGCCACGCCGAATGACGACCACCGGACCAAATTTCTCGTAGGAAGCCGGGTCTTCCGATGCATCTGTCCAATACCAGGCGTCGACCGCATGGCGAGTCTTGGAGCCGTCGACCTTTTTCGGCGGGGCCTCCAGCGGCCATTTTCGGAAAACTTCGCGAGTCCACCCACTCACGTGAACCGTCTTTGCACTGTCGAGCGCATCGAGAACACGGGCATAAAGCGTCGCCGGCTTCAATAACCACCATGCCGTTAGCGCCGCCACGAGACCCAGTGCCGAAGCCGCCACGAGGGATCGCCTGCCAAACCAGACGCGGCGCTTCGGTCGCACCGGGGTCAACTCTCGTGCCGCCCGGTTGCAAACGTCTTCCAGCACTCGCTGCGCGAGACTCGGCTGCGTTCCCAACTCCTGACCCAGTTGTTCCAGTGCCTTCTCGATCACGTCCGGGTTCGTCATCATGAATTCTCCTGGGAATACCAGTTTCGCAGTCGCCCATAGGCGCGCGAAAGTTGCTTGGTGACCGTGCCTGGCGGCCGGCCTGTGATTTCCGCGATCTCGTGGACCGAATGCCCCTGCAGGTTCTTCAGGCCGACGACGACCCGTTCATGTTCAGGCAACCGCTCCAGGAGCTCGAGTATTTGCGCCGAAAGGTCGCTCAAGGCTCCGTCATCCACAGCGACTTCCGCGATCTCGCCGACGAGGACGGGTGCACGGCAGCGACTACGGACGGCTTTGGCCGCCCGGTATCTCGCAATCCGAATCAGCCATGCTCCAAACTTCGCCCCATTGCGCAGACTGCTGATCGACTCGAAAGCTGCGACGAATGCCTCCTGCGTGACATCGTCGGCCGTGTTGCGCTCGCGGACTGCGTGAAACGCCGCCCCTCGCACCAGCCGTTCATAGCGGACAACCAGTTCGGCAAAGGCAGCGATCTGACCGGCTTTCACCAGTTCCACGAGTTCTGCGTCGCTTTTCACAGGGCATCTGCCTGGGTCGAAGTTCGGGGCGTTACGTTGGCCCACTTCATTGTGCCTCGGCGCACCAGTTTTGCGACATGGAAGTTACGAAATCGTTGGGATTCCTTCGTTGTCATGAGGCACACGGTTGATTTTAAGACACAATGTCTTTATCCTGTAATTTGTCTGGCGTTCGCCCGTCTCTCAGCGGATGGCGGATTTTCAGGACTTGATGGATTCTCCGCTCTCCTTCGTGAATAATACCGTTGCCATTCGACATCAGCCGTCCGTATCTCTTCTTCTTGGCCGTTCCCGCACCTGTAGAGAAAGCACCGCATGGCAACATCCGTCGCGACGCCCCCGCTTCAGAAACTCAGTGACAATGACGTCGAGGCGATCGACCAGTTACGCGCGGCATACGACCGGCTGCGGAAAGAACTGGCGCGGGTCATCGTCGGCCAGCAGGACACGATCGAACGCCTGGCAATATGCCTGTTCGCACGCGGGCATGCTCTGTTGATGGGGGTGCCCGGCCTGGCCAAGACGTTGCTCGTCAGCAAAGTCGCCGAGACGATGTCGCTCAAGTTCAGCCGCATTCAGTTCACTCCCGACCTGATGCCCATGGACATCACAGGGACCGACATCCTGCAGGAGGGAGAAAGCGGCAAGCGCGAGTTTCAATTCGTGCATGGGCCGGTCTTCGCCAACATCGTGCTGGCCGACGAGATCAACCGCGCCCCTCCCAAGACGCAGGCGGCCATGCTCGAAGCCATGCAGGAATACAAGGTGACGGTGGTCGGCAAAGTGTTCCGCCTCGAAGCCCCGTTCCTGGTCCTGGCCACGCAAAACCCGGTCGAGCAGGAAGGCACCTACCCGCTTCCCGAGGCCCAGCTCGACCGCTTCATGTTTCTGATCGAGCTCGATTATCCCTCGGAACAGGAAGAAGTGCAGATCGCGCGGACCACCACTGGCGACGACCTGCCGCAGTTAAGTCATCTGATGACGGGTGAGGACGTCCTTCGGCACCAGCACCTGGTGCGGCGAGTGCCCGTACCCGACCATATCTATTCGTATGCGGCACGCCTGGTGCGAAAGACGCGGCCTAACGGTTCGACTGCTCCGGCCTGGCTCAAGCCGCTGGTGGCGTGGGGCGCAGGGCCTCGTGCCGTGCAGAATCTGATCCTGGGGGCCAAGGCCCGCGCCGCCCTCTCGGGAAGCTATATGGTGCGGCTGGAAGATCTTCAGGAAGTCGCCTCGCCCGTTCTGACGCACCGTATCATCACGACGTTTACCGCACAGTCGGAAGGGATCGATTCCCGCAAGATCGTTCGCCGCTTGATAGAAGAGACCGCGGCAGAAGACAAATAGTCGTTGCGGCAATGGGCGAACCAGGTGGCCCAGCCGCGTGCGCAGCGCCCGTTGGGTTGCGCAGAATGCGGAAGATCATCGACCTCTGCCGGCTGGCCCGGCGGGTGAAGGAGATTAAAGTCAGGTTCTATGTTTCCCGATCGTCGTAGCCGCAGCTTTCTGGATGCGGCCGTGTTATCACGGCTGGCGGCGGTGCCGTTTTTTTCGCGGAAGCCGATGCAGGGATCGGTTTCGGGGCGGCACCCCAGTCCTCACCGCGGTTCGAGCGTCGAGTTTGCCGAGTATCGCAAATATGTTCCCGGAGACGATCTGCGGCGCCTTGATTGGCGGGCTTACGGAAGATCAGACCGGTTCTACGTCAAAGAGTTCGAGGCCGACACCAACCTGCGGTGCTGCCTGGTTCTCGATACGAGCGGATCGATGGACTTCGGCTCGACGGGAATCACGAAGATCGAATATGCGCGGCGGCTCGCCGGGGCGCTGGGCTATCTCGCACTGCTGCAGGGGGACGCGGTGGGCTTGTCGTGCGTGGCCAACGGGATCGTCCGCAATGTGCCCCCCAAGCGCAATCCGGCCCATTTGACAACCGTGTTCGACATTCTCGAGCAGGCCCAACCGCAGAACGACACGCAGCTCGCTACGGTGCTGCACGAATTGGCCGAGACGATCCGCCAACGGGCGCTGATCGTCATCATCTCGGACCTGTTCGTCGAGCCCGAACTGCTGCGAAGCTGTCTGCAACATCTGCACTTCCGAAAGCACGACGTGGCGGCGCTGCACCTGCTCGACCAGCAGGAGCTGGATTTCAACTTCCGCCGGCCGATGCGATTTATCGACATGGAAGGCGGTCCCGCCGTTTTTGCCGAGCCCAACGAAATCGCCGAGCGGTATCACAAGGTGCTGGGCGAATATCTCACGCAGCTCAAGCAGGTGATGCTGGAGTCGGCCGTCGACTATCATCGGATCACGATCGATGAAGATTACGAAAAGGTGCTGATGCGGTTCCTCGTCGGGCGGACGCGGACGAAAGGGGGCGGCTGATGTTCATCCAACCCCTCTTGTTGTACGCCCTGCCTCTGATCGCCTTGCCGATCATCATCCATCTCATCAACCAGCGGCGCTACCAGACGGTTCGCTGGGGAGCGATGATGTTCCTGCTGGCGGCGAACCGGCTGTCGCGCGGCTACGCGCGCCTGCGGCAGTGGCTGATCATGGCGTTTCGCATGTTGGCGATCGCCGGGCTCATTTTTGCCATCGCCCGGCCGCTGGCCAGCGGCTGGCTGGGGCTGACGGCCGGTGGTCGCCCCGACACGACGGTCATCCTGCTCGATCGCTCCCCCAGCATGCAGGAAACGGGGGGCGGCGCGGGGGGATCGAAGCTCGAAACCGGACGGCAGCAACTGGTCCAGGCGCTCAAGCTGCTGGGGTCGACGCGCTGGGTCCTGGTCGACAGCACGACGAACCAGCCGGTCGAGCTCGAATCGGCCGACGCTTTGCTGCAGTCTCGCGCCGGCGAACCGGCCAGCTCGGCCAGCGACATCCCGGCAATGCTGCAAACGGCCCATGATTACGTGCAAACCAACAAATGCGGACGGACCGAAGTCTGGATCTGCTCGGACCTTCGTGAGAACGACTGGAACGCCGATAGCGGCCGCTGGCAGTCGCTGCGCGAGTCGTTCGGCGAGTTCCCCCAGGGAATCCGTTTTCACCTGTTGGCGTACCCCAAGGCGGCGCCTGAAGATCTGGCGGTCAGGGTGACCGACGTCCGCCGCCTGCAGACCAGCGACGCGGCCGAATTGCTCGTCTCGCTCAAGCTCACGCGGGCCACCGAGGCCCAGTCGCGCATCACCGTTCCCGTGCAGTTCGAGATCGAAGGCGCCCGATCGGAGCTGGCGGTCGAAATGGAAGGATCCGAGTACGACCTCAAGGACCATCGCATTCCGCTCGAGCGCAGCCACGAGCGTGGCTGGGGACGCGTGTCGATTCCGGCCGACGCCAACCCGGCCGACAACGATTTCTGCTTCGTGTTCGACAAGCCCGTGCCGCGGCTGACCGTCGTCCTGGCGGACGATCCGCAATCGGCACGGCCGCTGGAGCTGGCCGCGGCGATCAGCCCCGATCCGGCCGTGCCGGCGTCTGCGGAAGTGCTGGCCGAGGATCAACTGGCGTCGGTCGAATGGGAAAGGATCTCGCTCCTCCTCTGGCAGGCTCCCCTTCCCACGGGAAGCGCCGCGCAGCTCGTGCAGGCGTTTGTCGAGCGCGGAGGTCAGGCGGTGTTCTTGCCTCCACGGTCCGGCAGCGACGCCGAGTTATTCGGCGTGAGCTGGCGGAATTGGGTCGAAGCGCCCGAAGAGATTCCGGTCGAAAACTGGCGCGGCGACCAGGACCTGTTGGCTCGCACCAATAGCGGCGCAGCGCTTCCCGTGGGGAAATTGCAGATCAAAAAGTTCCGCGAGCTCAATGGCGAGTTCACCACACTGGCAAGCCTCCGCGGGGGCAAGCCTCTGCTCGTCCGCGGCACGACGACGCGCGGCGGCGCGTACTTTCTGGCGACGACCCCCGCTGCGGGCGATTCATCACTGGCGACCGACGGCATCGTCCTCTACGTTCTCGTGCAACGGGCCCTCGCCGCCGGGGCCGCCGTGCTGGGAAATACTCGTCAGGTCGTTGCCGGCCAGCAGCCCGATGGGGACCCGGCGACCTGGCAGCGGGTGACGGGAGACGAGCGGGCCATTTCAATCGAGTATCCTTTCCATCGCGGAGTTTATGCGGCCGGCGAAAAGCTGCTCGCCGTCAATCGGCCGATTGGCGAAGACCACGCGGCCGTGTTGCCTGACCATCGTCTTGGAGAGTTGTTTCGCGGCCTGGAATTCTCGCGGGTCGATGACCAGGCGGGCAGCATCGGCTCGCTGATTCAGGAAATCTGGCGGCTGTTTCTGGCCGCGATGATTGTGGCCCTGATCGTCGAGGCCGGTTTGTGCTTGCCCAAGCTGGCAAGGGCTGTGCGACCGCTGCTTCCCAGTGGACAGCCGGGATTTCAGAGACCATGAACGTATCCCATTTTCACTTGAACGGCACCGGATGGCATATCGCCATTTCGGTCGTCGGCGTGATTGTGACGGCGGGATTCTGCTTCGTCGCCTGGCGGCGCAGCGGTTATCGCCGATCGCTGGGATTGCTCGAATTGCTCCGTCTCACGATCGTGGCCCTCGCCGCCCTGTTGTTCAATGAGCCGGAATGGGTCGAAGAATTTCGACCGGAGGAAAAGCCCTCGGTGGCCGTGTTGTGGGATTCTTCGCCCAGCATGGAGACTCGCGACTTTTTGTTCAGCAGCCCCAGCGGCGCTCAGCCCACGACGCGGCGCGAAGGGATCGCCCCTTTACATGAAGCCGGCGCCTGGCAGAAGCTGGACGAAAAAATGAACGTCGTGATCGAGCCGTTTGCACTGCCGCAGGCGGGGCGCGGCAGCGATCTTTACGATCCGCTGGCCGAAGCTCCTGAGAAATACGCCAACCTCCGCGGCATCGTGATGCTCTCGGACGGCGACTGGAACGAAGGCCGGCCTCCTGTGGAAGCAGCGCTGCGCCTGAGGCTCAAAGGCGTGCCCGTATTCACCATCGCCGCAGGGAGCCCCGTGCGATTGCCCGATGTCGAGCTGCTCAGCCTCGACGCGCCCACGTTCGGCGTGGCCGGCAAGGCGGTGCGGATTCCGTTCACGGTCGAAAGCGCTCTGCCGCGCGAATACAACACGACCGTCACAATGCGCACGTCCGACGGTGAAGAAGTGACGAAGGAGCTGCGAATCCTGCCGATGGGGCGCACCAGCGACTGGGTCATGTGGAAACCCAAATCGACCGGCGATTTTACGGTCAGCCTCGAAATCCCGAAACATGCCGAAGAAACGCTGACCGACAACAACAAACTGTCGGCCCCGATTTCGATCCGCGAAGAGAAATTGCGGGTGCTGCTCGTCGAATCGTATCCGCGCTGGGAATATCGCTATCTGCGGAACGCGCTGTCGCGCGATCCGGGAATCGACCTGGCATGCCTGTTATTCCATCCGGGACTGACGAAAGTCGGCGGAGGCAACAAAGACTACATCAAGCAATTTCCGACCGGCCTCGATGAGTTGTCGAAATTCGACGTTGTGTTTCTGGGCGACGTGGGGCTCGACGACGGGCAACTGACGAACGAACAGTGCCGGCTGATCAAGGGGCTGGTCGAGCATCAGGCCAGCGGACTCGTATTCATGCCGGGAGTGCAAGGACGGCAATTCTCGCTGCTCGACACCGAGCTGGGCGATTTGTGTCCGGTGGTGCTCGACGACACGCAACCCGGCGGTTGGGGTTCGCGAACGCCCAGCCATTTCGAGCTGACCGAGCTCGGCCGCCGCAGCCTGCTTACGAAACTGGCCGACACCCAGGACGACAACATGGAAGTCTGGGAAGGACTGCCCGGGTTTCAGTGGCATGCTCCCGTGCGGCGCGCCAAATCAGGGAGCGAAGTGTTGTGCGTGCATAAGGACTCGGTCAATGAGTATGGCCGCGTGCCGCTGCTCGCGACGAAAACCTACGGCGCCGGCAAAGTGCTGTTCATGGGGACCGACGGCGCCTGGCGCTGGCGCAAAGGGGTCGAAGACAAATATCATTACCGGTTCTGGGGGCAGGTCGTGCGCTGGATGGCCTACCAGCGCAACATGGCCAAAGGGGAGACGATGCGGCTGTATTACACGCCCGATCAACCGCAGATGCACCAGGCCGTGGCCTTGCATGCGATCGTGATGGAAAAATCGGGTGAGCCGCTCCACGACGGCGAAGTCACGGCCCGCATCACGGCGCCCTCCGGCAAGGCCGATGTCGTGCGTTTCACCTCCGCCGGCGACGAGTGGGGGGTCTTTACCGGGCGATTCAACACGGCCGAACCGGGAAAACATCAAGTCATATTGTCTTGTCGACAGACCGATGCTAGCTTGGAGACATCTTTTTACGTGCAGGGGGTGGCGACCGAGCGCATCGGGCGTCCGGCGCGACCGGAGGTGCTGGAAGAAATCGCGAGGGTGACGCGCGGCAGGTCGATCGGGCCGGACAAACTCGAAGAGGTCGTGCGGTCTCTGGCCGAATTGCCGGAACCCGCGCCGATCAGGCGCCACGTGTCGTTGTGGAATCATCCCGCCGTGGCGGCGTTCGTGATCACGCTGATGGGAATCTTTTGGGTGGGAAGAAAAGCGATCGGGTTGATTTAGTTGACCATAGTTTGCTCATTCAGGAGCCACAGATGAGCCTTATTCGAACCCCAGACCGTTTGCAGTTGCCCGGCGCCCTCGAAGCCCAACTTCATGATTTTCGCCGGCGTGTGTGGTCGATCAAGATGATCGAAGCCGCGTGTGCGGCGGTCTTCGGGCTCGTCGTGCCGTTCCTGGCGATGTTCGCAGTCGACCGACTGTGGGATTCTCCGGTCTGGATGCGCGGGGGGCTCTTCCTTCTGGCGGCGTGCGGCCTGGCCTTCGTTCCCTATGCGGCGCACCGCTGGGTATGGCGCAATCGCCGGCTCGAACAACTCGCGCGGCTCCTGGGCCGCAAACACCCGCACGTGGGCGACCAACTGCTGGGGATCATCGAGCTGGTGAACAACGACTCCGAGCAGGCCCGTTCGCGGACGCTGTGCGAAGCAGCCATCCGACAGGTGGCCGATGACGCGCAAAAACGCAACTTCCGCGACGCCGTTCCCGCGCCGCGGCATCGCCTGTGGTCGGTCCTGGCCGT
>DASYAR010000165.1:0-3097 GCA_036501235.1 Planctomycetaceae bacterium
AGAGACGTCGTGCATCGGAGGTTGCCTTCATTCGCCATTGTAAAGAATCGATACTGCGAATTTGAAGGGGAATAGCGAGGGGCGTCTGGATACTGGCCAAGGGACAGAGGAGTTTGCCGAATGCCCATTGCTGTCGGACTGGAAAGCCCGACCTACGACTTTGACTCGCCGGGGAGTGAAGACAAGGCAGCCCCCAGTTCGTGCTCCAGATCGGCGGGGGCCTCCAAACCCACAGAGAGTCTCACCAAACCGTCATTGATTCCATAAATCCGGCGTTCTTCGGCTGTCATGAACTTGTGCGACGTTCCCGACGGATACGACAGGGTCGTCCGGGCATCGGCCAGCGTCGGAGAAAACGGGATCTGCTCAGCAAGCGTCCTGAAAAATGCGGTGACCGCCGGCTTGCCTCCGTGCATCTCGAACGCCAGCATTCCGCCAAACCCGTGTTTGAGGTACTGCACGGCCTGGGGATGACTGGGATGATCGGCGAGACCCGGGTAGAAGACTCTCGCCACGGCCGGTTGCGTCGTCAAAAAGCGCGCGATGCGATCGGCCGTGTGGGAGACGCGCTCGATTCGCAACGGAAGCGTCCGCATTCCTCGCGACGCGAGCCAGCATTCGAACGGATTGCTGTTTACGCCGTACAGCGCGGCCAACCCGCGGACCCGGCGGATGATTTCGCGAGATCCGACGACGACACCCAGCATGACGTCGCCGTGCCCGTTCAAATATTTCGAGGCACTGTGAAATACGATCTTCGCGCCATGCTCGAGCGGCCGCAAAAGACAGGGGGTTGCAAAGGTACTGTCGACCAGCAGGGGTACAGCCCCCAGCGCGGAAACAATGGCCGGCAGGTCGGCCACTTCCATCAATGGATTGGAAATCGTTTCGACGATCGCCAGTTTGGTTTCGGGCGTCACGGCCTTCGCGAACTCTGCGGGGTGCGTGGCGTCGACGAACGTCGTCGTGACGCCGAATGTGGTCTTCAGGTGATTGAGCATCTGCGACGTGCGGCCGTACAGCACTCGGGCGGCGACGATGTGGTCACCCGTTCGGACATGCGCCAGCAGCACGGCCGTCATGGCCCCCATCCCCGACGCGCAAACTACTCCCGCCTCGGCCCCTTCGAGGCGGGCCACGTCGCCGGCGAAAGCATCATGATTGGGATTGCCGTCACGGGTGTAGATATAGCCCGGCTCGTGTCCCGCGGCGACGGCGTCGAGTTGGTCGAGCCCATGCATGTCGAACGCCGTCGTCTGGTAGATCGCGGGGGCGCTCGGCCGCGTGCGGAAATCAGGGGCCCAGCCGCCGCGGGCACAGATGGCATCGTCTGAGTAGTGGATTTCCACGGGAGGAGGCTTTGTGGTGAAGGGGAGGAAATAGAAGAGAGATGAGAGAAAAGAGAGCAGAGAATGAAACGGGAAGATTATTCAAGCCCTCGGGCCGCGTCCCGTGGGTCCTGTCGTGTTATTGAGCACCCGGCACGCGCCCCGCGGGCTTGTCTCACTCTTCGCTTTTCTCTCTTCGCTCTTCAAATTTTACCGCTCTGCGACGGCCCGCATCTTATCCAGCCCGATGCGGGCGACTTCGAGCGGATTGGCCGCCCACAACTCTTCGCGGAAGAGCTCGAGCGACAGCCAGCCGTCGTAGCCGATTTTTTTCAGCAGCGCCAACTGACGCGCCAGGTCGACATGTCCGTCACCAGGATAGACACGGTCTTTGTCGTGCTGCTGCTCGCGCGGCGGCGACGTCGGCGAATCGTTGAAATGCATGATGGCGACCTGCTCGCCGCGCAGCTTGGCGATCGATTCCGGTGACCCACCCCCGCGGAAGATGTGAAACGGATCGAGCACGATTGTTCCCGCGGGATGATCGGCCTTGGTGATCACTTCCAGGGCGTCTTCGATCGTGTTGATGTCGTCAACGAACCCCAGAAATTCCATCGCCGGCTTGACTCCCATCGACAGTCCAATCTCCAGCAATTCCCGGTAGTTCCTGGCGCCCAGCTCGTGGTCGGCCATACCGCCTGGGGGCCCGGCAATCACGTGCATCGCCCCCACGACTGCCGCCTGCGCCATGCGGCGCTTACACTCGTCAAGCTCTTGAACATGGGCCGGGCCGGTCGTTTCGAACCAGCCTTTCAGGTAGATCGTTGTCGGCACATCGAGATTTTGATCATCGACCGCGTGTCGGATTTCTTTCAAGGAACCGCCAGCCGCCAGGTGGGCGTCGATGTCGTCATGCCACAACTCGATCGCCGTGTATCCGGCCTTCCCGGCAATTTCGATCTTCTTCAAGATCGGAACCGGCCGGATGGTGCTTGAGTTGAGGCAATACAGAAAGTCGGGCATGGCGCGTCTCTCCCGGATGATGCTGCAAAGACCAAACACCAGCCTACCCATCGCCGCCGGGCAACGCAAACCAATGCCGTAGCGTGTGCAACCCGTGAGGATTCATGCTGGGAATTCATGTCTCCGTCGTGGTCATGACTTCCATCGGAACTCCCCAATCGTGAGGGCCAGGCCTTCAATCGACGGGGGGTCGCGCGCCCGCCTCTCGATTGAGAAAACCCGACATTTCTTCCAATGGTGTGACCCCTCCCTCAACCGTGAGTGGCGCGCCATGTCATCCTTTTATTCTTGTGTCAATTCTGGCAGCTTGCGCACTTGAGGCGAATCACTCGCTCTGCAACGCGCGATGATGTGGGGGGCAGGTTATTCAACCGGCCCGTCGTATTTCTGAGGCATTCGAGCCTCCACATTCCAGTCCTTTCTCCAATGATTCCCGATTTTTCACGTTCCTGAAATTCGACCACTCAACCAATGTCCGGATTTGCCACGGACCATATTCCGAGGGACGACAATCGATCGTCCGAAACGTGCGACAGGGGAACGTCGGAGGATATGGATATCCAGGGGGTAGCCATTCCGACCTGGCGACGGACGCAATAATGGTAACCGCATGGTTCGCAGAGGAAAGGAGAGAAAAACGCATCGACAATTGCCTCCTCGTTCAATTGTTGACTGCCCCGTGAATGGCGCTAAGCTGCATCAGCGGTCCAAGGAACACCCGAATACTTCAACGAAATCAACGAGCG
>DASYAR010000166.1:0-2629 GCA_036501235.1 Planctomycetaceae bacterium
AAAGGCTGCAAGGGAGATTGCCCGGTCAACGTCGACCTGGCCACCTACAAGGCGGAATTCCTGTCGCACTATTATCAGGGTCGGCTCCGGCCCAGGCATGCTTATGCCATGGGCTGGATTTATTGGTGGGCGCGAATCGCCTCGCACATGCCGCGACTGGTGAACTTCGTGACGCAAACGCGAGGCCTGCGGGACCTTGCCAAATGGTTGGGAGGAATTGCCCCGCAGCGCGAAGTTCCGCAATTTGCGCAGCAGACGTTTACGGATTGGTTTCGACGACGGCCGCCGCACAATGCCGATAAACCCCCTGTGTTGCTCTGGCCCGACACCTTCAACAACCATTTTTTCCCCGAGGTGTTGAAATCCGCAGTGACCGTCCTGGAAGCAGCCGGTTTTCGGATTGAGGTCCCGAAGATTTCGCTGTGTTGCGGGCGACCGCTGTACGATTTCGGGATGCTCGATCAGGCGCGGCGGCAGTTGAGGCAGATTCTGGATGCGCTGCAGCCGCAGATTCAGGAAGGAGTGCCTCTGGTGGGAATGGAACCGAGTTGCGTCGCCGTATTCAAGGACGAGCTCGTGAATCTGTTCCCGCGGGATCAGGATGCCACCCGGTTGAAAAACCAGGCATTCGGTCTGGCCGAATTTCTCGACAAGCGTGCGCCCGAATTTCAACCCCCGCACATTGAACGCCATGCGCTGGTGCACGGGCATTGTCATCACAAGGCGCTCGTCAAAATGGAGGCCGATAAAAAACTGCTGGAAAAGATGGGGCTCGATTACGAGGTGATCGACTCGGGTTGCTGTGGGTTGGCCGGTTCGTTCGGTTTCGAAGCCGGGCACTATGACGTGGCTCAGTCGATCGGCGATCTGGTGCTGCTGCCGGCGGTCCGTCAGGCCGGCAAGGAGACGATGATCGTGGCCGACGGCTTCAGTTGCCGCGAACAGATCGCCCACAGCACCGACCGTCGGGCGTTTCATACCGCTCAGGTGATCGATGCGGCATTGCAACACACCGAGTTGGCCGGGGAATACCCGGAACGATCGCTGGAAACCAGTGCGGCCCTCCCGCGAGTCCCCGCCGCCGCCGTGGCTGTCGTCGTCGCGGCCGCGGCGCTGGCCGGAGCGGGCTGGTGGTGGCGTGCTCATGCGGGAATCGATAGCGCGGCTCGCGCCGCTTCCGTGCCGCATTCGGCAACCAAGAACGATGACGTGAACAGGCAGCCACACGGCACCTGACAGGAGCAACACGATGAAGGTGAAGCAAATCTGCCAAGACCCCAGCACGTATGTTCTGGTGCTGGCGTCAGGAGACGAAGTCAATCAGCAACTGCTGCGATTTGCCGGCGAGCAGCGGCCTGCCGGTGCCAGCTTTACGGCAATCGGCGCTTTCGAACGCTGCAAGTTGGGCTATTTCGACTGGCAAGCCAAGAAGTACCTGGAGAATCCGATCGACGAACAGGTGGAAGTCCTGTCCTTTATCGGCAATCTCACTTGGGACGGCGAGAAACCCAAACTGCATGCGCATGTCGTCGTTGGATTGCGCGATGCGGCGGCGCGCGGCGGACATCTGCTCGAAGCGATCGTCCGGCCGACGCTGGAAATCACCCTGGTGGAATCTCCCACCCATCTGCAGCGCCGATATGACCCGCAATCCCGTATTCCTTTGATTCAACTTGATCGCGAGTAGTTCTCCCACGGCAATTTGCGAGCGATCTTCGAAACGGATGACAACCATGCCAGATCACCTTCCCGCGCGCCACCGTCGGTCCAATCCGAGACATCCCGAAGTCGTCGTGATTACCGGGGCGTCGGCCGGAGTCGGACGGGCGGCGGTGCGTGAATTTGCCAAACGCCGTGCCTGGATCGGTCTGGTGGCCCGCGGCGAAGACGGGCTGCATGCGGCCCAGCGCGAGGTGGAAGACGCCGGCGGGCGGGCCCTCGTCTTGCCGACCGACGTGTCGCAGGCCGAATCGGTCGAATCGGCCGCCGATATCATCGAGCGGGAATTCGGCCCGATCGACGTGTGGGTCAACGACGCCATGGTGTCGGTTTTCTCCCCGTTCATTGAAATGACCGCGGAGGAATTCCGGCGCGTGACCGAAGTGACTTATCTGGGGTTCGTGCACGGGACGCTCTCGGCCCTGCGGCGAATGGTGCCTCGCAATCGTGGGATCGTCGTGCAGGTGGGCTCGGCCCTGGCCTATCGAGGCATTCCGCTGCAGTCGGCCTATTGCGGCGCGAAACACGCGATTCAGGGATTCACCGAATCGGTCCGTTGCGAGTTGTTGCATGCGAAAAGCCGCGTCTGGCTGACAATGGTTCAAATGCCCGCGCTCAATACACCGCAATTCGGTTGGGTCAAAAGCCGTCTGCCGCGCCAGCCGCAGCCCGTGCCTCCGATCTACCAGCCGGAGGTCGCGGCCCGCGCCATTCATTGGGCCGCACATCAGCGACGTCGGGAAGTGTTCGTGGGTGCGTCAACCGTCGTGGCGATCGAGGGGAACAAACTTCTGGCGGGCGTCGGCGACCGGTATCTCGCCGCCCATGGTTACGACAGCCAGATGACTTCCGCGCCGGCCGATCCGCACCGCCAGGACAATCTATGGCGGCCCTTGCCCGGCGATCACGG
>DASYAR010000167.1:0-14172 GCA_036501235.1 Planctomycetaceae bacterium
AAGCTGGCGATGGAAGACATCGGCTGGGCGCTGTTGAACTCGAAAGAGTTTTTGTTTCAGCATTAACGGGCAGATTGGAAAACCTGCCCTACGAATACTACTCACTCCGGCCAGTACACCTCTGCGACGATCGTCTGCCCTCCGACAGGCACGCCAACCGCCAGGCCGGGAGTGTCGTAATTCCGTTTCATGAGCGCCAGGGCCACCGGACTCCCTGTGCCATAATTCAGCGCGGCCGATGTGATCTGGCCGATCTTGCGAGGTTCATCGTCGGCTGTCAACACTTCCGTTCCAGGAACCTGGACCGGGCCATCGGTCATTCGCAGAATGCGGAACTGCTGGTTCACATGTCCCAGGGCGTCGATGCGGGCGATCGGCTCTTGCCCCAGGTAGCACCCCTTGGCGAAACTGATCGCCTGGGCGGTCAGGTTGGCTTCCTGCGCCAGGTTCGCGTCCGAGAGATCGACTCCGTACAGCGGAAATCCCGCCCCAATCCGCAGAGAATGGAAGACCGCCGCGCCCGCGCGCACCGCGCCGGCACGAATCACCGTCGCCGCGAAGTCGTCGAGCGCCTCGGCGGTCGCCGACACGAAATAGCCCGAGAGACGCAAAAAGTCATTGCGAAAGATCCTTAATTCGGACGAGGCCCAGGGAAACTGGCGATGTTGTCCGTCAACGAAAGGCTGAACGTCGCAGCCGATATCGCGGAGCATCACGCCGGCCCCTGGCCCTGCAACCAGAAGCAGACCGCGCTCGCCTGAGACGTCGCGAAATGTCACCTCTTCGTTAATCTGGTACCGCGACAGGTGCTTGATGATCCGTTCAGCGGTCCCGGGAGCGGCGATCAGGTGCAGCACCTGCTCGCCGGCATAAACGAACAGGTGCGCCAGCAACTTGCCCTGGACGTTCGTCAGGAACGCCTGGCATCCGCTCCCCGCCGCCAGTCCCTTAATTTCGTTGGTGCAGAAGTTGTGCAGGAACTTCGCACGGTCGCTGCCGGCCAGCTCCAACTGCGTCCAGTGCGACAAATCGAACAGCGCCGCGCCGGCAACGGCCGCGGTGTATTCGTCCGCGGGATTGCCAAAGTCGTCTCGCAGCGGCCGGGCGGTCGTGGAATCCAGGGGAAAGTCTCCAGGGGCAATGCGATTTGCGGCTCGGACGATGAGTGTTGCGAGACGCACCCGCAGACTGACGTCTGCGGCTTGCAGGATGATTACTTAGGGACGGCGACAACCCGGACGTCGTCGATGCTGAACTCACCGGTCGCCCCGCCCAAGCCGATGAAGAAGATCGCCTCACGAGCTTTCGTGGGAACGCTGATGGTTCTGGCCACCGGAGTCCAGCCGAACGAACCTTGCCAGGGGCCCAGCACCTGCGACATGTTCTCCTTGATCGAACCGCGATCGGAGTCGTAAAACCGGACCAGAACGCAGGCCGCCTCCCCCTTGTCGCCGCGCACGATCTTGTCCGCCTTGACCTCCACGCTGACTTTCAGCGCCGAGACTTGCCGGCCGTCGACGGGGATCGCCTGCAACATCTGCGAGTTGCGTCCCGGTTCGGTATTGGAGAACGTGACGTAGTGCTGGCCATTGGGGGCTTTTCCGGTCTCAAGCGTCATTTGGCGCTGGTAATGCCAGCCGATCGGGTGTCCGTCCCCTTCGTTGTCCTTCTCGAACGAACCGTTGTGAATTTGCGGATGCTTCGGATCAGGCTGGACGACGCGGTTCTTTTCGGCCTCGCCCGTCATGGGGACGAAGAGCGCCGGAAGCAGCCGCTTCTTGACGAGTTCTTGGCCTCGTTTTTCGAACAGGTAAAACACCTGCTCGTAGCGCTCACCGAGCGGCACAATCATTTTGCCCCCCTCGCGCAACTGATCGACGAGGGGTTGAGGGACGCTTTCCGGGGAACAGGTGACGATGATCTTGTCGAAGGGGGCCTCTTCGGGCCAGCCTTTGTAGCCGTCGCCAATTCGCGTATGGACGTTCGGGTAATCCTTCTTGTTGAGGACTTTGGCGGCGTCTTTCCCGAGCGGCTCGACGATTTCAATCGTATACACGTCCTTCACGATCGCCGAAAGAATCGCCGCCTGGTAGCCGCTGCCGGTGCCGATCTCGAGAACGCGGTCGTCAGGCTGCGGATCGAGCGATTCGGTCATATATGCCACGATGAAGGGTGGCGAGATCGTCTGCCCGAAGCCGATCGGCAGCGCTTCGTCGATGTACGCCCTGGCCGTGGGATTCTTGCCGATGAACTTGTGCCGTTGAATCGTTCGCATGGCGTTAATCACGGCGGGGTTCTTGACCCCTTCGCGAACGATCGCTTCATCGACCATGTGATTGCGAGCGGCGACAAACGGGTCGCGCGGCTCGGCCCGCGCCGTCGTCAGAGCTGCCACGGCCAGCCAGGCCAGAGAGGCCAGCGCGATCAATCGTCGAATCGGGAGCGTGCAGATCGGCTGACAGCGAAATGAACCTGGCACTTTCCGTTCCTCCTTGTCGAGATTGGCGGCCCGGCTGTGGCGCTTGATGTCGCACGTTCAGCTGCCACCTGCGAAAACCGCACTTGAAAACCGGATGAAGGGAACTACTGGTATTGTAGATTGCCTCGCTAGTTCAGCAAAGGGCTGTTCGCGAGCCGGGCGGCGGCGCGTCGAGCTGCTCATGACAACTCGATACATTACCCCGCCGCTTCCACGTCTTGCGCGGGTGTTGTGGGGCTTGGCAGCGCCGCTGGGTCCAGCGGAGACGCCGGAGCGACCGCATTTTTCGTCCCACCCGGACGGCGGAGCTTTTCCGCCAAAGGCAATTCTTCGAGGTCGCGAAGGCCGAACATTTCGAGAAACTTGCGCGTCGTTTCATACAGGAAGGGGCGCCCCAGAGAGTCGTCTTCGCCGCCGATCCGCACCAGGTTCCGCTCCATCAGTTGTTTGATCATTTCCGAGCATTGCACGCCGCGGATCGCTTCCACGTCGGCGCGTGTTATCGGCTGGCGGTAGGCAATGATCGTCAGCGTTTCCATCGAGGGAGGCGAAAGCTTCAGCTCGGCCTCGCGGTGATGCAGCTTCCCCAGCCAGAAAGCGAACTGGGGGAGCGTGAACAGCCGGTATCCCGCCGCAACGCGCTCGACGCGAAACGGAGTTCCCGACTGTTCGTAGGCCGCGTTCAACCGATTGATTTGCGTGCGCGCTTCCGTGGCGTCGGCCAGCGTCGCCAGTTGCGCCAGGCGGCGTGGAGACAGCGGCGCATCCGACACGAGCAGCACCGCTTCAGCCCGCGCCATCTTTTGACTGCGACGGCAGGCGACCGTCAATCCGGTGCTTTCACCGGGGGCCTCGCTCACCCTGGTCGCGATCCGCCACGACCAGACGATGGCCGGTTGCCGGGCATTGGTCGGTTGGCCGTCGACGACGCCGGATCGCATGTCGCGGGGCGCGACGTTATCGATCATCATCGGCAGGCGACTCCGCCTCGTCGCCGCGCCCGTCACGGGTGCGCCAGGCATCGATTTGCTGTAATACCGATTGCACCGCCTCGAGCGGCGTATCTGCGTCAGCTTCGAAACGGCGGATGACGCGCGGGTTGTCGGGTGCAGCGAACGTGCAGACAAAGACAAATGTTTGCTCTTCGATTTGCGATTCGAGCCGGTACTTGCGGATCCCCAGCTCTTTCAATCGTCTGGCGGCCGATTGCCAGCCGGCCTGCTCGGCCAGCGCCTGGCCTGGCGGCACAGAACCGTCCTCCAGCTCCGGGGGCGGTTCGATTCCTCGTTTTTGTTCTGGCTTGCTCCGCTTGATGGAGCCCCGGTCGACCGGTGCTTCTTCGGCCGGCCGCACATTCCTTTTGGGCTTGGCCGTCCTATCGGGTTTCAACAGGTCCGGATCGAATCCCTCGGCCGAAACAAGGCCGTCGTCGTTTGTCTCGGCATCGACTTCGGCAAGCGCTCCTGTTCCCTTGGCGCGATCTGGCCGTGCAGCGGCGGAATTGGGCGATTTCGAGCGCGCTCTTTGCGAGCCGGGCGCGGCGGACGATTCAGGGCGCACTTCCCACTGGTCGAGCGCCTCGGGCGGAGGCAGCCAGCGGCCGGGATTACCGGTTTGGTCGCTCGTCGCTGCCGAACTGGCTGCGGAATTGGAACGCCTCCCGGCCGCATCCGTCCGCGACGACGGATAGGTGACCGGGGCGAAGAGATCGTCGGAATTTCGGGTCTTGGGGATCGATTCGCTGGATGCGGAATCCGATCGCCCGACGGCCTCGCGCCATTCGATCGCGTCTTCGTCGTCGCCCTGCGAGGCGGAAAGCGGAGCAAATTGTGGAACGCCGACGATTGCAAACACCGGAATTGCCGCCAACGGGGCGATCATCAACAGCAGTCCCAGGGGCCCGCTCCCAGAGCCAGTCATCGCGAACGACCTCCATGTCGATACGAAGCGAACAGGGTTTCGACTCGCCTTACGAACGAAGGCGCGGGATGGTAGTCGAAGAAGCCATTCGTGGCAACGGCAGAAAACAGCCGGTGATGTCCGTATTGTGGTGCAGGCGTCTCGCCTGCCGCGTTGCAGCCGAGACGGCCGCACCACAAACGCGCCAAAAACGGACACCACCAATTAGCCCGTCTTGTGGACTTCAGTCCACCGGAAACTTGCCTCGCGCCAGCCCCAGCCGCCCGGAGACGGCTGGGGCGCGGAGGACTTCGATGATCACTTGATGTCGATCAGCTCGACCAGAAAGTGGAGATTGGCTTTGGGAGGAATGACGGGCGGAGAACCGCGATCCCCGTACCCCAGCTTGTACGGGATTTCGAGCTCGATCATGCCCCCTTTGCCGACCAATTGCATGCCTTCCGTCCAGCCGGGGATGACCTGATTCAGGCCGAAGGAGATTGATTCCTTCCGATCGTACGAGCTGTCGAAAACCTTGCCGTTGTCGAGCCAGCCGTGGTAGTTGACTTCCACGGAGCTCGACGCCTTGGGCTTTTTGTCGTCACCTTTGCGCAAAATTCGGTACTTCAAACCCGACTTGGTTTCGGTTAATGTCTTGGGGACGTCTTTATCGACCTTGCCGGCTCCTTTGGGCAGTTTGGGAAGGGCCACTTCTTTTTCGGCCGGTGCGCCTTCCTTTTTCGTATCTTCTTTTTTGTCGTCCGCGCTCATAATCCCCCCTGAAAACCAAAGAACCAGGCCAAATGCTGCCAGTGTGCACCCGAGCCGCTGTTGCATGACGTCACTCCCTTGAATTCGAATTTGGGACACCGTTCCGTAAGACCCGAAAGGGTAACGAGCTATCGCGAGAAATGCAAAAGCATTAGCCGATCGGCAGTGGACCCTTTTGCGTCCCAACCGCGTTTCCGGCCGATGCCGCGGATTTGACGTTAGTCTGAAGTCGTTCTGGTCAGCAACGCGGGTCGTGCGTGATGGGCGGATCAGTCTGTCCCACAATGTGCGTCGGCCCTTCCGGGCCTTTCGGGTCTCTCGGCCAATCCCACCAAATCGTGAAAACACTCCAAATGCAGAGTAATGCGCTAATCAGCGTCTGATCCCAGGGGCGCGGGAAAAACATGGACATCAACGAGGCCAATAGCACAATGGCCCAGAAGGCCAAAGCAGCGAACTGCCGCACTCGCGAAATTATACTGAAAGTGCCCATCCCCCGATGATACCCCGGTGGGCAGGGAAGCGGAAACTGATTCCCCTTTCCGCCCCCACGCACCCGTGGGTAGAATGCCGGCCATGGACACCCATCCAACCGATTTGTTTTATGCTTCTGTATTGTCGCGCGGCAAGCGGTGGACCACTGCGCATGAAGTTGTCGCGAGCATCGTTTTTTCGTTTCGGCAGCGCTTTGAAATTGCCGAAGTTGTCGATCAGATCTCGAACTTGGGTGGTGCCCCGCGCGTAAGCCGGGCAACAACTTATCGAATACTGGACAGTATGGTTATCGCGGGTCTCGCTCGAAGGTCGGAGAGCGTGTTCGGTAGCGAACTGTACGAGAACACGTCCCGACAATGATGGTCGTCTCGCCATCCCTGACATTCCGTCGAGATCAAAGTCACCTGCTACCAGCCGATGTCAGCCGTGCGCACGCGGGCACGACTACTGATTCAGCCCTCGTTCTTCAACTGCGGAAGATCCAGATCAATCGTTTCCTCGTCGCCTGACAACACGATTTTCAGCGGTGTGGTATCTGGTTCGGCGAGCTCTCTGGGGATCGAAAAAGGAGCGCCGACGGACGCCAGCGTACAGCGGTACTCGCCTGCTGGAAGCTGACAGGCCTCAGTCCCATCCATGGTCACCAACTCGAACGAACCGTCCAATTGAGTTGCGGCAACGCCAATCGGCTCCATCGACTCGCCATCGAATTGATGGACGGTGACTTGGATGCCGAACAGGGGATCACGACCGTTGTGTATCTTGCCTGTCGTTCCGCCTGAAAGTGGCCCCAAGTCATCGCTGCCGCCGCACCCGGCGATGGCAATGATTATCAAGGGGAGTAATTGAAATCGAAAGCCCGGATTCATGAATGCCTCCGTAATTCTACGGCCGAATGATGGAACAACAACTGGATCCGAAAGAAAATCTCCACGTCGGACAGGCTAGCCGCATGGTGTCCGCCGCCTGCTAATATTCACCCAAAACTTCACCCCCCGCCCTGCTTCCCAAACCCTGCCAGACTGAAAGATTGATGCTGTTGCTGACGAATCGCGTGGCGCCGTCGCACAGCAAGACGTTGACGCCTCCCGTATGGTGGCTGCGGGCCGCCGTCAAACCCGAGCTATGGCCCGTGTTGCCGCAATCGAACTCGCTCGAGTTGGGGGTTAACCCGTGATTGTACAGCGTGTCTCCATAGTGGCCGTTCAGCCATTTCGCGCCGCGAATTCCCGACCAGAATCCTCCCGCGCCGCCAACGCAGGTGCTGGGGCTCGTATCATTGGCGTCGGTGTACGGGCCGCCGGAAGTCTGCGCGGTCGTGAGATTGAGAACTTGCAGAGCCGAAGCGACCGGAGGGGTTGAACCGGAGATGACTGCGGCAACTCCGGAAGCACCGCCGCCGCCGGCCGCGTAACCATTCCCGAGCAGCTCTTCGCTCATGGCGGCCGTATTGGAGAGCCCATCCGTCACATTGCGGAACTTGACGATTCCCGAAAGCTTAGGATCGTACATCACGCCATTTCCAGCGCGGATGTATCTCACCGTCGGGTTCGAGCCGCTCCCCGTGCAGACGACGTAATTGGTTGCTCCATACGAATTCCCCGGCACGCTTCCCAAGTCGCTCGGGCACAGAAACATCGGCACCACAGTGAGCGCGGCAATGACATTCTGACCATAAGGCTGCACGGGGGGCTCATTGAACGTCGGAGCCGTATTGAAGTCGATGCTGTTGTACAGATTCGCCGAGTCAAAATACGGCATGAGCTGTGCGTGTGCCGAAAACACCATCGGGAACCCGGTTCGGCCTGGAGGGAAGCTC
Organism: Planctomycetaceae bacterium; assembly: GCA_036501235.1. Lineage (GTDB taxonomy): Bacteria > Planctomycetota > Planctomycetia > Planctomycetales > Planctomycetaceae > JACQFH01. Next base: position 7,464 of record DASYAR010000167.1, read on the forward strand.
CCGACGCTGGCTTCATAATTGTGAATGGCCAATCCGAATTGCTTGAGATTGTTTCTGCACTGCGTGCGCCGGGCGGCCTCGCGGGCCTGTTGCACGGCTGGCAGCAGCAGCGACACGAGAACGGCAATGATGGCAATGACGACCAATAATTCAATCAAGGTAAAACCGCGCGCTCGGCGCAGCCGGAGTGTGCAACTCATGATGAAACCCCCGTCATCAATGGAAGCCAGAAAAGGCGCACGGCAATCCGCGCGCAACGTCCCTGTCCTTCAGGAAACGGACGATCTGGGAGGGGGAGTCTCGGGAGCCCGATTGGCTCGCGGCAGGGAGAAGGCCAAGGCCGGGACAATGTCGCCGGTCAACGTCAATTCGGCGACGCTGACGGCACTGGCGGCAATCTTCGGCTGCGTCGACATGACAAACCCCGGCATGGAAGATTCGCCGCAGGCACAATTCATCACAACGGCTTTCTTTTCAGCCGCCGCGAGTCGCTTCTGACAGCAGCTCGGCAACTTCTTTTCGGGCGCCTGCCGGGCCAGCCCAGCGCCATTTCCACAGCCGCAGTTCTTAGCGCCCGGCTTGTCGCCGCAGCAGCACTTGGCCAGGCCCGACACTTGGCAGCACTTGCCGCCGGCTACGCTGCCGATCGACACGGGCCAGACGATATTTCCGCCGAGGAAAATCAACAGGGTGACGATCGCCGTGAAGCGATTGTGCAGCGTCGGACGTAGTCGGACCCATCGTCGCATTCCCAACATGGTATCCGTGGCCCAATCGGGATTGCAAGCGTGGGTCGCGCCGGTCCATCACCCCGGATGCATCTGGGCCGATAGCCGCATTGCAATGCGCGCCCCTTCACAAGGCTTCGATCAAATCCCTGACCTTCGTTTCGATCAGATTTCGCACTTCCCGGAACTGGTCGGGCGTCATGTCTCTGGGGTCGGGGATCTGCCAGTCCTCCCGCCGCCTGGCGAGGACCAGCGGGCACTCGTCACCGCAGCCCATCGTGACGGCAACGTCCACTTCCATTCCATTGAAGGAGCCCAGTCCTTTCGAAGAGTGTGTCGTCAGGTCGTAGCCGAGCTCCCTCATCGCCTCGACCGCCTGCGGGTTGACCCGTCCCGAAGGTCGTGAACCGGCGCTATGGGCCTCAATCTTTCCCGCCCCGTGAATGCGCGCCAACGCCTCGGCCATCTGGCTGCGATTCGAGTTCTCGACGCAGACAAAAAGCACGGTTTTCACGAACAGGTCTCCTGGGCAGGTTCACGGCTGCAACATCCCGGCTCCTGCACGCAGTGGCACGCCAGGACGCTGACACAGGCTCCCAGAACCGGGGCGGCCAGGTAGATCCAGACGCTGTTCCAGTGCAACGAGACGAGGGCCGGGGCCAACGATCGCGCTGGATTCATCGACGCTCCACTGATCGGCCCCGCGAACAACGCTTCCAAGGCAATGACCGATCCGACGGCAACGCCGGCCAGGACGCCTTTTTCTTTCGAGCCGGTCGAGACGCTTAAAATCACGAACATCAGGACCAGTGTGAGGATGAACTCCAATACGAAGGATTGGAGCGCGGATCCGGCAGGTAACGTAGCGCCGAGCGTGGCGTGGGTTGGAAACATCAACTTGAGCGTTAAGCTGGCAAGAACTGCTCCGATGCCCTGGCTGACGATATAGGGCATGACCAGCCAACCATCGAAGCGGCGAGCCGCGAAAAATCCGAGCGTCACGGCGGGATTCAAATGGCACCCCGAGACGTCGCCAAGGGCATAAATCATCGCCAACACGATCAATCCGAATGTGAGCGCAATTCCCACGTGCGAAACCGTGCCGCCGCTCACGTCGTTGATGACGATGGCTCCCGTGCCGGCGAACACCAGGGCGAATGTGCCGAGCAATTCAGCAGCCAGTTTTCGCAGTTTTCGGCTCATGAGAGACAGTGCGTCCGTTTGCGATTCGGGCTTCGGTCGCTGACTTCTTCCATGAGGCACAATCCCTGGTCCAGCAGCGACCGAACGCAGAGGTCGATGAGCCGGTAATGGATGTTGTTCCCGTCCCGGCGCGAAGCCAGAATGCCCAAATCGGAGAGACGCTGAAGCTGGTTCGACACGGCCTGGGGTTTCATACCGAGCGAGGCGGCCAGGTCGGTCACGCACAATTCTTCAGCCCGAATCAGTGCATGGAGCAGGCGGAGCCGGGTGTCGTTCGCCAGCACCTTGAACACCCCCGCCAGGCCCCCGGCCTGAATTGGCGACAGCAACCGTCGCTCTTTCAGCGAGGGCTGATCGCAGCACTTGCCGTTGGGTCTCTTTGGCCTTCTGAACTTCATTTCGGCTCCGATGATCGCTTGTTTCACGGATACACTATTCAATGTAATAGTTTCCGGCAAGCGATCGGGCCGCGACTATTGGGATCTTTTGCAATTCTGCACAGGAAAATGACCCGACTGTCCGAACTGGGTCCTGCCCCTTGATAATCGGGCAATGGGCAGCGTTCGGCGCCAGCAGCCTGTTGAAAACGGGGACTGTCCCCTTCCAGCGAGTGATTTCTCCACAACAAATCGATTTTGCCGGGAGGGACTGTCCCCTTTTTCAACGGGTCGCTAGGATGCCTCTTCTTCGATGTCGACCTGTGCAATCTGCTCGGCGCCCCCATTGAGGCAGGCGGCCGCCACGTGCCCAATTGCGACGGCAACGACACACAACGTCACCGACAGGACGATGTTCGCGCCGGCTCGCGTCCGTGATCCTGATCGAATCAAGTCCAAGGTTTGCAGACTGAATGCCGAAAACGTGGTGAATCCGCCGCACAGTCCCACCATGACGAACAGTCGGATATTTTCCGAAACCGGGAACTTGCCGGTGGCGAGCGTCAGCGTGCCGAAGAACCCGATCACAAACGACCCCAGAATGTTGATGAGGATCGTGCCCCAGGGCAGATTACGGCTGATCGGCAGCGTGAGCTCGGAAAGGCCATATCGCCCGACAGTGCCAACGGCCCCGCCTGCTGCGATCCAGAGGCACGTGGAAATATTCATGGTTGGGCCAATCGAAAAATGAGGTCGCAGCCGACAATGTCGGCAACGGCAATGACGGCGAAGAGCGCCATAATAACGAAGATTTTCATTTGGGAAGTTTAACTGCCACGATCATTCCCCGAAATGAAAGACTCCGCCTCTGAAACAAAAGGGCTCCGCAGTACGGGGAGCTTACCCGGCCAGAACCAGCGAAACGCGTGTCCCCTGGCCTTCTGCACTGGAGATTTCCACCTTTCCCCCGTGCAATTCGGCGATGCTCTTCACGATGGCGAGCCCGAGCCCCACGCCGCCGGAAGTTGCGGTTCTCGCGCCGTCCACGCGATACAGGCGGTCGAAGACGTGTGGCAAATGCGCTGGCGAAATGCCGCATCCCGTATCCGTGACTTCAACCCGGACTGTCGATCCATCCCGGACGGCGGCCATGCCGATTCGCCCCCCCTTCGCGGTGTATGAAATCGCGTTGGCCACCAGATTGCCGACCGCGCGCTGGAAGAGCGTGCGATCCAAATCGGCCTCGACCCGCTGCGGAGAGTCGATAGCCAGAGTCAGGCCCGATTCGCTGGCTGCCGCCTCGTAAAACTCCAGCACCGCCTGCAACTCATACGAAACATTGATGGACTCCCGATGGATCTGCGTTTCAGGATTTTCTGCGCGGGCGAGGAACAGCAGATTGTCAATGATCCGCGACAGACGCTGGCACTCTTCCAGCGAAGAACCCAGCACGTCGCGATACTGATCCGCCGTGCGGGTTTTTCCCAGAGCGACTTCTAATTCTCCCCGCATGTTGTTCACCGGCGTGCGAAGCTCGTGAGCGATGTCGGCCGAGAACTGCGACAATCGAGCGAACGAATTCTCCAGGCGGTCGAGCATGGCGTTGAAGGTGACGGCCAGCGAAGAGATTTCAGCAGCCTGGCCGGCCGACTCGATACGCCGGTCCAGCGTCGATGCACCGATCTGACCGAAATTCTCGATGATTTTATGGATCGGACCGATGCAACGCTTCGCGATGTGGTAACCGCCGCAGGCGCACAACAGAACCGCCACCGCCAGCACCCACCACACATTGCGGATGTAACGTGCAATCATGATCTCTTCGCGCGTGCGGTCGAGTGCGACCTGGATGACATACTGGTCGACCGGCACGGCCATGACTCGATACGAGCGACCATCCGCCGATTCGACTTCTTCGCCAGTCTCGAAGTTCGTCAGCGGAAACGACTGCATTCCGGCACTTTCCGCGATAATCGTTTTCGATTTGTCAAACACGCGCACGAAGATCGGGAGCAGCCGATTCGTCCCGCTCATCGCGTCGACCTCGTGTTCCAGGGCCGCCCTGTCGTCCTGCGACGTTTTGAGCACGTCGCGCATGCGCGCCACCCGCTCCAGTAGAAACTGGTCGTCTTCGTGATTCAGATCGGTCATCAGCGCCCAGGAGAGATACCCGGTGGCCGCCAGCAGCAGGAGCAGGGCGAAACCCGAGTACCAGGCGGTCAATTGCGTCGCGAGAGACCTATTCGAGGACATACCCCACTCCGCGGACCGTCCGAATCAACTTGCGTTCGAACGGGTCGTCAACCTTGGCTCTCAGCCGACCGACGTGCACGTCGACGACGTTCGTCTCGCTGTCGAAATTCATGTCCCAGACTTGTTCCGCAATAAGGGTCCGTGAGAGAACCTCTCCGGCGCGGCGAGCAAAGAGAGACAGCAGCGAAAACTCCCGCGGAGACAGGTCGATCCGCTTGCCGGCCCGCTTCACGCGGTGATGCGGCACATCGATTTCGAGGTCGGCCACTTCGATAATCTCCGGCTGCCGGGCGCTGCCCCGCCGCAGCACCGACCGAACTCGCGCCAACAGTTCCGAAAACGCAAACGGCTTCAAGAGGTAGTCGTCGGCCCCCAATTCCAGGCCTTTCACCCGATCGGCCACCGCATCGCGCGCCGTGAGAAACAAGACCGGCGTGGTGCGACCTGCCGCGCGCAGCTCGCGCAGGACCGACCAGCCGTCACGACCGGGAAGCATCACGTCGAGAATGATCAGGTCGTAGGATTCGGTCCGCGCTTTGTGCAGCCCATCCAGCCCATCATGCGACGCATTCACGACGAAGTCATGTTCGCTCAGGCCTTTCGACAAGTAGGCCGCCGCTTTCCGTTCGTCTTCGACAATCAGGATCCGCATCGCCGTATTTTGACGGCGCAGGCCCTGATTTGCACGGCAAAAAGTAACAGGATTGTCATCTGGCCGTCATCAACCTGTTAATTTGCCTCTTTATCATGGGGACACGATACGACCTTGCCGGGAGAAACAGGAATTAGGGATGAAACGGGGATTCACGCTGATCGAGCTCCTGGTGGTGATCGCCATCATTGCCATTCTCGTGGCGCTGCTCCTTCCGGCCGTGCAACAAGCCCGGGAAGCAGCCCGGCGGTCGCAATGCAAGAACAACTTGAAGCAACTGGGGCTGGCGCTGCAGAATTATCATGAGGCGTTCAACAGGTTCACGCCGGGATACGTTTCGAATTTCGATGCCACGGGGACCGACACGGGCCCCGGCTGGGGATGGGGGGCAATGCTGCTCGCTCAACTCGACCAGGCCAATCTGCAAACCACAATCAGCTTCGGCCAGCCAATTGAAGCCGCGACCAATTCGCCGGCACGTCTCGCCAACGTCGGCGCTTATCTGTGCCCCTCGGATACCGTCCAGCCGACCTGGCCGGCCGTCACGCGCGATGCCGGCGCGAACCCGACGGGCACGATCTGCAGCGTGTCCTCGTCGAACTATATCGCTGTTTTCGGCGTCAGCGAACCGGGGATTGACGGCGAAGGAATTTTCTTCCGCAATAGCGGCATCTCCATGAAAGACATCCGTGACGGGTCCAGTTCCACGCTGCTGGTCGGCGAACGGACGCATTTCTATTGCCAGGCGACGTGGGTCGGATCAGTGACCGGAGCGCTGATCTATCCCCCAGCCGGATCGCCGGCGACGCCCGAAATCCAGATTGCGGCCGGCATGACCCTGGGGCACACGCAAGAGGGAGCTCCGAACGCGCCCGACATCGAGTGCAACAATTTCTCGAGCCAGCACGCCGGCGGAGCGCAGTTCGTCTTTGCCGACGGCCACGTGCAATTCATTTCCATGAACATCAACCGCGGGATTTTTCAGGCCCTCTCCACCCGTGCGGGTGGCGAAACGATCGGAGAATTTTGAATGCGCCGCATCTTCGTGCTCATGCTGTTGGTTGTCATCGGCTGCAGCGAAGCCCCCAAGGCCGAGAGGCTGACCATCGACGAGGTTCCCGAGGACCTGATGACGATCGCCAAAGACAAGCTGCCCGGCGTCAAGTTCGACCAGGTCATCGTGAAGAGCAATGGCGTCTATGAAATCATCGGCAAAGACAGCAAGGGCAAAGTGCGTGAGATCGAGCTTTCTCCGAGCGGCGAGATCGTCGAAATTGAATAATGATCTGAAACGCGTACGCCGTTTACTCGTTCCCACGCTCCGCGTGGGAACGCACGTACCGACGCTCTGCGTCAATTCTCATAACGCGATTCCGCCAGCCCCGGGCCCCGCGCTCATAAGTGCCCTTTCTTTCTTGATTTGCCCTTAGATTTGCCCCTTGATTTGCCCTCGAGAAACCTCGTTTTTCCCACGATTCTTCTTGATTTGCCCTTTT
>DASYAR010000168.1:0-30133 GCA_036501235.1 Planctomycetaceae bacterium
GATAACGCAATCGTCAACGACCAGAGGCGAGCCGCACACACCGTGGGCGATGTCGCCGCCGCCATTATCTTTGAGAATGTTCACCGTCCAGATCGCCTTGCCGTTTGCACCGTCGAGGCAATTCAGGAGCCCCTTGCCACCCACCGTGTAGACGCGCCCCTCGGCAATCGTCGGCGTCGCACGCGGACCAATACCCCCCATGCTCGATTCGAATCGCGACTCGTCACTGTGGACCCATTCAGTGTGGCCGTCGGCGAGACGGTAGCACACGACGCATTCATTGGTCCCGCGCTGCTCTTGCGTGATCGCGTAATCGCCGACGATCGCGAACGCGCTCCAGCCCGCGCCGACTTCCTTTCTCCAGACTTCGCGCGGTGGGGTAGCGGCCCAGTCGGCGGACAGGTGATCGCCCATCACGACGGCAGACCGGTCCGGCCCCAGATATTGCGAGTAATCGTGGGAGGTCGTCCGGGATAAATCGGGAGTTTGATCATCATCGGCCGGCGGCGCGACGGCACTGGGCAACGCGGCTCCGTGATCAAGTCGCGGAGCGCTGCGCCACGTGAAATCGACCTGAAACTGGCCCTGGATTCCCTCGACGCGAAAAAGTGCCACGAATCCCACCTGAAACAGCACGCACAACGCCAGAACGACGATTCGCTGGTTCCAAGGCCAAGGTCTGTACAGCATCCACGCCAGACACACGACCCACAACGACGCCAGCATGAACAGCGGAACGACGATGAATTTCGGCAACAAACGTCCGACGACGAACCACATGGCAATCGAGATGCCGACGATCCAGCACGCGGCAACCCCGCGCAGCACTATGCGGTCGAGCCGTGGCGATCGCAACCGCTGCGATAATCCCGACGTGGTGGACATCACTGCGGCGACCCCGGCTACGAGCATCACGACATACAACGGCTTCGGACGGCCATTGATCATCACCCCTTCCAGCAACGTGCGGCCCCAGGCGTAGATCAAGACGCCGAACGTGATCGCCAGCGCGACCATTAGCCGAGCGATGGCAATCGCTCGGCCCTTGCGAGGTTCGATTGCGATTTGCTCGGTTATGGTGTCCGGAGAAGACATCGATAGAAATTCGGAATGGGAAATTCGGAGTTCGGACTGCGCTAAGCCGCGAACGCCGATTTCAGCATCGCCAGGCTTTTTGGAATCGCCTTGTACGGGTCTTCATTACCTTCGAACTCCAGCGAGACATACCCGCGGTAATTGTGCTCCTTGAGCATCCGGGCGATCCTCGGATAATCCAGATCGAGGGAATACCACTTGCCGCCGCCATAATACGTTTTTGCCTGCACCAGGATCGCCCGCCGGGCAATCTGCTCGAGCTTGTCGTATGGGTCTTCCAGAAAGTTTCCCGTGTCGAGCGTGACTTCCAACCACGGGGAATCGATCGCGTCGACGATTTTCATGACCCCTTCCGGAGTTCGGCCGAGTCCCCAGTGGTTTTCCAGCCCCAGCACGACGCCGCATTCTTCGGCCTTGGGCAGGCACTTTTCGAGGCTGTCGATCACCCAGCGGAAACCATCGTCGTCGGAATAGCCTTCGAGGCGCGACTCGATGCCGCGGGCTTTCATGAGATCATCGAAATCCTTGATCGTGCCCCAGCGCCCGGTGTTGACGCGCATGGTGGGGATGCCCAGGCGATACGCCAGCTCGATGCAGTGCAATGTGTGGTCGATATTCTTCTTGCGCTCGGCCTTGTCGGGAAACAAGAATCCCTGATGCGTCGAGAACCCGCACAGGTCGAGCCCCAGCGAAAACGCCTGGCGTTTGAGCCGCTGCAGGTATCCGTTCGATTCGTCCTTCATTTGCCGATGAAGAATCTCGACGCCGTCGAATCCCATCTCGGCCGCCGCAGCGAGACAAGTCTCGATCTCGACACGCTCGGGTCGGAATTGCCAGAACGAGTACGTCGCGACGGCGAAACGATTGCTGGCCGGTTTTGATTTCGGTGACGCCGACTCCTCTCCGCGCACCGGCGGGACGGCACAGCTCAGACCAGCCGTTGCAGCGGCAGCGACAAACTCTCGACGGGAAAGGTTCATGGGTGACCTCGCAGGTTGATACGAACAACGCCAGAATTCTGAACCGCGGAGAGCGCAGAGAATAAGGGGGACAGGCAGGTGACGTTAAGCGACACGTATCAGTGCCCGTCAGGAATGATATCCGCATCGACTGGCAACGCCTACGGACTCGATTGGCGCAGAATCAAGGCGTGCCGCGAATAGGCGCGGTTGAACACGAACTGACGAATAGACCGCAGTTGGAAATTCGCGTTGATCCGCGTTCATTTGCGGCCCCTCTCCTCAACGACTCGGAGCGAGCTTGGCGACCAGCACGCGCAGTCGGCCGGAGGCATCTTTGATCAAGCGCGGCGCTTCGAATGCGCCCGTGCGTTCGATCAATTCAGCAACGGCGGCCGCCTGTTCCGGCGAGAATTCGATCAACAGGACGCCGTTCGGCGACAGATATTGTTTCGCATCGGCGATCAAGCGCGAGATGACGTCCAACCCCTGCGAACCGGCACGCAGGGCCAGGTGCGGTTCATGCTGCCGCACGTCGGCGGGGAGTGTTTCCATCTCGGCATCGGCGACGTAGGGGGGATTGCCGGCGACGACATCGAACTTCTCGCCATCGGCGACGGCCGCGAACAAGTCTCCTTCCAGAAATCGAATTCGATTCGAGACGCCGTGCCGATCGGCGTTTTCTCGCGCGATCGCCAGGGCTGGCGGACTGATATCGGTCGCCGTCAAGCTCGCCGCAGGCAGATTCATGGCGGCCGCGACGGCGACGCAGCCCGAACCGGTGCACAAATCGAGGAGCCGCAGGCGCTGCGAAGCCTTGCTGGCGGCGATCAGTTCCAGCACCAGCGTTTCCGTTTCCGGCCGCGGTACGAGCACATCTGGCGTCACGCGAAATTCGAGGCCGAAAAACTCGCGATGCCCGACCAGATAGGCAACCGGCTCGGCCTGCGCGCGGCGTTTGACCAGATCGCGCATCGTGGCCCGCTCGGCCTCCGACAGCACTTCATTGTAATGCACGTAAAGCTGGATCCGCGGGCAGTTCCTGGCATGCGCCAAGAGAATCTCAGCTTCCAGCCGCGGTGTGTCGCTGCCGTGCTTTTTCAGATGGCCCGTCGTCCAGTCGATGATCTTCCCGACCGTCCAGGCACCGTCGTCAGCAGCCTTTTCGACCGGAGGAGAAGCCACGAAGATGGTCCTGAACGGTAAATTGAAGTGCAATTAAGCCAAGGACAAATCAGTGCTGAAACACAAACGGAACTGTGCCCAAATCAAAACAGAAGATGGTCCGCGGATGACCCAGCGCGGCCTTCAGCCGCAACCAAAAACAGAATGAAATTTAGCCGCGGATCAGCGCGGATGGGCGATTTGACCCTTTCCGTGCTTGATCCGCGTCATCCGCGGCAACCCTTTTTTGTCTCGTCGAAAATCTTCGCGGCGCGCGAAAATTTGAACGGTTAGTATTGCGAATAGGCGAGGATCAATACGGACGAGGTCAATTGCCTGATCCGCGACCATCCGCGGTTAGATTTCCTTTATTTCATTGGTTGCGGCTGAAAGTTTCACGGGGAGCATCTGGCGCTGACTTCCCTCAATTGCTTGCCGGGTCGGAGCTGTTCAGCCGTTCGTCGCGGTCGAATTTGAGCAGCGCGGCAACCATCTCGTCGAGGTCCCCCTGGACGGTCTGGTCGAGCTTGTGGAGCGTCAGGTTGATGCGGTGGTCGGTCACGCGGTTCTGCGGAAAATTGTACGTGCGGATCCGCTCGCTGCGGTCCCCCGAGCCGACTTGCAGTTTGCGTTGCGAAGCGCGGGCCTCGTGCGCCTCTTCCGTGCGCTTTTCGAGCAGGCGACTCCGCAGGACGCGCATGGCCCGGGCCTTGTTCTTGTGCTGGCTCTTCTCGTCCTGGCACTTGACGACGATTCCCGAGGGGATGTGCGTAATGCGGATCGCGCTTTCGGTTTTGTTGACCTTTTGTCCGCCAGGTCCGCCGGCGCGCATCGTATCGATCTGCAGATCTTCGTCGCGGATATCGACCTCGACTTCGGTCGCTTCGGGAAGCACGGCCACCGTCGCCAGACTGGTATGCACGCGCCCCTGTGTCTCGGTCTCGGGGACGCGCTGCACGCGATGGCCGCCGCTTTCGAACTGCAGGTGCCGGTAAGCGCCGTCGCCGGCGATCGAAAACACCACTTCGCGAACCCCCCCCATTTCCGCCGGGGAGAACTCGAGGACTTCCGTCTTCCAGCCTTGCCTCGCCGCGTAGCGCTGGTACATGTCCCACAGATCGCGGGCGAACAGGGCCGCTTCTTCGCCTCCCGTCCCCGCGCGGATTTCCATGATCAGGCTGCCGCGCGTGAGCGCGTCGCCCGCCAGCACAATGTCTTCCAGTTCCGCTTGCAACGCCTGCTTGTGGGCGGTGAGCTTGTCGAACTCGGCCTGCGCGTAAGCCTTGCTGCCGGCATCGGCCTCTTCATCGACCATCTGTCTGGCGGTGGCGATTTCGTCGTCGAGCTGATTGAACTCACGGACCTTGTGCGCCACCTTGGCCAGCCCGCCGTATTCGCGCTGCACCTGCGTCAGGCGGTACGAGTCGGTGAGGACCGCCGGATCCTGGAGCTGCCGTTCGAGCTCTTCGAAACGCTGGAGCTTGGATTGCAGGCTCGGGAACATGGCGTGGAGAAATCCGCAGGACGAAATTCAAAGGACGAAAGAAATCCGACGAAGCAAAAGAAAAAGCCACGACCGCCGATACGCGCGGATAAAACTCGAACGAGGCCGGCGACCACTCAATCCGTTTTAAGTCGCCAGCAGGCTGGGCCAATCGAGGGAGAACAGAATTCGCAGCGCTGGAGGGCGCAGTGACGACTGCGCAAAACAAGACCCCGCGGCCGCCGAGGTGAGCAGCGCGGGGTCGCTATGACGCAGCTAAGCCTTGGCTTCTTCGGTCTTGGCCGGTTCGGCCCCTTTATCCTTGCCCCAGTTGTATTTCTTCTGGAACTTCTCGACTCGGCCGGCCGCGTCGATGAATTTGATCTTGCCTGTGTAAAAGGGATGGCAGGCCGAACAGATTTCGACGTGAATCTTCTTGCGTGTGCTGCGCGTCGTGAATTTGTTCCCGCAACCGCAAACGACCGTCGTCTCGACATACTCAGGGTGAATTCCGTCTTTCATCGCTCGATCCCGTACTGCAAATGGTGTGACTGCAATGGTCATGGCCGAATTGTTATGACGCGTCCGGCCCGGCCTGAAGGCCTGAACCAGCCAAGTCTTTTCGTCGTATCCACAGGCGAACAGGTATTTTAGGCCGACAACGCCCAACTGACAAGGGCGGTCACGGGTTGGCAGTGGTGACTTTTGCGTGTGAACCGCGTTTTCAGACGGAATGTCGGAATTGACGTAAGTCTGAATGGGTCACGGGAGGGCTGGGATGGCGACGGAAGTGGCGGCTATCTGATGGCGTCTTTCCAGCCCTTGCCATTGGGGATGACGACATAAGGCGTTCCCAGGGTGACGTACCAGCGAAGATGGTATTCAACGGTTGGGATTTTGTCGGAAATCAGCCCAACTGGCATATAGAATTGCGGAAGCCGACGAGGGGGAATTCCTTTCGCCAGCGGTCGGGTATTGTCAGGTTCGGCGATCCACCACGCCGCCGGCCCGATGCTGAGCACATACAGCACCGGCACCATGATAGCCATCGCCAGCGTCCACTTCGCCCACCGCTCCGGCCTGTTGATGGCGCGGATCGTCAGCCAAACGCAGAACGCGGCGAAGGCGACTCCGAAGATCAGCAGGGCCAGTGCCATGCCGCCAATTCTAACCGGCGTGGATCGCGGGCGGGAAGGGAAATGCGGCTGCCGACGCTCTAGGATCGCTTTTAACGCGTCCGGACCTCCTCGGACGACAAAAAAAAGGATCTGGGCAGTCGTTTTTTGATTTTATCGGGAAATTGTGGGAAAATCTGGAATTGACGCAAACCATTACTGTATATATAATTACGTATTTAATATATGTCATGATGCTGTTGTTTCTAGTGGTTCACTGCTTGCGATTAGCGAGCTGGCGGTATCATTTTAGTGCGTAGAGGTCTGCGGCGCAGCTTTCTTTGTGGAGTTTTCTAAGTGGCATTGCCCGTACTGCAAGCGCTGTTGCTCGCCGATCATGTTTATCTGGATAAGGATTCATCGAAATTCGTAATTTGTGGGGTCTTCAACACACTCTTTTTCAATGAACCGCCGCAGCCGGGATCGGAATCAACCGGCGAGGCCGCGGGAATGGTTCGCGCTGAAGGGGAGTCAGTCGGAACGGCGATTGCGAATCTTATGCGAGCAGGATCGCCGTGGGCATATTTCAGCATCACGGAATTGCAGGGCGAAAAGGATTTCGAATTGAGGTATGTCGATCTTTCCTTAGAACCGGAAAGCAACGCCTTGTTTTCGATGACGCTACGCCTGAAGTGCGATAATCCACTGGAGTCCGTGCAGTCGTTTATGCCACTGCCACCACTTCCAATTAGCAAGCCGGAAGAAGGCGTATATGCGCTAGAGCTGCTTTGTGAAAATGTCCTATTGGGGTCGCACAGGGTTCTGCTCAAGCGCGCCCCACAGGCTCAATAATGAGGTGAAATGATGGTCGCTGTTTCTGAAATTCCCACGCGCAACTTGAATCACCGCGTCATTACGTTCACGCCTGGTCGTACTTACGAATGCAAAATTGCCATCATTCAGGAAGATGACGGTGGATTCTCTGCGCACGCTACCGACCTTCCTGGGGCCGTCGGACAAGGCGAAACCGTCGAGGAGGCTACGCAAAGCGTCGCCGGAGCCTTGCAGGGCGTTTTGGCATCATATAAGGCCGCAGGCAGAATTCCTTGGACCAAGATCGTTATTCATGATGAAGTGATCTGCGAAAAGCGGATTCTTGTGAATGTCTAAGCTCCCCTCCGTTAGCGGCAAGGATGCCGTCAAGGCATTCAAAAAACTCGGATTTGCAGAAGATCGCACTGCCGGCAGCCATGTCATCTTGAAGAAGGAAGGCCACGAGTTTCTGTTGGCCGTTCCCGTAAACGGAAATCGCGATCTGAAGCCGGGGACGCTAACAGGCCTCCTGAACGCCTCGGGAGCAACCTTGCAGCAATTTCTTGAAGCCCTGTAGATTTTCTAATCGCCTGCGGTGCCAAATCATCGGAACGAAAAAGCCTCAAGCATCCCGGGACGCTTGAGGCTGGTCGATGATTCAATGTTGGTTCACTCAGGCGACGCCCAGGGCGAATTCGGCGAACTCTTCCTCTTCTTCCACGACGGCCGGAGCAGCCACAGGAGCAGGCGCCGCCGGCTTCCGCATCGGCTGCCGCGTGCTCTCGAAATTGGTGAACTGATACTGCGGCAACATCTTGTTGATCCGCATCTCGATGTTCGTCAGTTGTTCCCCTTCGTCGCGGCAGACCAGCGTGAACGCAAAACCCCGCTCACCCGACAGGCGGCCCGTGCGGCCGATGCGGTGCACGTAATCGTCGCAGAACTCGGGAACGTCGTAATTGATGATGTGGGAAATGGCGCTCACGTCGATCCCGCGGCCGACGACGTCGGTCGCAATCAAGAGGCGGGTCGTCCCCTCGCGGAACTGCCGCATGGCCCGATCGCGCACCGTCTGCTGCAAGTCGCCGTGAATCACGGAAACGCCGGACAATTTGGCCGACAGCTTGCGGTACAGGTTGTCGGTGCCGCGCTTGGTGCGGCAGAAGACGATCGCCTGACGGGGACGCTGTTCGATCAGCAGCTGAACCAGAGTTCGCAACTTGCGGTCGTGATCGACGCTGACGTAATACTGCTCGACCGTTTCGACGGCCACCTGATCTTTCGACAGATCGACACGCAGCGGTGAGCGCATGTACTTCTGGGCCAGCCGTTCGACCGGAGCGGGCAACGTCGCCGATAACAGCAGCGTCTGCCGCTCGCTCGGACACCGCCGCAGGATTTTTTCGATGTCGGGCCGGAAGCCGATGTCGAGCATCCGATCGGCCTCGTCGAGGACGGCGATGCGAATGGTATCGAGAATCAGCAGCTTGCGACTGATGAGATCGAGGACGCGGCCGGGCGTGCCGACGACGATTTGCGCCCCCTGCTTGAGGGCTTCGATCTGTTTGCGAATCTGCTTGCCGCCCACGCAGCAGGCCACCTGGACGGGCCGTGTGTAGGCGAGCCGGCGGCACTCGACGGCCACCTGCTCGCTCAGCTCGCGGGTGGGCGTGAGGATGATCGCCTGCACCTGCGTGCTGTCGGGATCGATCCGCTCGAGAATCGGCAACGCGAAGGCGGCCGTTTTACCGGTGCCGGTGCGGGCCTGGCCGATGCAATCCCGGCCGGTGACGGCCTTGGGGATAAATGCGGCTTGAATCGGACTGGGAACTTGATAATTAACGTGACTGACGGCTGCCAACGACGCGGGAGTTAATCCCATACCTTGGAACCCGGCAGCGGGTTCGGTAACCACATTTTCCAAGAAACATCTCTCCTGAACTAAGAACAGTGCCGGCCATTAGGATTCCGGCTTCGCATCAAAATCTGAACGATCAGATTTGTCATCTCGATTGATTCCATGAAAGTCTATGGGAAATGGGGATTTGAGTCAATTGGAAGTGTCAATACCCGAATATGGTTTCCCTGCCGGAACGGATCGCTACAATACAGATGCGCTGTCTGACCGGATTCCTCTTCTTTATCTCGGGAGGCGCCCCTTGTCGAAATCCGTCTTTGATCGCTGGATTGATCGCTACACGACCCGTGTGCAGATTGGGGATTTTCTGCAGCGCGCCGCCGAGACGGGGGCCGCGTTCCTGTTCGCTTTCGGCGCAACCGTGCTCGCCGTCAAGTTGCTCGTGCCGCAGGCGTGGCCAAACATCCTGTGGGGTGGGATGGGGATCCTTCCCGCGTGGGGTGTCGCGTGGTGGTTCGCTCGTCGGCAACACCGGCAACGCTGGCAATCGGTCGCGCGGCTCGATTCGGCTTTGGGGTCGGGAGGCCTGTTGATGATGCTCAGCGAAATGCCCGACAACGAAATGGGGAACGAAGAATGGGGCCGGTCTTTGCCGCAACTTGAACTGGCCTGGAAATCGGCCCTGCCGCGAGTGCGGCCGAAGCGGTTTGCCGGATACCTCGCGCTCCCCTTGCTGTTTGCCGTGGGGGCCTGTTTCGTTCCTTTGCGAGAAGCCTCGACGGCCGTCACGCTGCGGAACACGGTCGGACAACAGGCGGCGCAAGAGCTGGCCGATCTGCTGGATTCGATCGAAGAGGAAAAGATTCTCGACGAACAGGAGCAAAAGCAACTGCAAGAAGAAATCGCCCGGCTGGCCGAGGAGACTCGCGAAACGCCCCTCACCCACGAGAAATGGGAAACGGTCGACGCGCTTCGGGAACGAATGAAGGTGCGGCTGGAGTCGGCCTCGATGTTGACGTCGCAGGCGCGCGACGCGGCCACTCTACTGGCGGAATCGAACCATGCCGATCCGGCCGCCGGCCAGCTCTCTCTCGACCGGACCGAGCAGCTCGAGAAAGATCTCACCGACACACTGCAGAAACTGATGAAGAAGGGAGCCTGTTCAGGAGCGTCGCAGAGCTTGCAGGATCAACTCCAGCGATTGTGCAAAAATGGGAAACTGCAAATGCCCGGCAATGCCGGCGAACGCCAGGAGCTGCTCGATGAGCTCCAAGAATTTCTCGACGCAGAAAACAAGAAGCTCTCCGATCTGCGCAAGAAATGTTCGGAATGCAAAGCCTGCAAAGCAGGCGAATGTGAAGGAGAATGCGAAGGAGGGCAGTGCCAAAGCGCAGGGCAGTGTAACAGCAATCGGCCAGGAAAGGGGGGAGTCAACCGCGGGCGCGGCGATGCCGAGCTCACCTGGGGCGACGAAGCCGACAAGCAGGGAGCGAAGTTCAAAGAGGTGGTGCTGCCGAAAGGCTTTCTCGATCAACCGAAGGACGAAGTGTTGACGGTGCAGAAGACGGCCCCCACCGAAGAGGCGGCCGCATCAGCCCCGCGCTCGGCTGCGCGCGACGATGAAGCGACCGCCGGCCAGACGACGTGGAATCGCAAGCTCAACCCGAGGCATCGGAATGCCGTACGGAAGTATTTTGACGGGAAGTAGCCAAGATGGTGCAAGAGCGGTCAATCGGCGCGAGTTATTCAGTCACTCGTGGCGAAAAGGGAGGAAAATGGGTGCGGACGGGTCTCAAAACCTGCCTGACGCCGCTCAAAACCTGCCTGATGCCGCCCAAAATGGTCATTTCGCGGAATGTCTTGTCGGCAATCATTTTTTATCGCAAGGCGAATCACTGGAGTTACTTGCGTCTTTTTCATGCCCCTGGAAGTGCTCATCCCAAATTGTGCCAGCAGATCGCTACTGATTGGCTTCGATCGACGCAAGTTGCCGTGTCATCGGCGGATGCGGCGAGAGCGCGTCCTGGCACCGCGCCGGCGCGTGCGCCCCACATTATTCACACCGAAGGGTATGCAGAAACGGATTCCGATCCGTGATCAACACGTGACATTTTCAAGTTGAGGGGCCACGACGAACACACCCAGCGGAGATGCGACTCTTGAGCGAACTTGACAGCGGAACGGCACTCGCGGCGGTGCCCGAGGGAATGCAATCGTCGAACTCGGGTCGCGGCACAGGCGGGCGCATTCTGAGCCAGGCGGAAACGGCCCTCGCCAAAGATCGCATCGACCGGTTATTGGGTGAAATGGGCCGGGCCATTCTCGGACAGCGCGAGTTGCTCGAACTGGTGGCCATCTCACTCTTGGCGCGCGGGCATCTGTTGCTCGAAGGCCTGCCGGGTTTGGGAAAGACCGAGCTCATCAAGTCGCTGTCAAAACTGCTGGGACTGTCGTTTCGGCGCGTGCAGTTCACCCCCGACCTGCTTCCCGGAGACATCATCGGGTCGCCGATTCTCGAAGAAGTCGGCGGCCGGCGGCAGCTCGTGTTTCACCAGGGGCCGATTTTCGCCAATCTCGTCCTGGCTGACGAGATCAACCGCGCCAGCCCGAAGACCCAATCGGCCCTGCTGGAATCGATGCAGGAGCGGCGGGTGACGGTGCTGGGAGAAACACATCCGCTTCCCTTTCCGTTCTTCGTGCTGGCCACGCAAAATCCGATCGAGCTGGAAGGAACGTATCCGCTGCCCGAAGCGCAGTTGGATCGGTTCACGTTCAAGATCAGCGTGCCGGGCGTCTCGAGCGAGACTCTGCAGGAGATCATCTCGACCCGACGGCACGGCGAGGCCCCCGAGCTCGCCCAGGTCGTGAGCGAGTCGGAGTTGAAAGAGTTGTTTGAAGCGGTCGACACGATTCACCTGCCTGTCGCCGTCGCCAATTACATCGCCCGCCTGGTGAGCGCCACGCATCCCGCGCGACCCGAATCTCCTGACGAAGTGCGGCGGTTCGTCAAATTCGGCGCTTCGCCGCGCGCGGCGATCGCGCTGGCCGGCACGTCGCGCGCGGCGGCCTTGCTCCAAGGGAAGCCGAATGTTGGTTTCGACGACGTGAAGTTCGTGGCCCCCAGTGTACTGGGGCATCGGCTGATCCTGGACTACGCCGCGCGGCTGGAAGGGTGGGATACGCGGACGCTCGTCGAGCGGCTGCTGGCGATCGTGCCCGAGGTGCCCGGCTCTCTGCCCGAGGACCTGCAGCCATGAGGGGCGCCCCTCAGAGTCGCAGGCACACTCCGTGTGCCGTTTTTCGTCACTTCGCGAACTACGACGGACGGCACTCGGAGTGTGCCTGCTACCCTGAGCGAATCCGCGGCGGTCTGTGGCACATCGCCTCGGTGATGCTTCTCGTTCTCTCCCTGACTGCATCTCTTCGAGCCGCCGGCACCGAGACGACGCGGCGGGCGCATGACCTTAACTTGACGGTGGCCACGCGCTGGGCCGGTGGGGCCAACGGAGGCTATTTTCCCGTACGGATCTCGCTGCGGAATCTGTCGCGCCCGCGGGTCTTGGATCTGGTTTTTTCGGACGCGCGCGAGGCGGGCTTTCGCCTCCCCACGGTAACGCGGCAAATGCAGATCGACCAGAACGCGTCGGTCCAGGTTTCGCTGCCCATCCCGTTGGTTTCGGCCGGCACTTACGGAGAGCTCAAGGTTCTCGAGAACGGTCGCGAATTGACCGGCCTGACGCAGCATGTCGCTCTTCCCGAGGCACAGCCGGGCTTGCTCGATCGGCCGGCGCTTCTGGTCATTTCTCCATCCGCCATGACGGTCGACTGTTCGAAATTCGAAGACGCGGTCGAGTCGTTGGAATCGGGCGCGAATTTCGTCACGACGACGGTTCGGGGCCGATTCGGAGGAGTGCGCGCAGGTTATTCGGTAGTGCGCTCGAATGATTTTCAAGCGATTGCGCCGGTATTGTTGCCTGAATCGTGGATCGATTATTCGGCGCTCGACATCGTCGCCATTCCGCTGGCGTCGCTCGATAAAATTTCCGACGGCGCACGGTCTGCTTTGCTCAAATGGACGGCCGCCGGAGGGACGCTTTTGATCTACGACGTGGGCCAATCCGCGTCCGAATCGAGCGACCTGGCACGGCTGCTCGACCTTGCCAATCGTCCGCCCTCGCAGCAATCATGGCAACCGGCCGATCCTTCGCTGCACCACCCGATTGCGATGCTCGATGAATCGACAGGGCCACGAACGGTCGGCGGCGTACGTGTTTTCGGCGGCGACGAGGCCGACGACGAGGCCCGTCAGGAATTCGAAGCCGCCAATAAACCCGTCTGGCCCGTCGCGCCGGACACTTTCTCGCGGCTCGACCTGCTGGCCGGCCAGGTCTGCGCCTTTCCCGGAAATCCTTTCCCAGGATCTACAGTCGATTGGGCGTGGTGGCTCAACTCCTCGAAGCCGCAACGAATGAAATGGACGACGCGACACGGCCTTTCGTGCCGGCAACCGCATCCCGAATTCTCGTTGTTTCTGATTCCCGGAGTGGGCGCAGTTCCGCTCCTGGCTTTCGTCGTTCTCATCTCGGTGTTTGCGATCGTGATCGGGCCGGTGAATTATTTTCTGGTCTGGCGACGGAAGCAACTGTATCTCCTGGTGGTCACGATTCCGCTCATCGCCTTTCTGACAAGCGGAGCACTGTTCGGGTATGCGATGGTTTCGGATGGGTTCGGCGTGCAGTCGCGGCTGAGGAGTTTTACGCTGCTCGACCAGCATTCGCGAACCGCCGTGTCGTTCAACCGCATCTCGCTGTACGCGGGGGTCACGCCTTCTGCGGGACTGAAATTCTCGTCTGAGACGGCGGTGCTTCCCGTGTGGCGCGACGCGGGGTGCCTCGAATCGGGGGCGGTCGACTGGACCAACACGCAACACCTGGCGCGGGGCTGGCTGCGTACGCAAACGACGGCCCAGTTCGAAACGCTTGCCGTCCGGGCCGAGCGCGGCCGGCTCGACATCCGGCCGGCGGCCGAAGGGGAGATCGAAGTTTCCAACGGCCTGGAATGGGAAATCAGCCTGCTGCTGGTGAAGGATGACGCGGGCCGGGTGTACGCCGGCCAGAAAATTCCCGCCGGGGCGAAGGTGCGGCTCGCAACGGCGTCAGCCGAAGATCTGGCAGCGTTGAGCTCGGTGCTGGCCGCCGATCCGCTCAAGGCGCCGCTGGGGGCCGAAGTCCCAAATCCGCAACCGGCGACCCATCGCGGTCGGACAGTTTGGGTGACCGGAGTAGACGAACCCACATCGTCCATGAATTTTTCCGGCAGTCAGCTCGAAAGGTATTTGAAACTCTTGACCAAACCCGAGCAACCGCCGTCGGCCGGAGGGCTCGTTCCGCGAACGTATCTGGCGGTGATTCCAGAAAACCCCGCCATCGAGCTGGGGGTCGACCACACCCGCCCCGCCCCCGGCCTGCACGTGATCATGGGATTCTATTAAGAACTTTCAGCCACAGATGCACTCGATGTGATGTATTGATCTCATGAGTACGACTCTCGAAATCCAAACTGAGCCGATAGCAGTGGCACAACAGACGAAACCTGCCGACGGCACGCGGGTGGCGTTCGAGTTTCGCAACATTCACCGGTACTTCGGCAAGCTCAAAGCGGTGAGCGACGTGTCGTTCCAGGCCGGCCCCGGGCAGGTTGTGGGCTTCATCGGACCGAACGGCGCCGGCAAGACTACGTCGATGCGAATCCTGGCAACGCTCGATCTGCCGACGGCCGGCGACGCGTTCGTGGAAGGCTTTTCGGTCGTCGACGATCCCGACAAGGTCCGCCGGATCCTCGGCTTCATGCCCGATTCATTCGGACGGTATCCGAACGTCAACGTGTTCGAATACCTCGATTTTTACGCACGGGCCTACGGGTTCCGCGGCGCCGCGCGGCGCGACGCCGTCGAGCGCGTGATGGCGTTCACCGAGCTGGGCCGGCTGGCCGAAAAGCCAATCGACACGCTGTCGAAGGGATTATCGCAGCGTCTGGGACTGGGACGAACGCTGATTCACGACCCGCGCGTCCTGATCCTCGACGAGCCGGCCGCCGGGCTCGATCCGCGGGCCCGCGTCGAGCTGCGCGAGCTGATTCACCTCTTGGCCACCGATCTTCAGAAAACCATTCTGATCAGTTCGCACATCCTCACCGAGCTGTCGGAGATCTGCGACTCGGCCGTGATCATCGAGGCCGGAAAAATCCTGGCGAGCGGTACCGTCGCCGAAATCCTCGACAGGCTCAAAACGCGCCGGGGACGCACGACGTCGCTGCTCACTTTGCGCGTGTTGCGCCATGCCGAGCAGTTGGAACGCCTGTTGTTGGTGCAACCCTACGTGAGCCAGATCAGTGTGGGAGGCCAGTCGGTGTCGTTTCAGTACGATGGCGACGATGCGGCCCGGGCCGCGCTCCTCAAGCTGCTCATCGACCAGGGGGCCGAGGTCGTCGAGTTCTCGGGCAAGACCGAAAACCTGGAAGATGCGTTTATGGCGATCACGGAAGGGATCATGCAATAGATGTCTTCCGCCACTGCCCCACCTCTCTCCCGCATCGACCGCGCCAGCGAATGGCTGAACCCGATTCTCGTCAAAGAGAGCCGGCAGTCGCTCAAGAGCCGGCAATTCGTCGCCACTTTTTTTCTGATGCTCACGGCGTCGTGGCTGATCTCTGTATTCGGCGTGGTGGTCGAAGGGGCCGGGGCCGAATACCGCGAGATCGGGCGGACGTTTTTCTTCAACTATTACATCGTGCTCGCGGTGGCCGTGTTCGTCGTCGTGCCGTTCAGCGCCTTTCGCAGCCTGCTGTCGGAGCGCGACCTGCACACTTGGGAAGTGCTGTCGATCACCACGCTCAAGCCCCGCGAGATCGTATGGGGCAAGTTGTCGTCGGCCCTGTTGCAGATCTTCATCTATTACTCCGCCATCACGCCGTTCATGGCCTTTGCCAAGCTCCTCAAGGGGATCGACGTCGTCTCGATCGCGCTGGTGCTGGTGGCGTCGCTGGTGGGGTCGATGATGCTGTCGCTCATCGCGCTGACGGCCGGCACATTCGGCAACCAGCGGTATTGGCAAATCTTCATGACGCTGGGCATGTTGATCGCCCTCTTGAACGCATTCGGTGCTTCGCTGGCGCTGGTCAACGGCGTGCTCGAAGCGCCGTTCGAGCTCGATTCGGCCGCGTTCTGGTGGGTCGCTGGCGTGATCGCCAGCTTTGTCGCGGCGTATGGCATTCTCTTTTTGCAAATTGCCG
This sequence comes from Planctomycetaceae bacterium, assembly GCA_036501235.1. GTDB lineage: Bacteria > Planctomycetota > Planctomycetia > Planctomycetales > Planctomycetaceae > JACQFH01. Next base: position 15,778 of record DASYAR010000168.1, read on the forward strand.
TCGGCCAGTTGACATTCGACGCCGACAATCGCACGACCGGCGTGCGGCTGGCGGCTGCAGGCATATTCTGGCTGGCTGTGGCCTGGCTGGCGGCGTGGCTCCAATGGCATTCTTACTTCGGAACTTCGACCATCGGCTCCAATGAAATCAACGAGGCCCTCTCAATTCTGGCGACTCTGGCGGCCATTCAATGGGGGCTCCTGGGGTTGATCACGGCGACCGAGACCGACCCCTTGTCGCGGCGCGTGCGAAGGGGGCAATCGCGGTTCCTCATCGTCCGATTGCTGCGGACGCCGCTGATGCCCGGCGGCGCACGCGGATACCTCTACATCATTTTACATCTGGCGGCCCTGGCGATTTTTGTCGTGGCGGCGATGTCGTTCAGCTTTTCCAATAACGAGGCCACGTGCAATTACGTGCTGGGACTGTGTTGCTATGTCGCCTTTTATCTGGGGCTGGGCTCGGCCGTGGCGCGATTGGCCCGCAGGGTGTTTGGCGACTTCCGCCCTGCGCACGCCCGCGTTCTCACCTTGCTGCTCGTCGCGCTGGGTTCGATTCTACCGCAGACGTTGTATTTCTTTGAAGCGTTCCGCACGGCGTCGCGGCCTCAGTACTGGATTACCGACCCGTTTCACACGCTCGGCAATCTGGCCAGTGGAAACACGCATTCCACCATGCTGATCATGCTCCTGGCAGGTGGAACGGCGGTTGTCGTATTGCTCAACATCCCCAGCATCCTGGCGACGTTCGGCGAGGTCACCCGGAATCCGGCGTCGCCCGATGCGTTTGAAAAAAAATAGAACCGCGGAGAGCTCGTCGCGTCCATCAGCCGCAACCAAAGATAGCCTGCACGATCCCACCGGCCCCGTGCCACGCGGGGCCGGTGGGGACCACCTCCATTTAATGGATGGATGCCCCCTCCAGCTCCCCGAGTCGCCTGCGAGCTTGCTCCGCACTGCCCCCGCAGATAGACTCAAGACGCATTGTCTTTAGTGCGTCCGTCGTTCGCCGCGGTCCAATGCGAGGTTGCCATGAAAATCGGACTGTCGCTGCTTGTTCTGTTCTCGTGCTGCCTGCTCGCACTCGCTCCGATCCCAAGCGTCCGGGCCGAGGATGAACCCACCGGCGACGAAGCCCAAGTCGAAGCGAAACGGCTCAACGACCGGATCGAGAAATCGGTCGACTGGTACGACGTTTACCCCGATGCCGACTCGAAAGAGATCCTGAAACCCCAGCCCGTGCTGCGCTGGCGCAACGTCGCCCGCGGTCAGGCCGGCGAGGCGATGATGGTTTTCTGGGCCTGGCACGGCCGGCCCGTCGCCATGGCCAGCATCTACCCCTGGGAAGGGGCGTTGTACCACGAATTCGGATCGCTGTCGCGCGCGGCGAAGCTCGTCGCCCGTGATCGCGGCAACATCGCCTGGTCTCCGAATGCCGCCGGTGTCGAATTCAAAGATGTGCCCGAGGCGCCTGAACCCGCCGACACGCCCGTCGCGCGGCTCCGCCAAATGCGGGCGATTGCCACGCGCTTCACCGCCACCATGACGGGCTGGAAGGGAGACAACTCCGATCGCGAAGAGCTGCGGCTGCTGCCCCGCCCGCTCTTGCGGTACGACCTGAAGGATGCGCAAGGAGCGCACCCGAACCTCATCGACGGAGCGGCATATGCCTTCGCCATGGGAACCGACCCCGAAGTCGTGCTATTGCTGGAAGCGGTGTCATCCGGCAGTGAAGCGCGCTGGCAATACGCATTGGCCCGCGCTACGTCCGGCGGGCTGGAAGCACGTCTGGAAGGTAAGGTGGTGTGGGTCGGCGAAAAATATCCCCCCAACCGCGGCCGGACGTATCCCCAATTCACGCTCGGCCGGCCGTTGGAAGAGTAGCCGGGCCAATGAGTCGGCATCTCGTAAGGTAGTCATCCCACGGAGTGAGATGACGACATTAGTCGATTTGGAATTCATCGGAACACTTGACGATTCGGCCGGGTTTAATCACGGCGGTCCCTGCATTCGCTCGTTGCGGTCGCTGGACCGCCAGGGGTATAAATGGACATCCTTTCAGGCGGCACTCTCGTCTGCCGCGGCAGCTCAGGCGGTTTCCTCTTGCACGGGAGAATCTCCATGTTTCGCCATCGGCACACCCTGGGTCTGGTTGTTCTCGTCGCGGCGGCATTCTACAGCAGTTCTGCCAAAGCACAGGGCTTTGGTGGAGGAGGCAGTGGAGTGGGACGCGCGGGTAGATTTGGTGGCATGGGGGGTGTCTTCGGCGGGCTTGGAATCATTAATCTGGTGGCTTTGGCTCCGGTCCAGAAGGAAATCGGTCTTGAGGCAGACGCCGCTGAGAATGTGGCCAAACTCGCCGGCGAAATGTATCAGGAATTTCAGGCCGAGAGCCAGAAGGCAGGCATCGGTTTCGCCGCGTTCGGACAATTGCAGGACCTGAGCTCTGAAGAGCGTGAAGCCAAGATGAAGGAGATGAGTGAAAAACGAATGGCCATCACGAAAGGCCTCACCGAAAAATACTTGCCGAAAGTGAAAGAGAACCTCTCGGCTTCACAATTCGAGCGCGTGCAGCAAATCTCGTGGCAGCTTTCCGGGACCCAGTCGCTGACGGACCCAGACGTCAGCAAGGCGCTGGAAATCAGCAAAGAACAACGGGAGAAAATGGCGGGAATCAATCAGGAGTTTGGCGCGAAGCAGCGAGAATTGTTCGGCGGCGGGCCTGCGTTTGGGGGGGGTGGAGCGCCGCCGGGCCCCGAAGTGATGCGCGAACGCATGCAGAAAATGCAGGATCTCAACAAAGACCGCGACGCGAAGGTCACCGCTGTGCTCAGCAAGGACCAGCAGGACAAATACGCCGCGCTGCTGGGCAAGCCGTTCGATCGCTCGCAGTTGGATTACCGCTCGCAATTTGGATTCGGTGGAGGCGGCGGGTTCGGCGGTGGCGGACCGGGAGCATCCCCAGGCGGCCGCGGCGCGGCAGGTCGTCCGAGCGGCGGGCCTGCCGGTCAGCCTGAAAAGAAAGATGACAAGAGGTAATAGAAAACCGAGTCATAAGCGCTACCACCGGGCCACGCGCGCTTTTCCGAATTCGTCGTTCGAGCTACGTCATTCCTTAGACATTCTGTTTTCGTCATTTGTCAAATTATCGAGGGGCCGCATGTCGCTATCCACGCTCTGCCGTGCTGCATTTCTTTCGTCGCTGTTGATTCCTCGATGGGCGAGTGCTGCCGACTGGCCCCGGTTTCGCGGGCCGAACGGCAGTGCCGTCAGCGACGACCGGCATACGGCCACTCGCTGGAGCGAGACCGAGAACATCGTCTGGAAGACGCCGCTGCCAGGCCCCGGCACGTCATCGCCGATCATCAGCGGCGGTAAAATCTTCCTCACGTCGTATACCGGGTTCGGCGTCAGCGAAGAGAACCCGGGCGATTCCGCAAAACTCGAACGGGTCCTGATGTGCCTCGACGAAGGCTCAGGAAAGATCCTGTGGGAACGTGCCGTGAAAGGGGTCGCCAACGAAGACCGCTTCCAGGGTTATCTCGCGTCGCACGGCTACGCGTCGAGCACACCGGCCACCGACGGCCAGCGGGTGTACGTGCTGTTTGGCAAAGCCGGCGTCGTCGCGTTCGACCTGGATGGCAAGCAGCTCTGGCACAAGTCGGTCGGCACTGGGTCAGGCATGATGGGCTGGGGCTCGGCCACCAGCCCGATCGTGTACAAGAACCTGGTGATCGTGAATGCAGCCGCCGAGAGCAAGGCGATTTACGCGTTCGACGGCCAAACCGGCAAAGAGGTTTGGAAGAGCCCTGCCGATTCACTCGAAGGTTGCTGGGGAACGCCGCTCCTGGTCGAAACGGCCGACAAAAAAACCGAGCTCGTCCAAGCCGTCGGCGGTGAGGTGTGGGGCTTCGATCCCGACTCGGGAAAATTCTTGTGGTTCTGCGAGACGCTGGGTGGGGGGGCGATTTGTTCGAGCCTCGTCAGCCGCGACGGAATCGTGTATCTCGTCACGGGCGGTCCTGGGGGGGGCGGCGCCGCCGCCGTGCGCGTCGGCGGCCGCGACGACGTAACCAAAACGCACGTCTTGTGGAGCAATCGCAAAGTGGCCTCTTACATCACTTCGCCGGTGCTCGTCGGAGATCATTTGTACTGGGTCAACGATCAGGGAATCGCGCATTGCATCAGCAGCAAAACCGGCGAGTCGGCCTACCAGCAGCGGCTTCCCGATGGGGGGCAACTGTACTCCTCGGTGACGGCGGCCGGCGACAAGCTGTATGCCGTGACGCGCGATCGTGGAACATTCGTCCTGGCGGCCCGTCCCGAGTTTTCCGTTTTGGCCCGCAATCAGCTCGAGAGCGCGGGGATCTGCAATGCGGGCCTGTCGGTCAGCAACAATCGCCTGTTCCTGCGCTCGAATAAGTTTTTGTACTGCATCGGCGAGAAATAGGTCGGGTTGGAAAACCTGACCTACAGCTTGGGCAATTTCGGAGGTGGGGGCGGCGCCGGCGGAGGTTTGTCGGGTTGTTTCTTTTTCTGGGGTGGATCGTTGGCCAGACGCACCTGCTTCTTGGCCGGCCCTGCGGGGGCGTTCTTCTGTTCGACGCGCTTCGGCGGCGGGTCGAACTTCTGCACCACGTCGAAGCCCATCGGGATGCTCAGATCGCGCTGCGCGAGTAGGCCCCACGGAGTGTTTGGCGCGTCGTCGATCGCCCGCTTGAGCAGCCGCTCGGCCTCCAGCGCCACTTTGCGCGTCGCCGCGCCCGATCCCAGCTTGCGGCTGGGTTTGAAATTCCAGTGATTCGATTTCGTTTCGACGTCGCCCGAGCCGAGCTGCTTGAGCTGTGCGCAGGCCGAGTTGTATTCGTAAGCCCGCACCTTCAGGGCCAAGAGCCGGCCCAATGTCAAGTTGTAATTGGCCCTCCAGCGCGGGGAAGTCTCTTTCTGGTACTCGGCTTCCAGATTGCCCGGAAACGCCGTCAGAATGTTTTCGATCATATACGTCGTCTCAGCCGCCGTCTTCTGCGCGTCGCTCAACTGCCGCAGATAATTCTGCGGCGTCACGCGCAGTTCGAGGGACGGAGCCGAGCTCGGCTTGTATTTCGTGCTCAAATCGGCCGCGTGCATCACCGCCTGCCGCAGGCGGTGCCGATTGACGTCGTTGATGTATTCCTGCGGTGTTCCGAAACGGTAGTCGGGCTCGAAGATCTTGAGCGACTGGGGATCAAAATTGCCGATCGGTGAGAGCGCCGCGCTGGTCGTCATGGTCGTCAGAAAATAGGCGCCCCCCGTCTCATGCACGAGCCGCGACAGTCCGTAGGGCCCCATCCCCGCCGACAGAAAATCATATTGCGACGAGCTGAACCAGAACGGGATGGCGGCCACCTCCAGCGCGAACGATTCGGGCCCCAGGTCGACCGGCAACCTGTACGTCTTCTTGTCTTCCGGCGCAACGTACGGGACGAACGCCTGACGGCGGCCGAACACGGCGGGCGGGCCGATCACATACGCTTTCGCCCCGTACCGTTTGCACGTGAGAATGGCCGGCTCCAGGTGTTCGAAATCATCTCCCGTCTCGTCGGTGACGATGACGGCCAAAATGCTGCGTCCGTTAGCCGTGCGATATTTTTGCCAGCGGTGGATCGCCTGCTCGACCGCGCCGAACACGTTTTCGATTCCCGAAGGGTCGGTCGGCGCGTTCTTGACGGCGTCCTGGATGACGTCGAATTTGTCGGTCGGCTCGGGGGTTACGAACAGCGTCTTTTCGCCATACATCACAACCGCGCTCAGCAGCGCCTGCTCGGTGCGGGCGGTGATGTGCCCCTTCTCTTCCAGAACGCCCAACTCGGTATAGATGCGGCGGAGTCGGTTGGAGATCGTGGCCCGCTGCGGTTTGAGACTGCCCGAGGCGTCGAGCAGCCAGATCACCAGCACCTTGCGCTCCTGCAGGTGATTGGCGATCTCCCAGGTGACGCGGTCGAGGGCCGCTTCGATCTGCACCATCGCGTCCCCGGTCGATCCGTCCACCGTCATCCGCTCGTCGTAACGCAATCCTTGCGGCAGCAGGTCGGCATGTCCGATTCCGGCCAGATTGAACCGGGTGCCGTCCCCTGCTTCCGACAGCATCGCCGGCGTGGAGCGCGGCTCGAGCACTTTCACCTGGCCGACGCTCATGGCCTCGACCGCTTCGTGACCCTCGTCCTGCGAATCGTGAGGCTCGGCCAATTCGATGTCTTTGATGACGAGCTCGGGTTCGGCGGGCGGCGCTTCGTCGGGAGTGATGACGGCGTCGAAGGCCGTCGCGGGAAGCGGATCGTTCCGGTCGAACGTCAGCGACGCGAGCATCGCCAGGAGCCACAGGTGAAAAATGACCGACGCGAACGACCCGCCGATGGCAGACGTCATCGGCCGGCCCGCCCGCGGCTTGGACTTTACCGGCGGCGTCGAATTGTCCGGCGATTCGTCATGCGGGTCATCGGCTGGTCCATCGCTGATTCGCGAGTGACCCGGCGGTCTCTCGGCGACGGCCGTCGAACCGAATGGATCGCGGGCGGCATCGTCGGCGACATCGTCCGCGACGTCATTGGGAAATTCGGAAGATTGGGAGCGCTTGTCCATTCCCGTCGTTCTCACGGCCGCCTGCGGCACAGGGAAATCGACACAGAATCAACCGTCCAGTCTATTCTAGCCGATCCATCGGCGGAAGATAGATGGCCGTGCCCGCCGCCGCGTAGCGACGTGGTCCCAAGCTCCGCTTGAGACCGCTCGCCGGGAAGCTCTACTTCCCGAGCGGCAACGGACATATGTACGCCTGCCGCGCTCGTCGATGGGCGAGTGGAGAACTGATCTGCCCTGGGACCAAACGCGAAGCGGAGCTTCGAGAGGAGCGTTACCAAGCGGAGCTTGGGAACGAATTGAAGTCAGGGAGCGTTGGGAGGCGGCTTCTGATGACGCGGATCATCTTGGCGATTGATCCCCCTCACGACTCTCCAGATTGCTACCGGTCCACTGTAAATCGGGAATGCGAGCATCAAGACCGGGAGTATGGCCCCGAGCGCGAATAACAGGAATGGAGCGGCGATGACGAAAGCGGCTCTTTTTGACAGCGACATTTGATCGAAGTCGTAGATCATCGATCGGTGTTGTTCCTTCACTCCCGCCACGGCCGCCTAGTTCGGCGTGATTTCCAGCGTATCCGCCAGCACGGCGAGCTGTCTCTTGGAAAGGGCGGGGCCGAGCTTCGTCTCATCACACGTCACGCTCTGGCAGGCCGCGCGAACGTCGTCGACGTTCAGCTCCCCCTGAATGGCCCGGAACCTCAAGAAACCGGCCGTCTTGCCCGACTTCAACCGCCACTCGAACATCGCCTGTGAACCGCTGTCGTGGCGCACGAGATTGCCCTCTTTCGCCGCATCAGACGTGGTTTCCACGGCGACCACATTTTCGTGAGGATACACCGACGACAGATTGAGCAGCATCTGATAGCGATACAACTCAGTTCGCGACATCGTCCACCGAAAATCATCGGTGCCCGTTCGAAATGATTCGGCAATGAACTGAATCGGCGAGAAATGCATCGTGGCTGCCAGCTGCTCCAGGAAGGGTTGGTAGTTGGGAGCGACTTCCGTCGACACCAGCACAGTCAATTCATGGGTCGCCGTCGTCAATGTCAGGGCTTGTGGAGTTGCGGAGACCGTTCGTTCAGCTTCTTCAGCCATCGCCGGAGGGAGCTGGAACGTGACGGCTCCCGCCCGGCAGGTGTACCAGCCCGCTACGGGTTTCGCCGGGGGCATCTCGACGACCTTCACCGGAGCGATCTTGATGTTGTTCCGCGACAGCATGTAGGACCAGCGAATGTGAGGCCACCACCAGAAACCGGCCGCGGCGATCGCGATGAGCAGGCCGATGGTGACCGCAATCTGCTGCTTTGTTGCACGCGTTCGCATTCAAGCTCCTGGTTTGACGGTCTGAATCTGCCCGCTTCGGCTTAATTACGTGAAAATGGGGAACTCTGTTTGTACCAAATGGCAGGTCCTGATTCCTGCCGCGCTATTCCGGTTGGCCCGCTGCCTGCTGTTTGCGGCCCGCCGCCGGCTATTCGGTTGCGGCCGTCTCGAAGACGAAGTCCCGCACTCCTTTCGATTCGAGTGTTTCGATCCGGCCGTGCGGGGCGCGGATGACGATGGCCGCCGCATGGGGCGTGGCGTCGATGAGCGCCAATCCCCGCTGCGGTCCCAGCACACTGACGGCCTTGGTGTAACTGTCGGCAACGGTGCAGTTGGCAGCGATCACCGTCACGCTGCTGCGTTCGGTAAGCCCCAGACCGGTCTGCGGGTCGACAATGTGCGAATAGCGCTTGCCGCCGACTTCGACGAATTGAAACGCGTCTCCCGAGGTCGTCACCGCGGCATTTTTGAGTATCAAAAAGCGGCTGGGATCTTTGTCGGCGTCGAGCGGCGCGATGCCGATCCGCCAGCCTGGCTCGCCGGGCGGCGGCCCGCTGACGCCGATATCGCCGCTGCCGTCGATCAGGGCGCTGTCGATGCCGCGCGCCTTGAGCACGACCAGCGCCTCGTCGATCGCATAACCGACGCCGATCCCTCCTAGATCAAGCTGCATTCCCGGGATCAGCAATTCGACGGTGCCGGCCTGTTCGTCGAGCCGGACATTGCCATAACCGACGAGCTTTCGGGCGGCCGCCAATTCGTCGGCGGGAGGCAGGGTTTTGCTTTTCCTCGCCTTCCGCCAGAGTTTGACGATCGGGCCCACCGTGACGTCGAACGCCCCCTCCGATTTTTTCGACAGGGCCAATGCACGCGATAAAACGGCCTGGAGGTCGTGGCTGACCTTGACCGGTTGGCCCGATCCGGCCGTGCGACACAGGCGCATCAGCTCGCTGTCGGAATCGTAATCGCTCATGATTCCGTTCAATTGCTTGATTCGGGCAAATGCGGCACTGGCCGCTGCGTTTGCGGAGTCCTCACCGCGAGCGTATACTACAAACCTGAAAGGCATCCCCATCTGGATTTGGTTGAATTCGAACCGCTCGAGCGGCCGATCTGTCGCTTGCCCGAGTGCGAACGCACAACACAGGATCCAGGTGATAAGCCGCATGATTGTGTCCGGTTGGAGAAATTGCTCAATGAGTAATGTAGGGCGATCACGCTGGTTTGCACAGGTTAAAGTATTAAGCGGGGCGTGCCTGGCGGCTCTCCTGGTCTGGTGGGGCGGGTCAGGCCGGTCTGTGGAATCGGCCGATGCCCCGTCGGCAGTGCCGCCCGTGCCCATTCCAGCATCCGAGGCCAAAACGCAGGCCGAAATGAAAAAATACACCGAGGTGCTCACCGGCACCGAAGTGTCATTTGAAATGCTGCCCATCCCCGGGGGTGAATTCCTAATGGGAAGCCCGGACAACGAGCCGGGACGCGGCGACGACGAAGGCCCCCAGCATAAGATGAAGATCGCCCCCTTCTGGATGGGCAAGTGCGAAGTCACCTGGGACGAATACGACATCTACAGTTACAGCCTCGACGTGAAACGCCGCGCGCTCACCAATGCCGCCGTCAGCCCTCGCGACAAAATCGCCGACGCCGTCACCAAGCCGACGAAACCGTACACCGACATGACGTTCGGTAAAGGCCACGACGGTCAGCCGGCCATCTGCATGACGGGCCTGGCGGCCAAGACGTATTGCGAATGGCTCTCCGCCAAGACCGGGCGGTTTTATCGCCTGCCGACCGAAGCCGAGTGGGAATACGCCTGCCGGGCCGGAACGACGACCGCGTACTCGTTCGGCGACGACCCGGCAAAGATCGACGAATACGCCTGGTATCTCGAAAACGCCGACGAGAAACCCCACAAGGTGGGCAAGAAAAAGCCGAACCCGTGGGGCCTCTGCGACATGCACGGCAACGTCTGCGAATGGTGCCTCGATCAGTACTTCGCCGACGCCTACAAGAAACATTCCGCAGAACATCCGTACATTCCCATCACGAAAGAGTATCCGCAAGTTGCGCGGGGTGGGTCGTGGGAATCGGACGCGGCCGGCTGCCGCAGCGCCGCGCGAGAGTTTTCGAAACCCGAATGGAAAGTTCAGGATCCCCAGCTCCCCAAGAGCCGCTGGTTCCATACGGATGCCCTGTTCTTGGGATTTCGCGTCGTGCGGCCGCTGGCCGGGGAAGACATCAAATTGCCGCCGACGGAGCCCAACAAAGATCGCTAACGGTTTAGCGACGAGGCGCAGCCGAGTCTCGTCGCATGTTGACCCACGGGAAGCATCCCGTGGCCTTATGGGGGCCGAAGCAGCAGAGTTTTTACGCACGAGTCTCGCTTTCGTCATCACGATTTGCTGTTTTCACAACTCTTCACAGGAGCCTGTCCATGACACAGCCGGAATCACAATCTGCGGCCACGAACCGTCGAGAGTTTCTCAAGTCGTCTTCGCTGGCGGCTGTGGGGGCCGGCGTGCTGGGAGGCCTGGGCTCGCTCCCCGGCGCTTTTGCGGCCAGCGACGACACCATTAAAATCGGATTGGTGGGTTGCGGCGGCCGGGGCAGCGAAGCGGCCGTGCAAGCCTGTTCGACGCAAGGCAACGTGAAGCTGGTCGCCATGGGTGACGCATTCCCCTGGCAGCTCGAAAGCAGCGCTCAAAAAATCAAGACCGCATTGGCCGAGAAGCCCGATCGGTTCGCCGTCGCCGACGAACACAAATACGTCGGGCTCGACGCCTACCAGAAAGTCATCAATGCCGGGGTCGATCTGGTCGTCCTGGCGACGCCTCCGGGATTTCGGCCAGTGCATTTCGAGGCGGCCGTCAACGCCGGCAAGCACGTCTTCATGGAGAAGCCCGTCGCGGTCGACGCGCCCGGCGTCCGCCAAGTGCTGGCTGCGGCAGCCGAAGCCAAGAAGAAGAACCTGGGGGTCGGCGTCGGTCTCCAGCGGCACCACGAAGCCAAGTACATCGAGACGATCAAACGCCTGAAGGACGGCGCCATCGGTGATATACAAACCGCACGCGCGTACTGGAACGGCGGCGGCGTGTGGACCCGCGATCGCAAGTCGGGCATGTCCGAAATGGAGTACCAGGTCTGGAACTGGTACTACTTCAACTGGCTCTCGGGCGACCATATCTGCGAGCAGCACATCCACAACCTCGACGTCATCAACTGGGTGAAAGACGCTTACCCCGTGAAAGCCCAGGGTCAGGGGGGACGGCAAGTCCGCATCGGCAAGCAGGCGGGCGAGATTTTCGACCACCACTTCGTCGAGTTCGAATATGCCGACGGCACCCGGATGTTCAGCCAGTGCCGGCATATCGAAGGCTGCTGGAGCAGCGTTTCCGAACACGTTCTGGGAACGAAGGGACTTTGCGACATCAGCAGCGGCCACATCAAAGCCGCAGGCCAGGACGACTGGCGCTTCAGGGGACGCTCGGGTAATCCGTACCAGGTCGAGCACGACGATCTGCAAGCCAGTATCCGCGCCGGCAAGCCGATCAACGAGGCGGAAAACGGCGCCAAGAGCTCGATGACGTCGATCCTGGGCCGGATGTGCACGTATTCCGGCCAGATGATCGAATGGAATACGGCCCTGAATTCGAATATCAACCTGCAGCCGAAGGAATACAACTTCAAGACCGATCCGCCGGTCATGCCGAATGCCGAAGGCGGGTACACCATCGCCGTCCCCGGTTTGACGAAAGTGGTCTGAGCGAGTCGTGTGACAGCCCGGCGGAAACATTTCCGCCGGGCTGTTTTCGTTGAGTCACGCCGCTTTTATCGGAAAAAAAATTGAACCGCACGGACAAGACTATCGCGCCCCTGTCTCGAGATTGGCCCGTGACAAAGGCGCGGCAGTGCTCGCCCGGCGGCCCGAGATCCGCAGCCGCTTGGGCTCGATGTCCACCGATTCCAGCACCGCCCGTGGGCCCTCTTCCGAGAGGTCGTCCGAATCGAGATTGATGACCAGCACGTCGCGCTTGCCGGAATTCTTCCATTCCAGCCGCCAACCGGCATCGGTCAGTTTCTTCACGAGGTCGCCGAGGATTTCATCGATCGGAATGGGAACGAGCCCGATCCGCGTCGATTCCATTTCGAGCGCCAGCTCGTTCGGTCCCGAGACCCACGCGCGAATCCGGCTGCTGATCACGCCGTGCCACATCCCCCGCCGCGCCTGAAACGCCAGCAGCAAGTGTCCCTGTTCGAATTTGACGCGCGGGGCAGCGACGTCGGGCGGCAAGGCATCGCCGAACTTCCGCGGCAGCTCCTCCGCCAGCCAGGCATTGACCATGTCGTCGGTGATTTCGTGCGACCAATGGTCCTCGAAACGAATCTCGTTGACGAGCTGCAGCGTCGTCTGTTCGAACTGCGTGGCCTGTTCGCGACGAGTCTCAACGGGAACTTTATCCGCCAGCGCCGCCTTGTAGAATGCCGGCTGGTGCTTGAGCGACAGGCCCAGCGCTCCACCGATCAGAATCAGGGCGCCCAACAGCACCAGGCCCGTGCGTTTGCGGTTCATGACAGCTCGCCTCCGACCATTCGGTCGCTCGAGGATCCCCTTCTGGGCGGCACGCGGCGGAATCCTACGCAGGAGAATCAATTTGGTCAATATGGGCTGTTTCGTCGCCTTGGCAATCTCCTTGACAATCTCCCAGCCAGCTTTCAGACTTGCTGGCGTGAGCGCTAGTCAACGCCTGTATTGCGAGGAGTCATCGTGTCAATTTCCGTCGAACGAATCCAGGAGTGGTGTGCCAAGCTGATCGAGAAATCGCCCGATTTTCCGCCGCTTGAGGAGTGCCTGAAGCAGATCCCGGCTGTCGCGTCGTTGTCGCATCTGCCTGCCGGCACACGAGTTCTGGTTCGCGGCGACACCGACGTCGTGTTCGACGAGAAGGGCCAGCCCGATGAGGACGCGCGGCTGCGAGCCCTGGTCGAGACACTCAAGCTGGGAGTCGAAAGGGGATGGGTGCAGGTCCTGTACGGGCACCGCGGCCGCGACCCCCAGCTGTCGCTCGAACCGGTCGCCGGTTACCTGGAAAAATTGTTAACCGCGGCCGGTGTGAACTGCGGCAAGCTGACCGTCATCACCGACTGGATGAACGACGAGACGGGAGAAATCCTGGAAGCCGCCGGATCAGCCGTCGCCAAACTCCCCGCCGGGTCGATCGTGCTGCTAGAAAACACCCGCAAGTACAAACTCGAGCAGTCGCTGTGGAAAGCCAAGCCGGCGGACCTCGCCGGTTTGGCCCCGAAGCTGGCGGCCTACGCGAACGGCATGCGCGAGAAAATCGGCCGCGTGCACGTCAACGAGGGATTCGCCGCGTCCAATCGCGACCTGTCTTCGACCGTCGTCCCCGTGGCGATGAACGAGAACGCGCTGGGCACGTACATCGACGGCGAAATGCGGACTCACCTGCAGCGGACGCGGCTGGCAGAGCTGGTGGTTTTCAGCGGCATGAAGATGGAGAAGCTCGACGACTTGCAGGCGATTCTCAACCGCGGGCAGGTACGCGTCGTGATCGCCGCCGGCTTGCTGGCGCTGGCGCTCAAGAAGGCCGACGCCGACCTGGCGAATCGGCCCTTTGAAATGGGAGTCGCCAAATTGCAGAAAGTAGAAATCGACGGCGTGCAAAAAGAGAACAAGATTTATGTGCCTCCCGAACGGATCTCGCAGGCCAAAGCCATGCTCACCGGGGCGCGCCAGAATGGCGTCGAGTTCGTATTGCCGATCGACTTCATTCTGGGGTCGGGCGCCGCGAGCGAGACGATTCCTGCCGACGGCGCGCAGTTCGATGTCGGTCCCAAAACGATCGCCCTGCACACCGCGAAGGTCGACGAGTTCATCGTGTACCATCAGAAGAAACTGGCGTCCGGCAAAGGCCCGGCAGTCGCCTTCCACAATGGCGTCTTCGGTATGTTTGAGAAAGAGCAGTACGCACACGGCACGCGGCTGTTCATGGACCAGCTCAAGAAGATGACGGCGGCGGGGCTGCTGGTTTACGTCGGAGGAGGCGAAGGCGGGGCCGCGCTCCACAGGTACGGCGACGAATCGTGGGTCACCCATTGCTTCACCGCTGGCGGCACGATTCTGAAGGCACTCGGGACCGAGCCGATTCCGTATATCAAGGCGCTGTATCTGGCGGCTGCGAAATAATTCGACCTGCCGATGCCGCTCCCCCTGTACCCAAACATCATTAAGCCGGGTAACATTGGTGAAGTGCACTATTTTGAACATAAATCCGGCCAAGTCGCCGGCGTGAAGTTTTTCCCATGACCGCCGCGGCCGTAGAGCATCGAATCGACTTGGAATCGTTGTTCGGAACAACCGCGCTCTCGAACCGTCAACTGGTTGAAGCGTTT
>DASYAR010000169.1:0-4696 GCA_036501235.1 Planctomycetaceae bacterium
CGCAATGGCTCAGTCGGACGGTCGCCGAGCTGATCGGATATCCACCGATGATCGATTTTCTCACCGATCTCTTGGGGCCGGACATCGTCTTCACCCGAGGTTTTTTCCAGCGCACCCGCCCCGGGTCGCCCGGCATCTCGATGCACACTGATGGTCAGCCGCACGGCTCGAACCTGTTCGGTTACGAGGGAAGTTGCCCGCGCTTGCTGCGAGTTCTGTACTACCTGGATGACCTGACGGCAGAACGGGCGCCGTTCCGCCTGATTCCCCGATCGCACCTGTCGTTTCATGCGGATGCCAGCCCGTACGCGCGCTACAAATCACACCCGGAAGAAATCACGCTGATCGTTCCGGCGGGGACGGCGGTCGTGATTCCATCGCTCACGATGCACGGCAGTCATCCGAATAAAGATCCGCGGCCGCGCGAGCTTGTTCAGCTGGGCTACCGGCCGGCGTGGGCCGGACCTATTCAACCGGTCGAGGAGTGGGACGCCCGGCTGGTCGACGCGGCGCCCGAAATCGCGAAGCCGTTTCTGAAGAGTCTCAATACGACCGGCGCCGAATGGGAGCAGCAACACAAACCGTCAGGCATGAAGACTGAAGCACCCGGCATCAACCCGAGTCGTTGGGGAAAATGAGTTTCTTTCACTATCTGAAGGCTCGTCCCATGAAACGAATCCTTGTTTGCTGGATTACTGTCCTGCTGGCGTGCCCCGTTGCCGTTCGGGCCGAAGAATCGCAGCGGCCCAACGTGCTGTTCATCGCCATCGACGATCTCAATCACTGGGTCGGCCACCTGGGGCGCAACAAGCAGACGAAAACGCCGAACATTGACCGCCTGGCGGCGCGCGGCGTCACATTCACACATGCCTACTGCGCCGCGCCGGTTTGCAATCCGTCGCGCGCCGCATTGATGTCGGGGCTGCGGCCCGCGACGACCGGCGTGTACGACAACGCGGAAGACTGGCGCACCGTCATTCCCGCACATCGGTGTCTCACGACCACGTTTCGCAAGGCGGGTTACTTCGTGGCGGGTACGGGCAAGATCTATCACGGAGGATATCCCCGCCGCAGTGAGTGGGACGATTATTTTAATAAAGTGGGGAACGACCCTGTTCCCGCGGGAGACAAAGGAGTCGGCGGCATTAAATTCGGACCGGTCGACTGTCGCGACGAAGATTTACGTGAATGGAAGATCGTCGGTTACGGCATCGAGCAGTTGCAGAAGAAGCACGACCAGCCCTTCTTTCTGGCTGTCGGCCTGCATAAGCCACACATGCCGTGGTACGTGCCCCGCAAGTACTTCGATCTCCATCCCCTGTCGGAAATCGAATTGCCGCCGCACCGCGACGACGATTTGAGCGACGTTCCTCCCGCGGGAGTGAAGATGGCCGGGCCGGAAGGAGACCACGCGCAGATCCTGGCCTCGGGTCGCTGGAAGGAGGCCGTGCAGGCGTACCTGGCGGCGATCTCTTATACCGACGCCATGATCGGCCGGCTGCTTGACGCCTTCGACGAATCGGCCTACGCGAAGAATACGATCATCGTTTTCTTCGGAGATCACGGCTGGCATCTCGGCGAAAAGCAGCACTGGCGAAAATTCGCCCTGTGGGAGGAGGCGACTCGTGCCCCGCTGATCTGGGTCGTGCCGGGGGTCACAAAACCAGGCGGTGTTTGCCAGCGGACAGTCGACTTCATGTCGATCTATCCCACCCTCACCGATCTGACCGGCATTCCCACGCCGGCTCACGTCGAAGGGCGCAGCATCCGCTCCCTGCTGGCCGATCCCGGCGCTACCTGGGACCGGCCAGCGTTGACCACCTTCGGTTTCAATAATCATGCCGTGCGCTCGGCCGACTGGCGCTTCATCCGCTACGCGAACGGCGACACCGAGCTCTACAACGAATCTGACGATCCATACGAATGGACGAACCTGGCGAAAAAACCCGAGTCGGCCGGCCCCCTCGCCGAGCTCGCGCGATGGTTGCCCGAAAAGAACGCACCGACCATCGAGGTCAAACCGCCGCCGAATGCCAAGAATGCCGCGAAACGGAAGAACCAACAGAAGCAGGGTGATGAGGAATGATGTACAAAACAGCCCCAAGGGGGCTGCCGGATTAAACGATGAGAGTCAGGTTTCGTCGTCCGCCGGCGACGAGCGTTCCTGTTTTTCCACCTCGCGCTGCGAGGCTTCGAACGCCTCCAGCTCCTCTTCGCTGAAGCCGAAATGGTGTGCGAACTCGTGGATCACGGTGGCCCGGATGTTTCGCAGCAATGAGCCGCGCGTCCGGCTCACCTGCTCCATCGGACGGCGAAAAATCTTGATCACGTTCGGCAAGGGTTCGCCGTAAGTCTGCTTCGTCAGTGGGACGCCGATAAACAGCCCCAGCAGCAGCCCGTTTGCCGCGACGCCGCGATCTTCCAAAGCGGCGTAGTCGTGTTCGCTGGGCTCTTCCTGGACGTCGACGGCGACGTTTTCGAGGTAACGATGGAACGGCTCGGGAAGCGAGGCGACGGCCTCTTCCACTGCTTCGCAGAACGCGTGCCACGTCATTCGCCGGCGGGGTTTCACGATTCTTTCTGCGCAGAGATTCGGACGGGAGGGTAACGCTTCAGGGCAGCCACACGTTATAATCCCGACAGGCCGGCTGGCAAGCCGGCGACGCGTTGTTGCAAGTTGTCTTGTTTTTGGGGCAGGCGTCTCGCCTGCCTGCGTCGGCGGAACGGAATGGAGCTTATGGAAGCGAAATTTGTCGTCCGGTATGGGGCGACGCGATTTATTGGTGAATTTGGCAGCAAGGGCCGCGACAACTACGCGCGGAATTCCCAAGTCATCCTCCGCACCGATCGCGGAGTGGAAGTCGGCGAAGTGCTGTCCGTGGCCAGCGACCGCACGCGCGAATACCTGGGCGCCACCGAATCCAAAGGGCATATCCTGCGGGAAGCCACAGAACAAGACCGCCAGAAGATCGACGAGCTGCGGCTCAAGGAGCGGGAAGAGTTCCTGGGCTGCCAGGCGCTGATCGTCGAGCACAAAATGCAGATGCAGCTCGTTGACGTCGAGCATTTGTTCGGCGGTGAACGGCTGCTGTTTTACTATATCTCGGAAAGTCGCGTCGATTTTCGCGATCTGGTCAAGGCCCTGGCCGGGCGATTCCGCGTGCGCATCGAAATGCGACAGATTGGCGTTCGCGACGAGGCCAAGCTATTGGCCGACTATGGCGATTGCGGCAAGCCGGTGTGCTGCAACACGCATTTGCGCGAGATGCCCCCCGTCTCGATGAAAATGGCCAAATTGCAGAAGGCCACGCTCGATCCCACGAAAATCTCGGGGCGCTGCGGCCGGCTCAAATGCTGCCTGCGGTACGAATATGACACTTATGAGGAATATCGCCGCGATCTGCCCAATGTCGGGGCGGTCGTCGTCACGCGGCAAGGACAAGGCAAAGTCATCGGGCAGGAAATTCTTGCCCGCAAGCTGCTCGTGCAGTATGAAGACAGCCGGCAGATTCTCGCCGATTTGGCCGATGTCTTGACGGTCGTCAGCAAGGGGAAGAAGTCGGGCGGCGACTGAAGCATCTTGCGTAAAGCCTGCGCATCGGATACGAATGAATGGTAGTGAAATTGGAAACGACAGCAGTCCACCGACGATTCCGGTATCCATGAGTACTTCCCAAAAAGCACCGCACAGCACGACCGCGTCGCGGGTCAAATATCATCGCAGCGTCGAGCCCTTTCTGTTCGAGGCGCTGCGTCGCGCCCAAACGCGACTGGGGCGCGAGCTCGTCGACGACTCGGGAGACGCGCGGGCCCATATTTCCGGCCCGGAATTACTGGAAAGCGTTCGCGAATTCGCCCTCGAACGGTTCGGGCTGATGGCCCGGACGGTGTTTCATTGCTGGTCGATCCGTGCGACCGACGATTTCGGTCGCGTCGTATTCGACTTGATCGACCGCGGCCTGATGAGCAAGACCGACAACGACCAACTGGCCGATTTTTGCGACGTCTACGACTTCGAAGAGGCGCTCGACAACCAATACCAAATCGATGTCAGCCGCGCGTTCTCGCCATCGTGACCCGATTGCCGGAGGAGCGCCGCAGCCTGTGGCGCCGCCGGTTTCTCACAGACCACGCAGCCGGCGGCTGGTGATCGTCGTTCTGGTGCTGACGATCGGGTGGTCGCTGGCACTCTTGGCAATGGACCTGTTGACGACCGGGAAGCCGGTCGTCGGTCCCGGCCAGATTCTGAAGGCCGATGTGGTCGTGGTGGGTCAGCGTGCCGACGCCGGGCACGACCGTATCGATATTGAACGCGTGTTCAAAGGCGAGGTGGAACAGGGGAGCCGGTTGCGCGTCGTCAATCTCGCCGACGTCGCGCGGCTGGAGGCTGGAAAGCCGTACATTTTCGCCCTGACGCGATTCCGCGACGATTTCGCCGTCACGAGGCTGGAAGGGCAGCGGACCGACGCGCCACTGGTTTATCCGTCGACGCCAGCGACGATCGAGCAAACGAAAGCGATTTTGCGCGAGGCGGGCAACTAAAAAGGGAACGGGTCCAATATCGTTCGGCTCAAAAGTTGCTGTAGCCGCGCCGCTGCATGTCTCAGGAATTTATCCGCATCCGGCACGCAATTTGCGCATCGCTCGAACAGATCATAGGAATCTGTCAACCTGGCAGGGATGCAACCGTGGCGAG
>DASYAR010000170.1:0-12679 GCA_036501235.1 Planctomycetaceae bacterium
GGGCAGATCCTGGGCGATCATTCGGGAATGTTCAAGATGATCTTTCATCGCGACACCCGGAAACTCTTGGGTTGTCATTGCATCGGCTCGGGCGCCACGGAGTTGATCCACATTGGTCAAGCCGTGCTGGGGCTCGGGGGAGGCCTGGATTATTTCCTCTCGACTGTCTTCAACTACCCAACCCTGGCCGAGTGCTACAAAGTGGCGGCCTACAACGCGGCCAACAAGCTGACTCTGGAGCAGATTGTGGAAGAAAGTGCCGCGCACGCAAACGGCAATGACGGCGGGTCGCAGAGTTGAATTCGATTGAGATCAATGAATTGTCGATTTCAAGATGTTCACTCTGACCAAGCCATCGCCGGCTGCGATTCGCAGATTTCTGGCGGAGCAGGCGCGACTGGATTTCACTTATGCCGACATCGGGGCGACCTTCGGGAATCCGCCGGCAGGTTTTAACGTCGATCACACGCGCCAGAAACTGGGCAGCGGCGAACGCACATTTCTGGCGGCGACGAGCGCCTTGCAGAAGTGGGATCAATTGCACCTCTCGTGGCTGGAAGCCGGGCCCGCGGATACACCGATCCATCCGGGAGAAGTCGTGGCCATTCTGGCCCGCATTGGCATGTTATGGTCGCTCAACGCCTGCCGGATCGTGGCGGTCGTCGATGAGGCGGGACAGATCGACCGATTTGGCTTCGCGTACGGCACACTTCCCGGTCATGCCGAAATGGGAGAAGAACGGTTCCTGATCGAATGGGACCACGCCGAAGACACCGTGTGGTACGACATTCTCGCGTTTTCGCGCCCGCGGCACCCGCTGGCGAGACTGGGATACCCGTTCGCCCGCCTCCTGCAAAAGCGTTTCGCTCGTGATTCCGCGGCAGGCATGAGCCGCGTGACCGGCATCGAATGAGTTGTATAGCTGCTACTTCCCAGCCTGACAGCACTGCCCAGATTCCGCAGTCTGCGCCTTACGATAGATTCATCTTGCCGGAAGATTCGCGATTGGATATTGTCTCGCCCCCCTTGGGATATCGTCCCTCCCAGGTCACGTCTTGCGCAAGCACCTCTCGTCAACGTAAATCCATCGGGAATAGTCACCTATGAATGGTGTCCGGCTCCCCAGCCGTGTTGTCCGCACGGACATCATGCGCTGTCTGTTCGTCGTTGCCACAGCGGCTGCGGCGGCGACGGCGGGGTGGGGCCAATTCGGGATCCAGGGGGCCGCGAAATCGAAAGCGCCGCAGACGACCGAGGATCCGTTCCTCGCTGACGACACCGAACCGCCTGCTGCCGACGACATTCCGGCGCTGCCGGAGATCGCGCCCACCGTTCCCTCCACAGCACCGAAATCGAAGCCTTTGGCCACCGCGCCAGATTCTGCGCCGGTTGCCTCTTCGTTCGAGTTGCCGGATGACATCGACCTGACGTTGCCGAGCGAGAAGCCCCCCGTCAAACCCTCGAAGTCCGCTCCGCCCCTGGATTCGCTCGACGACCTCGTTCCCGAAATGAAGCCCTCGCGCGTCGGCCGCGATATCAAGAAAACGGCGCCACCCAAACTCGACGACCCGGCGGATCTGGGACTCGATATCGACACTCCGAGCCCGCCCGCGGGGAAACTCAAACTCCCTTCGCTCAAGAACACTCCCATTGGAGACAACCCGGGATGGAAATCGACCGGCGTCGAACCGGCCAGCTCCTCGCACAAGCCTCCGAAATCGAAGTTGGACGGGCCGCTGGCCGAGCGGGCGCGGCTCGAACGTGGTCCCGAAATCGAAGAGCTGTCCGACCCCCTGGCCAAGATCGTGATCGAAGGCAACAAGGCGATCAAGACGGACCAGATCATGAAGCTGATCAAATCGCGGGTCGGCCGTCCGTTTGATCCCAAAGTGACGAAAGAAGACGTGCGGACGCTCGTCTCGAAGCGTTGGTTCTTCGACGTGGAAACTCGCATCTCTCACTCGAAACAAGGCCCGGTGCTGGTGTTTCGGGTTCGCGAGAGACCGCTTGTCGAAAAGATCACCTACGACGGGAACAATAAGATCAAAGAGAAGGAATTGAAGGACCTGGCGGACCAATGCGGACTCAAAGTCGGCGGAGGTTACGACATGGGCCAGAACAGAGAGGCCGTGCACCGGATCCTGAGCAACTATCACGAGAAGGGCTATCGGTACGCCACGGTCGAGCTCGAGAAGGGAGACAAGCCCGAAGACCGCGAAGTTGTGTTCAAAATCGTCGAGGGGCCCAAGGTGGTCGTTTCCAAAATCAGTTTTTCCGGTAACAAGTTTTTCGCGTCGAGCGTGCTCAAGACGCAGGTCAAAACGAAAACCGAGATCCTCTGGCTGTTCGGCGGGAAGTTCGATCCCCTGTCGATACCGGAAGACATCAGCGCGTTAAAGACGTATTACATCGACCTGGGTTATTTCGACGTGCAGATCAAGCACGAAGAGCATCTTTCGGAAAACAAAGCGAAAGTGAATATCGAATACATCATCGAAGAAGGCATGCGCTACAAAGTTCGCAATATCGAATTTGTCGGGAACAAGGTGATTCCCAAGGAAAAACTGCTCGAAAATCTGAAGGTCAAACCCAATGACTTCTGGGCCAATCGCTTTATCAAGACGGACCAGGAAAAAATCGTGGCCCAATATGGCGAACTGGGGCGGATTTTCGCCAAAGTTGAGCCGCGTCACCGGTCCTACGAGGAGCCCGGTTACGTCGACCTTGTCTACGAAATCAAAGAAGACCGGCCCTACCGAATCGGACGGATCAATGTGCGGATCAACGGCGACCATCCGCACACTAAGGAAAACGCCGTCCTGACGAAATTGACCTTCAAACCGGGCGAACTGGCGAGCATGGCCAAGATCGAAAAGAGCAAACAGCGGCTGAAGAATGCGCAGATCTTCGCCGGCGGCCGGCCCGGAGCCGCCCAGTCGGGACCGCAAGGCTCACCTCCCGAAATCCACTTGAAGCCGTCGGACATGCGGGCCGCCCCACTCCCCGAGGTGAATCTGGCGCGCGGACAGAGCGACGTCTGGGACGGGCCGCTGGTTTCCAAGTCGAAGACCAGGGCTCCCGCTGCCGACGACGCACCCAGCGTGGCGCGTGGCCAGAATTCGGGCAATTTCTACGAGAATCTACCGAACAGCGACGTGCAGGACAGTCCCCCGGGCGACGACTGGAGGCCGCGGGAAGAAAAGCCGGCCTTCATCGATGCCGACGTGAACGTGAGCGAGACCCAAAGCGGACGAATCAACCTGGGCGTGTCGGTCAACAGCAACGCGGGCCTGTTGGGCAACGCCACCCTCGAAGAAAACAATTTCGACCTCTTCAAACCTCCCACGTCTTTCCAGGACATCATCGACGGCACCGCCTGGCGCGGCGCCGGGCAACAGTTCCGCCTCGAGGCGATGCCGGGCGTGCAGCTGAGCCGGTATCTCGTCAGTTGGCGTGATCCGTATTTCCTCGAACAGAACATCAGCTTTGGCGTCAGCGGCTATTACCAAACCCGTATTTTTCCGAATTGGTGGCAAAAGAATACCGGAGCGAAGGTGACGGCGGGGCAACAATTCAATGTGAACACGTCTGGAGCTGTCACGTTGCGGGCCGAAAACGTGAATATCTCGAATCCCAGCGACCCGGTCCCCGAAGACATTCTCGTGACCCTGGGCGACAACTTCCTGACGACGGCCAAGGGAACCCTGGTCCACGACACGCGCGACAATGCCTTTCTGCCCGGCCACGGGCATTACATGCAATTCGACTATGAACAGGGATTCGGGAACTTTACTTATCCCAAGTTCGACTTCGAAGCCAAACAATACTTTCTCATCCGCGAACGGCCCGACGGGGGAAACCGGCAGGTCATCTCGGCCGTCGGACAATTCGGATGGATCGGCCACCAGGCTCCCTTCTTCGAACGGTATTTCGCCGGCGGTTTTTCGAGCTTTCGCGGCTTCCGGTTCTATGGCGTGACCCCCATGGTCGACGGCGTAGCGATCGGCGGCAATTTCCAGGCCCTGGGAACGGTCGAATATCTGCTGCCCCTCACGGCCGACAACACGATTCAGGTCGTCACGTTCACCGACTTCGGGACCGTCGATTCGCGCGTCCGTTTCACCGAATACCGACAAACGGTGGGGGCCGGCATTCGGTTGAGCGTCCCCATGATGGGCCCCCTGCCGATCGCCATCGACTTTGCCATCCCTGTCCTGAGGCAGCCCTCCGACATCACCCAGTTGGTCAGCTTTACGATGGGTCTCTTGAAGTAAGTCGCGGCGGCACACGGTATAATTCTTTCGAACGCCATGATTCTCGAAGGAATTGTCACCAGCGTCGATCTGCACGGCACGTTGAACGCGGCCCCCATGGGGCCGATCGTCGACGAGGCATTCACACAGCTGCATCTGCGGCCGTTTCAGACCAGCCGCACATACCAGAATCTGAAGCGGCATCCGTGGGGCGTGTTTCACGTCGTCGACGACGTTCTGCTCCTGGCCCGCGCGGCGATCGGCGCCCTGACTGAGCCACCGGAGCACTTTGCAGCGGCCAAGATCAGGGGTGAGGTGCTCTCGGCAGCGTGTCGCTGGTACGAATTCGAGATTGAGGAGTGCGACGATTCACAGCAGCGGGTGTCGATGCGGGCCCGCGTCGTGCACAGCGGCCGACTGCGCGACTTCTTCGGCTTCAACCGGGCAAAACACGCCGTCCTGGAAGCAGCGATCTTGGCGACGCGCACACATTTGTTGCCTGCGGAGGAAATCGTGCGCGAGTTCGAGCGCCTGCGCATGATCGTCCAGAAGACCAGCGGGCTGCGAGAGCTGGAGGCCTTTCAACTGCTGGAAGCCCATGTGCAAAGCGAACGAAAAAAACTGGCCGCGGATGACGCGGATCCGCGCGGATCAAAATGACGGAAATCACCATCACGACCGGAGCGCGTCTGCACTTCGGGCTCTTCTCGCATGGCCAGACGGGTCGCCGGGAGTTCGGCGGCGTGGGCGCGATGATTGACCGGCCGGGTTTTGTCGTGCGTGGTGCGCGGTCACCCGCCGACGAATTGCGATGCGGTCGGTGGCAGGCCCGAGTGGAAGCATTGCTGGCTCGACTGCGCGGGTCAGGGGTGTTCGATCCTGTGTGCCTGGAGATCATCGCTGCTCCCCCCGCCCATGCCGGACTGGGATCGGGGACGCAACTGGGCATGGCGATCGCGAAAATCATGTCGCTGTTGAAGGGAGAATCCGACGCGCCGCCGGCTGAGTTGGCGAGGCGTGCCGGACGCGGGTTGCGCTCGGCGCTCGGCCTCTATGGTTTTCAGCACGGAGGCCTGCTGATGGAGGCCGGGCATTGCCGTCCCGGCGAGATCAGTCCCCTCGTCGCGCGCGTCGAGATCCCCGATGAGTGGCGGTTTCTGTTGATCCGGCCGCGCGATGCGGCGGGAATCTCGGGAACCGACGAAGCCGGGGGGTTCGCGAGGCTGCCCCCCATGCCGTTCGCGACCACCGATCGCCTCTGCCGAATCGCCCTCACCGAGGTCGTGCCCGCGACAATCGAAGGGAATTACGAAGCGGCCTGTGCAGGGATCGGCGAATTCGGCCGGCTGGTCGGGGAATATTTCGCGCCCGTCCAGGGGGGCGTGCTGGCCGACCCCCGCATCCGTCGACTCGAGCCGCTCTTGGCGGTCCGCAACCTTCGCGGTTACGGCCAGTCGTCATGGGGACCGACGCTGTTCGTCCTCTGCCCGCATCCCAAGTTCGCGCAGCAACTCGCCACGGAATTGGCCGCCGCGCCGGAAGCCCAGGAATGCGAATTCACAATCGCCGCTCCCCTCAACCACGGCGCCACGATCGCAAGTCGTTGATCGACATAAAAACTGCCTGGCGTGCGAACGGCATCACCCGGTTGCAACCCCACCGCCTAATGCCATAATGAACGCAACGGTGGTTTTTGACCCGTCGTCGGTCCCTGGAGCCACGAACGATGTTGTTCCATGCTGATTCCCTCCCCCGCGGCGGGACTTCGAAGCGATTTTTCGCCACGCCTGTTTGCCGAGCGGCACGACTTGCTCGGCATCTTGCGTTGCTGTTTTCGGTGTGGGCATTGGCCTGGCCTGCCGGGGCGCACGCACAGGGCAAAACTCCTCCGCGGGGTAAAGCCAGGCCGCCGCAGGCCCAGAATAAATCGCCCGGCGCTGCCATCCAACCGAAGTCGGTCTTCGTCAAGTTTCCCGACTGGGTTGAATGCGTCGCGTTCTCTCCCGACGGGAAAATCCTCGCGGCGGGCAGCTACGGGGTCGTAAAGCTGATCGACGTCGCTGAAAAGCAGGAAGTCGCCGCGCTCCCCGAGCGGGCTGGGTTTGTCAAAGCGCTGGCGTTCTCGGCCGACGGGAAGTTGCTGGCGACGGGGGGCTACCAGTCGCTCGAATTGTGGGATGTGAGTCAGGCCAAAGTCGTTCGCACTCTCAAAGGTCATCGGGGCTACGTCACATCGGTCGCATTTTCGCCGGACCAGAAGACTCTGGTCAGCGCCGCCGATGATGAGACAGTGCGGCTGTGGAACGTCGCGACCGGAGAGCCACGCGCGGCGCTGTCTGAGATTGGTCAACCGGCGCTGGCTGTGGCCTACTCGCCGGACGGCGGATTGATTGCCGTCGGCACGGGGGATGTCGACCGGCCGACGAAAAAGGGAGTGGCCCGCGTATTCGATGCTGCGGGGAACGCACGGGTGGTGTTCGACGGCCACACGCGCATCGTTTCGGCGGTCGCCTTTTCACCCGACGGAGCCTGGCTGGCCACCGCCAGTGCCGATGAATCGATCAAGCTCTGGGACCTGGCGACGGGAAAAGAAGTGCGCACGCTCGACGGCCACTCGCGTCCCGTGAACAGCCTGGCCTTTGCCGGCAGCGGCAAATGGCTGCTGTCCGTGTGCGGCGGCCGCGCGGTCGATGGAAACGAGCTGAAACTCTGGGACGTCGCGACGGGCAAAGACCTGGTGACGATCCCCGCGCACGACGCCCGGATCAACCAATTGGCCCTGTCTGCCGATGAAAAGCAACTGGCGACGGCCAGCGTGGACAAAACGGTGAAGATCTGGGACATGGGCACGATTCTGGCGGCAGCCGGATTGGGAACCGGCAAATCCTCCGACAAGGCGGGCGCCGGAGAGACTGAGTTCCGGCCTGATCCCCCCGCACTCCCCGACCCGGCAACATCCACGGCGGTTGGTTTGATTGCCGTATTGGTGGCGGCCGTGGACGATCAGGCCGCCGAACCGGCCAAACCGATTCGGATCGGGATGATCGGCCTCGACACGTCGCATTCCGTGGAATTCACGAAGATCCTGAACACGCCTGCGGACAAGGATCAAGCCGCGGTCGCCGGCTGCCGTGTCGTGGCGGCCTATCCGAAAGGGTCGAAGGACATCCCCTCGAGCGTCGAGCGCGTCCCCGACTACACGATCAAGGTGCGCGATCTGGGAGTTGAAATCGTCGACTCGATCGACGACCTGGTCGCCAAGGTGGATGCCGTACTGCTGGAGACCAACGACGGGCGACCGCACCTCGAACAAGTCTTGCCGGTGCTGAAAGCGGGCAAGCCCGTGTTCATCGACAAGCCGATCGCCGGCTCGCTGACGGATGCCGTCGCGATTTTCGAGGCCGCACGGAAATACAAGGCGCCTGTGTTTTCATCGTCGTCGCTGAGGTACACCGCCGGCGCGCAGGCCATCCGCGGCGGCAAGATCGGCGAAGTGAAAGGTTGCGATGTCTACAGCCCTTGCGCTCTGGAAGCCACCCACCCGGATCTGTTCTGGTACGGGATCCACGGCGTCGAGTCGCTGTTCACCGTCATGGGGACCGGCTGCGAATCGGTGACGCGCGTCAGCACACCGGGGATTGACGTAGCTGCCGGAGTCTGGAAAGGTGGGCGCGTCGGGACGTTCCGCGGCATTCGAACTGCCGAAGGGGGCGGTCAGGCGGGATATGGGGGAACGGCTTTCGGGACCAAGGGGATCGAGCAGATCGGCACATATGGCGGTTATGCCCCGCTCATTTTCGAGATCGTCAAATTCTTCCGCACGGGGAAAGTTCCTGTGACCGAGGAAGAAACTCTGGAGATCTACGCTTTCATGGAAGCGGCGGATGAAAGCAAGCGCCAGGAAGGCAAACCGGTGACGATCGAAAGTGTGATGGCCAAAGCCCGCGAGGCCGCGCAGGCACGGATCGACAAATGAATCCTGCCGATTCGGTTCTCGAACAACTCCGCGGACGGCAGGTCGTGGTCGATACGTCGTCGCCGTTCGTACTTTTGGGAACACTGGCGGCCTATGACGAGAAGTACCTGGTGCTCGAACAGGCCGACGTGCACGACCTGCGCGACACGACGACCACGCGCGAGAACTACGTCGTCGATTCGCGGCGGCTGGGCATCCGGGTCAATCGCGAACGCACGCTCGTGCGGATCGACGAGATCGTGAGCCTGTCGGCGCTGGACGATGTGATCGTGTGAGGATTCGCGAAATCGCAGGTGCGTGGCAAGGCGGTACCAGTCGCAGCAGGCGCTAAAAGCCGGCCCCTGCCGCCTCGGAGATCGTCTTACTTCCGAACGCCGCCGAATTTTGCAGATCGACCCGTGAAGAATCATTCGCTCCACCGGGACAAGCCCGGCGGGGGCGGGGGAACGGATTGTTACTCGGTAGTGCAGAATCACCTCACCACCGACGCGAGGTCGGTGGGGTCGGCAAATGAGACAATCTCCTTCACCTGCCGGGTAAACCGGCAAGGGTCGTCTTGCAAGCCATGTCATGCGCCCGGCGGTGCTGATTCCTCTGGCTCGCGTTGTCGTCGTGGGCGGGGACGGATAGACTGAAGTGTGTTGTCGATACCAGTCATCCGAGTTACACACTTTGAGAGAGGGGCGCCATGTCCCGACTACCGGTCGCTGCTTTGTGCTTGGGGGCGATATTCCTGGTCGGTTGTCCCAAGGTCGATCCCACGCCCTCCTCGACGAATACCGGACAAGGCATCATCGGCAAAACGACGCAGGACGTGGGAGCGTACGACGCGAACAAAGCCAACCAGGTCGTCAGCGATCAGAAGATTCACGCCAGCGACCCAATCACGGCGCCGCTGTCGGCGTACGGCCCGATGGTCGAGAGCGCGGCCAAATCACAAATTACTCATGCCTTGGATCTCTTTAACGCCAACGAAAACAGATACCCCAACAGCCACGAAGAGTTCATGGAGAGAATCATCAAAGAAAACAACATCAAACTGCCAGTTCCGCCGTATCAGGGACGATACGTGTATGATGTCGAAAAGCACCAGCTCATGGTTGTTCGCGACAGCGAAAACGCGGAAAAGGCCTCTCCATAGCCCGGCCCGCGATAATCATCCGGAATAACCATCCGGGCCATCCACTTTCTGAAAGAAGAGCGTCATGTCCCGATTGCCGGTATTTGCGTTATGCCTGGGGGCGATATTCCTGGTCGGTTGTCCCAAGGTCGATCCCACGCCGTCCCCCACGAATACCGGCGAGGGAATCATGCGCAAGACGACGCAGGACATCGGTGAATACGACCCGAACAAGGCGAATCAGGTCGCCAGCGATCAGAAGATCAATGCCAGCGATCCAATTTCGGCCCCGCTCTATGCCTATGGGCCAGCGATCGAAAGCATAGCGAAAACGAAGATCATGATGGAAATCGGCACCTTCAACGCCATCGAAGGCCGGTATCCGACCTACGAAGAATTCATGGAAAAGATCATCAAGGCCAACAACATCCAATTGCCCGTGCTGCCCTTTAAGGGACGGTACATGTACGACGTCGAGAAACACGAGTTGGTCGTTGTCCGCGATATTGATAATGCGGAAAAGGCCAAGGGCAAGGAGTAGCGAGCGACACGGCGCGAGGAGGCAATAACCCGGCAAACGCGGCGGGGGACTCACGTCCCCCGCTCGCCATTATTTATCGAACAGCGCGTCGCCGAAGCCGTCCGGATCGAACAGTTCCAGGTCGTCCACCTGTTCGCCGACGCCGATGTATTTCACCGGCAGGTTCATCGTCTCGCGGATCGCAATCACGATGCCCCCCTTGGCCGTGCCGTCGAGCTTGGCGAGGATCAGGCCGGTGCACGACACCGATTCCGAAAAATTCCGGGCCTGGCTGACGCCGTTCTGCCCGGTCGTGGCGTCCAGCACCAGCAGCACCTCGTGCGGCGCTCCGGGAATTTTTTCGGAAATCACCCGTTGAATTTTCGCGAGCTGCTTCATCAGGTTCTGCTGAGTCTGCAGGCGGCCGGCCGTATCGACGATCAAGACGTCGGCCTTAAGCTCGATGGCCCGCATGCAGCCCGCATAAGCCACGGCGGCCGGGTCTGAGCCGCTGGGTTTCGTGACGATTTCACATCCCAGCCGCTGGCTCCACAGCGTGAGTTGTTCGACCGCCGCGGCGCGAAACGTGTCGCCGGCGGCGAGCACCACCGATTTCCCCTGTTTCTTCAGCAGATTCGTGAGCTTGGCGATCGAGGTCGTCTTGCCCACACCGTTGACGCCGGCGACGAGGATCACCGTCGTGCCCTGTACGGCGAGATTCAGCGGAGAGAGGAGATTGCCGACGTCCCACAGATGGTCCTGCCCTCCTTTCAGCAGGAGCTTCAGCTTCGTGCGGATTGTCTCCCAAATCTCGTCGATGACGACCGTTCGCCCGAGGTGCTTCTGTTTCAACTCGTCGAGAATGGCATTGGCCGAGGCCACTCCCATGTCGGTGGCGATCAATCGGGCGTAAAAATCCTGGAGCTTGTCTTCCGACAGGATTTCGCCCGCCTTGAACAGGTCACGGACGTCGGTATGCAGCAGGTCCTTGGTTTTCCGGAGGCCGCGTTTGAGTTTGTCGAATAGTCCCATAAGTCAAACAACGAAATGTCGAAATTCGAATGTCTCATGCAATTCATGGCCCGAAACCCGAAATATTTCGAGGCGATCGAGCAGGATCATATAGAGGCCGCCCGGCCGCGGGCAAGCGCGTTGGCGACGTCGCAACCTCAAAGCCGTCGTCGTGACCTGGCGGCTTCAGTTGTGGCGGCGCAGTCGTCTCTTTACCATACAGCCGGAATTATCCATCCGGAACCTATCCAGCCGGCACACAAAAGGGACGAGAATGGGCACAGAGCGGTATCACAGCGTACTTTTGTTCGGGCCACCCGGCGTCGGCAAAGGAACTCAGGGGCAGATTCTGGGGAAAATCCCGGGGTTCTTTCATCTGTCGGTTGGAGAGGTGTTCCGGGCCCTCGATATCAACTCACCCGACGGCAAAGAGGTCTACCAATACAGCTCGCAGGGGATGCTCGTTCCCGATTCCACGACAATCCGCATCTGGAAACGGAACATCGACGCCCTCACGATTCTGTCGTATTACAAGCCGCACGAAGATTTGCTGATTCTGGACGGCATCCCCCGGAACCGCCAGCAGGCCGAGATCGTCGAAGAGCACATCCAAGTGCTGAAGATCGTGCACCTCAGATGTTCCGATACGGAAGCGATGGTTCACCGGATTCGCCGGCGAGCCATCCGTGAGAACCGCGTCGACGACGCCCACGAAGACATCATCCGCAAGCGGTTTCAGGTCTATGAAAACCAGACCAAGCCGGTCCTCGAGTATTATCCGAGCAAGCTGATCGCCGAGGTGGACGCTTTTGGCTCCCCGGCCGAAGTGCTGTATAACATCCTCAAGGAAATTGTGCCCGTGCAGAACAAACACTTCCGGCACGAAGAACTTTAACTGAGGCCTCGCGCACGCGTTCCCAAGCTCCGCTTGGGAACGCACCTTTTGAAGCTCCGCTTCACGTATTGCACGCAAGACCTCACATCCAGTCCGTAACCACGGCGATGACTCCGTGACTGCCCAGGCGTGCATTTCGCGAAGCGGAGCTTGGGAACGAGTGGCGGAGCTCCGCTTCACGTCGGTAACGCTACGATCCGTCCAGCACCGCTCGCACGACGTCTTCCGGCACATCGTCGACGAGCTCGACGTGTCCCAGCCGCGTCGGCAGGACAAATCGCAAGCGGCCGCCGACCGTCTTTTTATCCAGCCGCATCCGGTCAAGAATATCGGCCGTCGCCAGTTTCGTGGAATCGGGCAATCGTGTCGCCAGCCCGAGCGCTCCCAGCAGGTTCGACTGCCTGACAGCAATCGATTCGTCGATGCGCCCGAGTTTTGTCGCCAGGCGCGCGGCATAGACCATGCCGATCGCCACCGCTTCGCCGTGCTGCAATTCGCCATAACCGGAAAGGGTTTCGAAGGCATGGGCGAAGGTGTGGCCGTAATTCAAGACGGCCCGCAGACCGGTGCGCTCGAATTCGTCGCGCTCGACCACGTCGGCCTTGAGCCGGCAACTGCGGGCGACGATATGCCGCAGCACTCCCGCCGAACGCTGATTGATGCCGGCGACGTTGCCTTCCAGGTACATGAAGAACGACTCGTCGAGGATGACGCCGTATTTCACGACCTCGGCCAGGCCCGACCGATAGTCGCGAAGCGGCAGGGTGTCGAGCACCGCCGTATCGAGATACACGCCCAACGGCTGATGAAATGCGCCGATCAGGTTCTTGCCGTGGGGATGGTTGATCCCGACTTTACCACCGACCGAGCTGTCGACCTGAGCCAGGAGCGTCGTGGGCACCTG
>DASYAR010000171.1:0-12666 GCA_036501235.1 Planctomycetaceae bacterium
CACCGCACGCCGGGGCACGACGGCTGGTAATGTTTCGGAATCTGCCAGGCGATCCATCGCCGGTCCTTCCTGATTTCTGTCGTAGACCCACCCTGTCAACAGCCTTTACGGCCGACGCTTCCTGCGTCAGCCGTAAATCAACCGCAACACCCAATTCAACACGCAAATCGTTCCTAAGACGCTGATCAAAATGAGCAGGCTTCGCGACGGATCGGCAATGCCGAGGAGGCGGCCCCGCGCGGCGCTGCACCAGCACCAGGGAATTTGTGCGACACACGCCAGGGCCAGGAAAACGCCGGCGACGTTCGCGCGCACGGCTTGTTGCAGATGGCCCCGAACGAGATGGGAAAAACTGGTCGTCATACCGCAACCTGGACAAGGAATTCCGAATAACGCGCGAAAAGTGCACGGAGGCAAGCCCAGGCTTTGGTGAGTTCCGTACCCGCGCGGGTCGGGCTCGAGAGACCAGGCCAGGATAAAACCGCCGATCAGAAACAGACTCCAGCCGACGAGCAGCCAACGGCCGCTCCGCGCGACGGGATATCCGCCTGATCCTGTGATGTGAGTCATTGAGGGAAGTGTGAGGGCGGGGAAATTATCGGGTTCAGTCCTTTCCTGCAAGGCCAATCAAGCCCCGCCGGGCCACTCGCCGCTGAAGACCTCCACCGCGGCGCCGGTCAGGTAGACTTCACCACTTTCGGCCCATTCCAGTTCGAGGTCTCCGCCCGGCAAGTGCGCCAGCACGCGACGCTCGGTCAGGCCCGTCAAGACGCCCGCCACGGCCGAAGCACAGGCCCCCGTGCCACACGCCTGAGTTTCTCCCGAGCCCCGTTCCCAGACGCGCATGTGGAATTCGCGGGGCGAAACGAGCTGGATGAACTCGGCATTGACACGGCGTGGAAACGCTGGATGCCGTTCGACCTGCGGACCGACCACGTGCACCCATTCGTCATCGAGCCGGTCGACGAACGTCACGCAATGGGGATTGCCCATCGACACGCAGGTGACCTCGAACTCTCGTCCGGCCGCCGAGACCCTTTGACGGATCGGAGGGTCTCCCGGCAGCGTTGTGGGAATCTTGGCGCTTTCGAGAATCGGGGCGCCCATGTTGACTCGGACGCGTTCCACCTTGCCGTGCGCGATTTCCAGGTCGAGCTCCAGCACGCCGCGCCCCGTCTCGATTTTCAGCCGATCTTTCTGGGCAATGCCATGATCATGGACGTATTTGGCGACGCACCGGACGCCGTTGCCGCACATTTCCGATTCGCTGCCGTCGGCATTGAACATCCGCATCCGGGCGTCCCCGCGCTCCGACGGACAGATCAGAATCAACCCATCCGCCCCGATCCCGGTGTGGCGATCCGACACGGCCATTGCCAGACTAGCGACGTCGCGCGGAACGTCCTCGGCGAAACAATTCACGTAAACGTAGTCGTTGCCCGCTCCGTGCATCTTGGTGAACTTCATCTGCCGGCCTTTTCCAGTCGTCGAATCGTCAAGGGGAATGCCGAAGAACCACCGATCGGAAGGTCAATGGAGAGAACCTCTGAGATTGATCCCAGATTCCGTGCGGCGGATTCGACGTTCCAATTATAACGCATTCTGGAATTCGACGCACTTGCACGTGGTGCGGCGATCCTGCAACAATCGCGTGACGGCGGGTCGGTGGTCCGCGTCGGTGGACAACATTGACCTACAAATTTCCGGAAAGAGCCCTTTTTGGACAAGGATGGCGATGGTGCAGTTCGCGCGGCTGGCGGCAGGAGCGGCATTTGCGATTGCCGCCTGCCTGTGGTGCGGCTGTTCGAAGACCGTTCATCCGACGGGACGGAATGTGCCGATGTCGCGTCCGGGGGAACCGGCGCCACGGCAGCTCGGCGAAGCGCCGCCGGAGGTCGTGGCTGCGGATTGGGTTAATACCGATCGTCCGCTGACCTTGGCGGCCCTCAGGGGGAATGTGGTGCTGATCGAGTTCTGGGCGACTTGGTGCCGTCCGTGCGTCGCCGGCATTCCTCACATGAATGAGCTGCAGGCTCGATATGGTGAAGACGGTTTGCGGATTCTGGGCTTTACGGAGGAAGATCGCGAGATCGTCGAAGAATTTCAGAAGAATGCGAAATCACCGATCGAGTACGCGATCGGCACGGGAAGTCGGCTCATGGGGGAGTACCGAATCGAAGGCATTCCCCACGCCATTCTTGTCGGTCGCGACGGCAAATTGGTCTGGGAAGGATATCCGGCAGATCCCGAATGCGAACGGAAAATCGTGGCGGCGCTGGGACAGGGATATCGGAGCCTTGTACCGGAAAGCGACTCGGCGAGCGCCGCCGACGACCGCGAATAGCTTCCGAAGGCGGGCCCTGAGATTCCCGGGACTTCGGAAGGCGCGCACAGGAATCGTCCCGATTAAGTTTAGCAGTTGTCCCGCGGAATCCGATTGCCGCGATCTGCCTGTTGCCCGGCCAGGACCACCGCTCTTCGCGGCAGTGCCCCAGCGCGGTGTCGAGCCACCCTCGTTTGACGGACGACCCGCTGGAAACGAGTTGCACACGGCGACATAATGAAACGTCATCTGGATGATTGCAGCCTGCTGAGTCGCGACGGAGTCCGCCCATGTCTGCTCGTTCATCTCCCTATGAAGCGGCCGGCCACCTTATTTCCGGATTACTGATCCTGGGGGCGTGCGAGGCCGCGCATGACGGCCGATGGCTGATCAATCGCGATTGGCCCCCCAGCCGGATCTCGTTGTACATGACAATGGCATATTCCATCGGGCAGGTCGTGGCGGCCCTGTCGCGAATCCTGGTCGAGCAGACGTTCGTTCGGAAGTGCTTGCGGATGCCGCAAGACATTTTGCTGACGAGCGCGCTATCTCGCTCCTGGCGACACGTGCTGTTCTCGGCTTACTTCCAGCCGCTTGCTGATGCCGACAGACTCCGCATCTTGCAGGAAGCGGCGCGGGACGGCGTATCGAGCTCAGATTACGAGATCTTCGATCACGCCTGCGCTGTTGTCGAGCGTGAAGAGACCGCGCAACGGAGGGTCGATCTTTTTAGGCAAGTGGCCGACCTGTGCCGCAACCTGTGCCTGGGGCTCTTGATCGTCGCAGCGATTTTGATATCCGGGATGCTGTGGCACAGCGTTTCTTCGACGTGGGGCAAATCCGACTGGCGAAAATTGGGCTATTGCACACTGGCCCTGCTGGAGGCGGCGGGAATGCTGTATCGCTACCTCCGATTCTCTCGCCGCCATGCGGTCGAGGTGCTGACCCGTTTCGCGGCGGCGGATGGCCTGTTCCCTCCCGCCTGACACCCAAATGGATTTGCAAAATCCGACGCATTCCTCTATGTTCTCGACTACAGCAGTTTCTCGGGACAAAGGTCCCGTCAATCAAGGACTCGGCGACTGCGTTGCGGCAGGGATGCGCAGTCGCAAGGTGATACGAAATCACCTTCGTCGAACGGACGCAAATGCAACGAATTGCAGTGACAGGAAGCTCCGGCTATTTTGGCCGGAAGTTCATCGAATACGTCAAATCCATTGGCGCCGGCTGCCGAATTTTGGGGATCGACGTCGTATCTCCCCGCTCGGCAGAGCCCGACGAGTTTCACCGTCTCGACATCAGATCACCCGAAACGGCGCGCCGGCTCGAAGAGTTCCGGCCCGATACGGTGGTGCATCTGGCATTCGTCGTGAACCCCATTCACGACGTCAAGGTGATGCATGACATCAATATCGGCGGACTGCGCAACGTGCTGGACGCAGTACACCGCATCCGTCCCGAGCGATTTTTGACGGCTTCGAGCGCCACCGTTTATGGAGCCCGGCCCGACGCCGTTGAGCCGCTGGATGAAAACGCCGACTTACATGCTTGCCGAAAGTTCCAGTATTCCGCGGATAAACTCGAGCTGGAGCACCTGCTGGCCGAGTTCGAGGCGACTCATCGCGACATGGCTGTTAGCTGGGTCCGCCCATGCATGATCCACGGGCCGGGGGTCGACAATTACCTCAGCCGGCTGATGCTGCACATCCCGTTCGTGTGTCTCCTCGACGGCCAGGATACACCGCTGCAGTTCGTCCACGAAGATGACTTGGTCGCAGCCACTTGGACAATTCTTCAGTACGGCGGCCGCGGCGCATTCAACGTCGCTCCCCCCGATTGGGTACACGCATCCGACATGGCGCTGGAATCCGGACGGCGCGCCGTGAACGTGCCGTTCTGGGTCGTCCAACTGACCGCGTTCGCCTGGTGGCACCTGCGGCTGCCATTGTTTCGCTGCCCTCCGGCATTGTATGGATACCTGCGCCATCCCTGGCTTGTGTCGCCGAACAGGTTGATGCGTGAATGCGGATTCGTAT
Source organism: Planctomycetaceae bacterium (assembly GCA_036501235.1). Taxonomy (GTDB): domain Bacteria; phylum Planctomycetota; class Planctomycetia; order Planctomycetales; family Planctomycetaceae; genus JACQFH01. The sequence goes on from DASYAR010000171.1 coordinate 4,360, forward strand.
TTCAGTATTCCAGTCTGGCCACGCTGCGTGAGCTGTTGCGCGCCAATGGCAAGCTCGCTCCGGCGCGCGTTGCGCCGGAAGCCGCCGAAGCCCTCGCGTTCGGCCGCTCGCAACCGGTCCTGTCGGATTCGCAGTGAATCCGTTCCGTGAATCCGTTCACTGGGCAATCGTCTCACTAGGCAATCGTCGCGATGAGCGGATCATCGCTGTCGTGGCGTTCGGCGGCCGACGTCGTCGTGCCGGCTGCTGCATCACTGCCGTCCACCGTTTCCTTCGGTGCGCGGGTGGCCCACCACGCTTTGGCGTCGGCGCCGGTCCAGTCGCCTGCCGCGACGCAGCGGGCCAAAGTGTCGGCCAGTTCGAGCGCGCTGGCCGGCCGTGCGGCGGGAGATTTCTCCAGGCAACGGACGATCGTTTTTTCCAGGAGTGGATCGATTGCCTGCCCCAGACGCTCGGACGGCGCTTGCGGCCGCGCGTCGACGTGCCGGCGAAAAATCTCGTTAATCGTCGGCCCGTTAAAAACCGCCGTGCCCGTGAGCAGAAAATAGGCCACCGCCCCCAGCGAATACAGGTCGCTTCGCGCATCGACCAGATCGGGGTTCGTCACGGCTTCGGGAGACATGTAGAGTGGCGTGCCCATGAGCGCATTCGCGGCCGTCAATCCCGCCTCGCGTTCGGCATCGACGGCCTTGACCAGCCCGAAATCGAGCAATTTGACGACGTCGAACATGCCGCCGCGCTGGCAAACCATGATGTTGGCCGGCTTGATGTCGCGATGGATCAGACCCAAGCCGTGCGCTTCGTTCAGTGACCCGCACAGTTGCGTCAGGATGTGAATGACACGGCTTTCGGGGAGCGGCCCCCAGCCACGGACGAGCATGTCGAGGTTGATGCCGTCGAGCAGTTCCATGGCGTAGTAGAAAATTTCTTCGGGCGTGCGCCCGTAGTCGTAAATGGAGATCGTATTGGGATGGTTGAGCTGGCTTGTCAGCCGCACTTCACGCTCGAATCGGGCAATCGACTGAGGCGTCGTCTTTTCGACGTTGAGCAACTTGATGGCCGTCGGGCGGCGGAGCATGGCATGATGTCCGCGATAGACCACGCCCATCGCTCCCTGGCCGATCTTTTCTTCGAGCGTGTATTGGCCCAGTTGCCGCGCTTTGAGCGCTTCACGCCGCGCCGTCTGCCGAAGTCGCGAGACTGTTATCGAGAACAGGAAGATCGCCAGCGCCGAAAGGGCGAGCAGTCCGAACAACCCCCAGAAGACCGTATGGATAATCGACAGGGGCGCGTACGCTTCGGCTTTGTCGATTTCCGTGATGACGCCGAATTCGTACTCGGGCAGCCACTTCCAGGCGGCGACGACCGGGACGCCGCGATAGTCGCGATATCCGGCCGTGTTGACGCCGTCGTCGCCGGCGACGGCGCTGGCCACCGACTCGGTGAGCGGCCAGTCGGCCCGGTTTTTTGCCGGCCGGTAGCCCGCCGTGACGTCTCCACCGGGATTTCGTAATTCGAGTTGCAAAATCGATTGCGAATCGGGCCTGTCGGCGATCAGGGAAGCCCGTTTCAATTGGTCGTCGAATCGGCTTTCCGAGAGCAGCAGGCCGTCGCGATTAAATGCATATGTTTCCCCCGTTTCGCCCCCTCGGGCAACCGACAGGATGCGCGTGAAATCGACGTCCGGCTTGAGCCGAAATCCGAGGGCGCCGATGATCTGGCCCGCTTCATCGTAGATCGGTGCCGCAGTGTACATCGTCGGCACTCCCACCGAGGTGCGCCCCGTTTTGTCCGTGAGCAGAATCAGGCTGGGAAAGGGGTGCGATACGACAGGATCACCCGCCAGCGCTTTGGCGAGAAACTCCTGGTAGCCGGGCAAGTCGCGCTCACCCAGCAGGACGGCCGCCAGCGAGGCGACGACCCTCTGCTGGCGATTCACGACGATGTAGCCCGAATAGCCATGTTCCTCGACCGCCGGGGCCAGTTCTGCAGCCAATTGTTTCGTCGCGGGGGCCACTGACAGATTGCTCACGATGTCGCCCGGCTGCTCGGCCACGGCGAACAATTCACTGCTGAGCCGCACCACGTCGGCCGATCGGGCGGCATTCACGGCGTTCGACTTTTGCGTATCCAGCCAGATTTTCAACCCTTCGACGTCGGCCTCGAGGAGCGTTTTCAATTCGGTTCTGAGCTGGACTTGAATCGCCTGGTCGACTTTCGAGCGCATCCAGAAACCGATGACTGCCAGGAGCCCGGCGGCGACCAACGGCCAGATCCAGAGCCGCCGCTCGAACAACAATGCCGTCGATGCCCGTGGGACGATCGGGCCGGGCGAGGTTCCTGGAGCGGCAGGGGGAACATTCATGGCGCAGATATTTTACCGGCCCGATCCACGCGTCGAAAGGATCGCGTTCCCGACCCGCGACGTGATTTCCGCCAGACGTGCTTCCGTCGGTTCGAAGACGACGCGGTCCACTCCGCTACGGAGGAATACCAATTCGATTCGATCGGGTAATCGCTGGACAAACTGTCGAACTGCCAGTGCATATAGACCCAATTGAATCTCGTAGTCGGCCAGAAGCTCGACCGGTGACGTCGACTTATCTCGCACACCCGTCTTGTAGTCGAGCACGATCCACCCGCCGCCGGCCGATTCGAACAGGCAATCAATGGTGCCGGAGATGATGAACTCGCGATCCTCATTGCGCACCGCGCCCGCTCCTGGCCCCCCCTTTGCGGAGGGGCGGAAGGTCAAGAGAAAATCGATCTCGCGATGGATCTCGCGGGCAAGGGCCAATTCGGCGCCCAGGGGCGAACCGAGCAAATTAGAAATGCATTTGGCGGCCGCCGTGCGTGCCGATTCGTCCATGGGCCTTCCGCCCAAGATGATGCACCGATCGATCAGTGCCGGGACCTCGTGCGGAATGCGAAAATCGAGCCTTTCGAGAACTTGATGAACCAGCGTTCCGAGCTGTTCGGCAGCCGACAGATCGCCGGAAGCCGAATTTGTGAACGATGTTCCCTCGTGAACCTGGTCTCGCTCGGTTGGCCGATATTCCCCGACAGCCGCAGGGGGCGCGTGACGGAGTTCCCGGTCGATGTCTTCGAGTGCAGACACGCTGAAGCGCCGGCGCGAATTGACGGCTGGAGGAAGCCGGCGGAGAGTGTTGGGAAGCGGCGCCGGCGCCGATTGTTCGATCGCTTCGCGAAATCGCGGCAACGAAATGGCGCCGGCAGCCACGTCCTTCGCCGCTGGCGTCAATTCCGGGGGCGCTCGGTGCACGGAAATCTGCGGCAAACGGCTGGCGTATTTCGCCAAAATCGAAAGGCCATCGGCCGTCGGCGCCTGACGCGGCTGGCCCGTCAGCAAATCGAACCGCTCGGCGACCAGTTTGAGCCATGTATTGGCCGCTTCGCCGGCCCGCTTGAGGTTAGCCGAGAGGATCAGCAAATCGGCAGCGCGGGTCGCGGCCACGTAAAACAAACGCCGTGATTCGGCCACATCCTGATCGCGTTCGCTTTGCCGCAGCATCCGCACGGCGGGGTGGTCGCGTTTGATGCCGAATTTCTCGGGCAATCCGACGACGGGCCCCAATTCGACGTCGAAATGCGCTCCCGACAACTGGTCTCGCCCCTGACGATCCATGTCCGCGACAACGACCACCGGAAACTCCAGCCCCTTCGACTGGTGGATCGACATCAGCCGAATAATGTTGCTCGATTCGGGATGGGTCGCGGCGAGCGGTTCGTGGGCTTCTTCGCCGACGGCATCACGCAGCCGGTCGACGAAATCCGCCAGCGTAAACAGGCCCGATTGATCGAACTGGCGCGCCATGTCCACGAGCTTACGCAAGTTGGCCAGCTTGCGAGCTCCCAGAAACTCGGTGAGCAAAGCGGCGTCATAGCCGGTTCGATCGATTGCCAGATTGAGAAGGTGGGCGATCGACAGGCGGTCCTTTTTCTCTCGCAGCTCAGCGAGCACTGCGCCGGCAAACCGCACCAGTTCCTGCTGCTCTTCCGAAAGGTGCGCCGGCGGGGCCGCCGCAAGCGCCCGCGCGGGCGCGTGACCGAGCGCCACGATGGCGTCGTCCGACAGCGAGAAGAATGGCGAGCGCAACACACCGACGAGCGAGACCTGGTCGTCGACATTGTCGAGATACTGGCACAGGTTGACGACGTCGAATACTTCCTGCTGGGCAAAAAAAGCCCTGCCGCCGACCACGTAGTATTCGAGGCCGTGCTGACGCAATGCCTCTTCGTAGTACCGTACGTCGCTCATCGCCCGGAACAGAACGACAATGTCGTGCTGGACGACTGTGCGGAGCTCGAAATCCCCGGTGATTTTGTGGCGTTCGCGGATCCGTGGCACTTCGTCGGTGAGAAGCTGCTTCAGCCGGCGGGCGATCCAGTCGGCTTCGCGTCGCCGGCGGGCGGCAGCCGAGTTGTCCTCATCGTCTCCGTTCGTTTCGTCCGATCCGACGGTAGCGAAGAGAAATTCCACGCAGGGTGGGGGCGCGACCTGGGTCGAGGCCGCTTCGAGCGGTTCATATTCGTCTCCCAGCGCGCCGTCGAAAACGGCGTTGACGAATGCCAGGATCTCGGGCTGACTGCGAAAGTTCTTGCTGAGCGGCAGCCGCCCGGCCGCGTCGATTCGCGCTCGCAATTGGTGAAAAACCTTCGGCTCGGCTCGGCGGAACCGATAGATCGATTGCTTCGCGTCGCCCACGACGAACAGTTTTCCGGTGAGCGCTGCATCGCCGCACAGAAGCTGCACAATGTCGTCTTGAATCGGATCGGTGTCCTGGAATTCGTCGACCATCAGGAGTGAGATGCCGGCGGAAACGCGCCGTCGCACGTCTTCGTGGTCGCGCAGCAGGTTTCGCGCCTGGAGCAGCAGGTCGTCGAAATCGACGACCGCCGCATTGCGTTTGGCCGCGTCGTAATGGGTCCCTACTTTCTTGGCGGCCCGCAAGGCGCACAGCCCGATCTCGGCCCCGCGCAGAAGATGTTCGGGGTCGTATTCCAGTTGCTCGCGCAGCTTGTCGACCCGCCCGCGTAAGTCGGTCAGAACGTCTTTGACGTCGGAGTAAATCTCTTCGCTGTCCCAATCCTTCTTCGTTCCGCCTCCCTGCACGCGAGCGTTTTCTCGAATGGCCTCGAGAATTGCTTCCGGATTTTGTCCGGCGGCCAGCAGAGGAATTTGTTCGAGCAGTGCCGACCGCCGCTCTTGCATGACGGCATGTCGCGGCTCATGCTGCTCCAGCAGTTCCATTGTTTTCCGTGCGGCTTGCGAGGCAGCCAGGTCGTACATCAATTTCGGCACGATATTCGTGTGCCAATGGCGGTCCCACTGTAATGCCAGTTCTTTCGGCGCTTGGTTTTCCCATTTCGCAAAGTCGATGCGGTAACGCTGCAGCACGAGACCTGAGAGCAAACTTCTCGTTCGGCTGAGTCCGAACTCGAACACCAGTTCGGCCGCATCGGCATCATCGTCAGCCAGCAGTTTGTGCAGACCCGAGTCGATCGCATTGCTCAGAAACGAGGCCCCCAGCATTTCATCCAGCAGGCCGAACTTGGGATCGATTTCAGCCTCGACGGCGTGGGACCTGAGCAGCGACGAGCAGAACGCGTGGATGGTGCTGATGCGAGCCGAGTCGAGCGAGCGAGCGATTTCCAGCCAATGCTCTGCGTCCGCCGGCGGACATGTGCGGAGCCTGTCCAGACATTGCGTGCGGATGCGTTCCCGCATCTCGCGCGCCGCCCGTTCGGTGAAAGTGATCGCCACGAGCCGTGATAATTCGACCGCGTGCGGCCCCGGCGCCAGGTGCGACAAGAATCGCTGCGTCAGCACCGACGTTTTTCCGCACCCCGCCCCTGCCGAGAGTACGACCGACACGTGCTTCGTATCGATCGCCGCCTGTTGCTGCGGCGTCGGTGGGGGCGCCGGTTTGGCGGAGAGTGAAGATTCGCTGTCGGATTGCGCCATTGGATAGCTTAAAGACTCTTTTCAAATGAGACGAACCAGGGCTCCACGAGTCGTACAACGACGGGTGATGGGACGCGCGGTGCCACCAGCCGGCTTACGCCGGCCGCTCGCCGGTAAGTTATTTTGGGGGGACCTTATGCAATGACTCCGGGAGCGAGCGGACCTGGGCGATGCGGCAAATCGTGTTGTACGGGCACCCGGACGTGCAAAGTGGATCGGCGTTATAAACGGGAAATCTCCCCGAACGGATTCCGGCCGCCAGGCGGGGGATGATTTCATCGAGAGTCTGGACGAGTGCCGACCAGACGGCATCATCGATCGCGGGGAGCGGCTCGCCGGATTTGGTTCTTTTTGTTTTGGCATCGGAAATGAATCCCGTTTCGCGGAGATGCCAATAACCCATCTGCCACGGCTGCGCCTGCGGACCGGCGATTTCGAGCCGCAGCACCGCCAGCGCATATAAAGCCAACTGCAGCGTGCGGCCCGTTTCGACCGTATCGAAAGTCGCGCGTGCGCGACGGCCGGTCTTGTAGTCGATGACGGTGAACACGGCCCGCCCCTCCACCAGCCCCACGTCGATCCGATCGATCCGCCCGCCGACTCGCACCGCGGACTGTGCAGTCCCGAAGATCAGGGGCGGAAACGTCGCGGCCTCCAGGGTAGCAGGCACACTCCGTGTGCCGTCCGCCGACTTTTCCGTCAATGAATCTGGAGAGGTAACGGATGCATTTTCGTCTCGCACGGCTCCAGGCATCGCGGAACCGAACGCCGCTTCGAACAACGCCGGCAATGGCGGCCGGGCCGCGTCGCGAGGCAGCGTGGCGACGTAATCGTTCCATTGCCGGCCGTACGCTTCCCCCCATTCGACGAGCAACCGTTGCTCGATGCGCTCTAGCGCCTGGTGAACCGAGCCCGCAGACGCGCGCGTCTGCGAATTGGCTGCCAGTAATCGGTGAAACGTCGTTGCGACCTCCTCGCCGCGCGGCACGCTTCGCGATTCGCCAGCCTCATTCCCCTCGGCAAATAACGAGCGATGCAGCTCGGCGAGCAGATCGTGCACCAACGAACCGCGCCGGGCAAAATCGGTCTCGACGCCGGGGATCGTCGGCGGATCGAGCTTCAATACATGCTTGATCAAAAATCGAAACGGGCACTCGGCGTAGGCTTCGAGTTGCGTCGCGCTGAACTCGTGCTCGGTCGAGAAGTGCTCCTGGATCCGCTCGATATTTCGCGGGTTCTCAAGCATTCCCTCGTAATTCGTCAAGCCGCCAGTCTGAAACCGCCGGGCATTCATGTCGACGGCCGCCAGGCAATTCCGCGCGGCACGCTGTTCTTCGCAAGCGGCGCGAAATAGCGCCGGCCGGCCGGCCAAGGCATCGGCCATGCCGCGCACTCGGCAATCAGACTGCGACAAAATACGCTCGAGCTTGGGAATCGGGTCGAGCTGTTCTTGGAGGTCAATCACGAGCGCTGTCGGATCGAACAACTCGCAAATCGACGACAGATACGGACTGCGCGACAGCGGCTGCCCTTCGTCGGTGACGACCGGATAGGTCATAACGAGCTGTCGCCGCGCACGAGTCACGACGCCATAAAACATCAGCAGCTCTTCCTGGGCACGCACTGCGCGGTGCCCGAGAGACAAGCCGCAATCGTTCAATTCCTGCCGGTCTCGTTCGCTGTAGAGACAGTCATCGCTGCGATGTCGGGGGAAACTGGTCTCGGTCAGCCCCGCCAGGAACAACCGCGGGACGTCGAGATTGCGGACCTGCTCGGCACTAAGGACTCGCACCCGTCCTTCTTCGCGGCGATGGGGTGCCAGACGCTGATGTTCCAGGAGATCCGTGAACTCGCCGAGAAAGTCGGCGAGTGTCAACCGCTGGCTCGCAATTCCGGCAATCTGTTCGCCCCGCGCCGCGTCGAACAGAACGGACGTCAGGAAGCTGCCGAAGGTGCGACCGGAGTCGGGCGATTCGTCGTCGAGGCGCACGCGGTCCAAGCCGATCTCGCGGACCAGGCTGGCGATGACTCCCGACCAGCCCGCCAGATCGTGTTCACGGCGCAACTCGGCCGTGGCGTGCGAGAGTCGCGCCAACAGTCGCCAGGCTCGATGGGCCGGCACGTGCACCGAATCGGACGTCTCCGACGACTGCTGATGGGCGATCCGCTCGAAGGCCGAAATGATCCGCTCGCGGCCTTCCGCAAGCTGGTTGCGACGGAGCTCGGCGGAGACGTCGCGGACGGCCCGCCGATCATCGAACTCGCCCCAGTCCGGCTGAAAGTAATTGGAATCGAGCAGCGCCATGAGACGAGCGAACGGC